>JAFWWK010000232.1 GCA_017523615.1 Clostridia bacterium
ACAGCCTGAAAAGGCACAACTGAAGATGGAGAAGTCGCCTAGCTTGGTCGAGGGCGCACGACTGGAAATCGTGTAACCTGTAAAAGGGTTCGAGAGTTCGAATCTCTCCTTCTCCGCCACAAGATATAGTGTTTGGGTGCATAGCCTGAACACTATTTTTTGTTATTTGCAAATATTTAGGAAAGGATCGCTTTTTCCGGAATCGTGTAACCTGAAATCGGGGAAAATCGTGTTACCTGAATGCGGACGGTTGCAACTATATCGAAAGGGGCGCTGTATGTGCGTACCAAGAGAGGAAAAATGGTTGTTGCGTCATCCGTGGGGAAAGGGGGAGAGGCGTTCGGCAGTCTGGCGGAAAAATTTTTTTCCGACCAGATGGGAAAAGGAAATGCCGCACAAACCATCTGGCACTATCAACAGAGCACAAGAAAAATTGCAAAGTCCCTTGCGTACCGCGACATGGACGAAGAAACTTATGGAAAGACAGGCAATGAAGAACTGATAATATCGTCGAATCCGATGTAGATGTTTTTCGGCGGGATGCCCAGTACCTGCCTGAAAATATCGGTCGTCGCAGCCGCGAAAGCGTCAAATCCCACATGGTCTTCATTTTCGAAGATGGCGGCTTCGATGTATGCTGCCTTCTGCGTTCCGTCCCCGCGCAGATAAACGGCAGCTGTCTTCGATGCCGGGCATAAGACAGCTTTCGTTTTTTCCGGGCACCAGCTCGATCGCCTGGCCCATTAACCCGCGCAATGATGAACGGCATCGTCTTTCCTCCATTCCTGCAGCTGCTTTAGGATCCTGTCCGCCACCTCCTGATGCTTCATCTGATAGGTGTGTCCCGTCTTTTCGATGAAGATCAGCTTGTTTACGCTCGCCGTCGGCATGTACGCGTTGATGTTTCGCAGGAAGCCTGCCGGATCGCCGTTGGTGAAGTTGTCATAGGTGCCGATTAGCAGCGCCCCGGTGTGGGTGATCTGTCCGCACTGGGAAAAGTCCCCATCCGGTTCTGTCCAGACGTTGTTGAGCAGGCCGGAGAACTGCCAGTCCCAGGCCGTATAGGCGATGCATTCCACCCAGCCCATGAACGGGAACGGGAGCATCTCGTTTCCCCGTCCGCTCCCGACCATTTCCCGGATGACCTGCTTCTCGCGCTCCGTCACTCCGGACATCATATAGGACAGGTTGGCAGGGCTCAGCAGGAAGAAGTGCTTCACCCGGCTGTCGTGATGCCGGGAGAGATAATAGATCACCTTGTTTGCGCCCAGGGAATGCCCCGCCAGGATGATATGGCGGTAACCGGCCTGCCGGGCCCAGATCAGGTAGGCGTCAATATCCTCGTCCGTATAGGCAAAGCGCTCGTTCCAGGAACCGATCACCTCCTGCCTGCCGGTGTTGGCGTTGACGATGGGGATCTCCCCAAAGGCGTCATTGGTCTGGGCATACACGAAATCGATGCCGCCGCCGTTGAGCGTATCTCCGATGTTATAGTAGAACGGGTTGGAGTAAAAATTTCCGTGGATGCCGGTGATGGCGATCGTCACCGTATCCGTATTCAGGCTGCGTTCGTCTGAGAATAGCACGCCCGTCAGCACGGCTCCGCGTTTCGTCGGGATATCCAGTCTTTTCATCGCGGTCACTTCCTGAAGATACATTTATGGGACGGCGAGGAATAGCAGCGGTTGCAGGAGACGCATTTGGAGACCTCCGCGCTGCCTGCCTCCATGCGCCGGGGCAGATCGGGCTCCCGGAGCAAGGGCCGCGACAGGGATAGCAGCCCGATCTTCGTATTGTTCAGCGCGGCCTCCATCGTGTCTTTTGCCCGCAAGCCGCCCACCAGGATCACGGGTGTCGGGATACTTTCCGCCAGCTTCGCCGCGAAAGCACCGAAGTATGCCTCGTTCTGATGCGGACGGATACCGGGTACCGAGGTTCCGTTTCCGCTGACCTCGATAGAGTCGATCCCGGCGTCGGACAGCAGCCTGCAGATGGCCATGCTTTCCGCTTCATTCAGTCCGCCGCAAGTGAAATCACTGCAGTTGATCTTCACGGCGGTGTGCAGGACCGGAGCGGCATTCCGAATTCCCCGCAGGATCTCCAGCACAAGCCGCGCGCGGTTTTCCGTGGACCCGCCGTATGCGTCCGAACGGTGATTGACTGCGGGGCTGATGAACCGGCTCAGGAAGAAGAAGTGCGCCGCATGGATCTGGACGCCGTCAAAGCCGGCTTTTTCGGCCCGTACCGCCGCCGCTATGAATTGATCCCTCACCTGGTGAATCTCGTCCGCTGTCATATCGTCAGGTTCGACCTGAAGATAACGACCGCCGTCCATGGGACGATAATATGCTCCCAGAGCCAGCTGAGCGATGACCGCCGTATCATGAGCGTGAATGAGATCCGTCAGCCGCTTGTATTGAGGAACCAGAGCGTCATCACACAGACGCATCATACCCTCGAAATAATGATCATTGGCCGCAATGCTGGTGAAGCCGGTGATGATGGTTCCCACACCGCCTCCGGCCAGCTCTTCGTATATTTCATATGCCTCCTCCGGCAGACTGCCGTCCGGGCTGGCGATGCCTTCCCAGGTAGCGGAGCGGACGAGACGGTTTTTTACACTCAAATGCTTCAGCTGAATTGGGTCGAACAAACACTTCATGGAAGAAAACCTCCTTGATTTCAGGGCGCGTGTATATTATAATGCTCAACGAAGAAATAACAAGAAGGCAGAATTTTCTTAGCCACTACAGAAAAGATAGTAATGGAGAACAGCATGAATAAGAAACCCTTGCCAAAGGAAGAAAACATCTATGAGACCGAGTGCCCGATCCTGTACGCCATGGAGATCATCGGGCAGAAATGGAAACTGCCGATCCTGTGGTATATCGCGGATGCGGACAGCCAGACGCTTCGCTACCGGGAACTGGAACGGAAGGTGGTGGGCATTACAGCCACCATGCTGACCAAGTGCCTGCGGGAATTGGAGGCGGACGGTCTGGTCTCCCGGACGCAGTACAGCACGATCCCGCCCACAGTGGAGTACGCGCTGACCGAACGGGGCAAAACCCTGATCCCCGCATTGGAGTCCGTCAACAGCTGGGCGGATCAGCAGATGAAGGCAAAAGAAAACGAATAAACGAAAACGCCCGCGATCCGACCCGGCACCGGACCGCGGGCGTTGTGCATGATATTCATACAGAACCGGATCGAAGGATGAGGAAATGATTCTTCCGGCAAGCGATCAGACCGTCTCTTTGCATTTTGCCGAGTTCCTTTGACAGAGCGCTGCGCTCCAGATTCAGGTAATCCGCCAGCTGCTGGCGATCAAAAGGAATATCGAATTCCCGGCTGTGCTTCTGCAGGGACACCGAGTTGAGATAGGCCATCACCCGACCCCGGATGCTCTTTGGAGCGGTATGGAAGCTTCGCCCGGAAAGGATCAGGTTTTTGTGTGTGGAGATGGTCAGCAGGTTCGTTATGTACTTCAGCGCCCAGGGCTTCAGACTGCTTTTCAGGCTTTGAATTCTGCCGCTGCGAAGAAAGAGAACGCGGCAATCCTCATTTGCTGTGACGTCCACCAGCATGGGCTCATTCTCCAGCAGCGCGTAGGTTTCCGCGAAAACCTGGCCTTTTTCCACGCGGCTTATGATCGTGCGGTTGCCCCAGGCGTCATTGCTCTCGATGGTTACGCTGCCCTCGAGAACAAGCCCCATACGTTCCGTGATCGACCCCGCTGTCAGGATCGTTTCGCCTTTTTCATACCGTTTCTCATGCGCTTCCAGTATCCGGAAGGCATCGGCGATTTCAGTCTCTGTCATTTCCCGGAAAAGCATGGCTTTTCGTAACTGCAGGGTATCCATCCGTTTTTCTCCGATCATTTTCCAAAATGTGGTTAAAACCACATACATCTCATGCAAATCATACTATAATACAGCCGTAAACGCAAGGAGGTGTTTCCCATGATCCGGAAGATCATTCACATCGACGAGGAAAAATGCAACGGCTGCGGGCTTTGCGCGGCTGCCTGCCATGAGGGAGCCATCAATATCGTGGATGGTAAAGCAAAACTTGTCAGAGAGAATTTCTGCGACGGTTTCGGCGACTGCCTGCCGGGCTGCCCCACAGGAGCCATCACTTTTGAAGAAAGAGAAGCGCCGGAATACGATGAAGCGGCGGTCAAAAAAGCCCAGGAGGCAAAGAAAATGGAAACCATGGAACATGAACACCACGAAGGCGGATGCCCCGGCTCCAGAATGATGCAGTTCAAACAGGGCGAGACGGAAAATGCTTCTGTAATTGCGGGAAAGCCCGTTTCCCGGCTGGCCCAGTGGCCCTGCCAGATCAAGCTGGTGCCGCCCCGGGCTCCCTTCTTTGACGGCGCTAAGCTGCTGATCGCCGCCGACTGCACGGCGTATGCCTACGCCGGTATGCATGAAGAATTTATGCGCGGCAAGATCACGATCATCGGGTGCCCGAAGCTGGATGACGTAGATTATACGGATAAACTGACATCGATCATCCGTGATAACGACATCAGGAGCGTTACCATCGTCCGCATGGAAGTACCCTGCTGCGGTGGACTTCAGCGGGCAGCGCAGAACGCGCTGCAGGCCAGCGGAAAATTCATTCCCTGGCAGGTTGTGACGATTTCCCGGGATGGCAGCATTTTGGACTGAGGTGAAAGCATCATGGAGTGGAAAGACAAGATCAGCACATTCAGGCAGATCGACGTGCGCGGCATTCAGGGCAATTTCTTTCAGGGGCTGAAAAAGCAGGCCGTGCAGCTGCCCGTGGGAAGCGGACTTGAGATCGTGTAGAGCTTTGATCCCATTCCCCTGTATGAGGTGATGGAGGACCTGGGCTTTGAGCATTACACCGAACAGAAGGGTGAAGCGGAGTATCACGCTTATTTCTACCGTGCGGAAGTAAAGCAGGAAGAAAAGGATATTCCCATGCGTCCTGCGGCGCTGACCAATATGCCCCTGATCGATGAAAAACTGGGCAATATCGCGGTGAACTTCTGGGATCTGACGTGGAACGACGAGCACCGACACCTGCCCTATGAGATCCGGCTGCTGCTCTCCCTGACCAACGCTGTCGGTGCGGGACGGATGCGCCAGGCGACCCGGGAACTGGTGAAGGCCTACATCCATGGTCTGGACAGCGCTGCGCTGGACGACGTGTTCGAGCTGCTGGCCTGGAACCAGGGTATCGGCTATTTCAGCTCAGAGATCGGGCCGTCCACGCTGTTCGCCGCCTATAAGGCCATCAAGAGCATGGAAAAACAGGGCAAAGCACGCAGGGAGATCTGCGAGATGCTCAAGGAAAGATTCGGGGAACAGAACCCGGATGTAAAAGTGTAAGAAGCGGAGGCAGGATGCATGAGACACGAATGCAGAATTACAGTACTGGAAACAAAATGCTTTCCGGATCTTCAGGAAAAATACCTGGCTGACCCCAAGTCCGGTCCATGTCCGTTCTTCAAACCCGGCGATACCTTCCTGCTCAAGCGAACTCCGCAGCAGGATGATTTCTATCATCTGATGAACGGCAGCTTCTGCGGTGAAGCGTGGGATGCTGTCAGCCGGTATGTCTATACCGCGCTTCAGGGCGGTTCCATCATGCATGGCTGGACAAATGACGACCGCATGATGATCGCCTGCTGCAATGACGGCACAAGGCCGGTCATCTTCAGGATCGAACGGATCGATATCCCGGAGAATGCGGAAGAAGAAGCATGGCTCGCAAAACAGGATTTTTGCAATGGCGCAGACAAGGCCTACACAGGCTGAATGACAAAAACTCGTGATAAAAACAGCCCGAGATCCGACTTGGGACCGGGCTCTGCAATACCGTCTCCGAAGAGGCGGCCCGGTTTGATCCAGTCCGTTCCGGGTATTCTAAAAAAGCTGCTGGGGTCCAACGCTGGTTTTGTGGTCCGGTCTCATTGATTTTTTCTCCGTTTGCATGAAGAAACCTGACGGGTATCGACTGACAGAACCAAGCCAATGCCGCCGTTATGCCGCCAACGAAAGGTCACGTATTTTCACTGTTTAGCACTTCCTCGCAGAATTGCTGTACATATTTGTGTTGTTTTTTGATGCAGTATGCGCAAATCTCATTTTTTCGCCCGAATTCGAATCTGTCCTACTCCGCCAAAGCATCTTGTGGCTGCTATGATCAGCGGCCACAAGATGTTTTTTTGTCCAGAACTTTTTTAATCACTGCGAATCGTGTAACTTCATTAGGGTAAAAACCGTGTAACTAAATTCATTTTTGCGGCTTGCTCAAAAAAAGAAAAGGAGCGGATTTTTTTGAGTAGCGCTCAGCATAGCGGGCTTATCACCGCTTCTCTGTGCAGTTATAGTGTGGAAACTCTTTTTTGCACGTCCTGGGTTCCCCTGGAAGCATGCTGCAACTTTGTTTCGGCGAGTGCAGTATACTGAACGCGTCAAAGGTCAGGACGGCCGGAAGCCGAGGCCATTGAAATGAGAAAGAAAAGACAGCGTATCTGTTGAACGCTGCAAAACTTGAAGACCGACCGGCTGCCTTTCAAACGGACGTGAAATTTTTTTAAGGATCCCGTCAGGTTATTGCCTTTCCATTATACGGCTTAGGCAAAGAGATGTCCCTCGCCTGTGGCTGGCTGCCGCGAACATGGGGCAAATATATAAGTAACAGGAGAAAGACCATGGGATGGAACGGCGCTCATTTGATCAATGAAACTCAGGGAGAAGAAGCAACGGGGATTCTGGACCTCCATACAGACCACACCATGACCATTTCCACCCAACTGACGCTTGGGGACAAGGCCATATGCGCCGCTGCGGCTTTGAAGGAGAACCCCGGTTCTGCGTTCTCTATCGTCGGCAAAGTGGTAATGGCGTTCTTTGGCCAAAACCCGGGGGTGGGATCGACGAACGCTTCGGTGAAAACTCTCAATAACAGTTACAGGCAAAAAATCGATCAGGCGACGAATGTGCTGCTGAAAGTGGATACAAGCAGGATGAAAGCCAAGATCGCCGACTATGAGAACATCGTTGTGCTGTCTAGGGTGGGTAGAAGGTTCAGGATCGAGTTTCCAACCAGCGGAGATGCGAACAGCTTCCTCAAGGTCTACAATAAGCTGGAATGAGGAAAAGGACAGGCAGAAGAAAGGGAAAAAGCAGCAGAAGAACTGCCCGGGATCTGAGGGCGAATGGAACGGATACTTCATCGAGCCAAGACAAGGGCATCGGTTATCGGGGTCTCGTGGCTTTTCTTCTCCCATGCTTGTCGGGTGTGCGGTTTGGTTCAAACCTATGGACATCCATTCCGGTATAGAGCATATTTACTGTTTAGTGCTCCTCCTTTGCATGCGGTAATCCCTGCAGCTTTCTGTTCAAACTAAGTTTACGGGTGGATCCACGTTCTTGCAATCGAGGGGCACTACAATATTATCCCAGTTTGTCTTTGCGGCACTGAGAAACCGATACGCCGTGTTCTGGTTAAACGCCTCGGCATAGCGCCTCGTGACAAGCTGCATGTACATGCTCCGTTTTCTGAATGCCAGGCACAGTTATGGGAAGAATCTGAACACCGAAACTCCCTTCTGCTTTTCGCCGCAGCACACCCGGAACGGACCCGCCACGCCGCAGTCGGCGAAGAATTACTCTGACGTCGAGCTGATTTTCCTCTGGTCATTTTCCCGGTTCGGCGCCATGCTTGTTATGGCAAAGACCTCCTCTGCGTCTTGGCCAATGAAAGGAGATCATCGTATGCTTAAGCGTTTATTATCCCTGCTGGCAGCAATGCTCATGGCGCTGGGGTGCGCTGCGGCCGAAACGGCCGGGGAGGCGGAGCCCGTCAGCCATCAGATCGAAATGAAAGTCGTTCCGTTTTATGTGGACACCCCGGGAAACAGGATCCCGGACGGCTTCCCGCTGTATTTTGCCGACGGAGTAAAGGACCTGCCTTATGTTGAACTGACCCGCTGGATCGGAATGATGAATGATCTTGTTCCATCCGCAAGCCCCGTCCTGAACGCCGATTACCATATTGACATGGCTGTCGATGAGGAAGGCGGCATAGTTACCCTGAGGCGCGAGAACGAAAGCTTCATGGCCGTCGATTTCTTTTCCGGCTCCGTCATCTGGAACGATTACTGCGCATTCATCCAGGAAGCCAACGGTCCTTATCAGGATCTGGCCACCATTCCCCCTGTGGATGTGAACGGACAGCCGAACCTTATGGCCGCCGCCGCCATCCGTTCGAAACACAGCGCTTTCACCGGCGTCAGTCTCAGCGACTACGGTATTCCCATGATCGCGCAGGATGGGAAGTATCTTCTGCCCATGCAGACCCTTTCGGCTTTTATGCTTTATCCGTATTTCTTGTCGATGTACTACAATCAGGAATGTGTGATGATCTCGTCCGTATCGGAGATGAAAGCGCCTGTCGATGAAATGACCGACGAACTGATGACGCTGGTCACCCCTGAAATGAAGGCACAGGTGGATATGATGGGTCTGTCCGGACAGGAATCCTTCGAGGCTATACTGAAAATGGTTTCCGAAACGGAGCAGGGCGCCGCCGTCATCGATGCCTACATGGCAGAGTATGAAAAGTCGCTGCATAAAATGTACTCGTCTGTGCCCGAGGGAGAGCGCAGCGAGGAACTGACCTGGTTTGGCTTCAATGAACTGCTCCTGGAACTTGACAGCTTTTATGGCCTCAAGGATGCACACCACATCGATACCTTCGACGGGTATCTGTCCCAGACCTTCCTTGACAAGGCGCTGCTGGGTGCGAGCGCGGCGGAAGCGGACAACGCCATCGCCGATCTTGCGTCTCTGTATCTCGACGACGGACATTCCGCCTTTATCTCTCCTTCCTATCTGCAGTCTTCCGGCGGTGATGATGCCTCCGGCGGCGGTTTCAGTATAAACCGGTACTCCGGCCTGTGGGAAAAGCTCTCCCAGCTGCGCCAGATGTATCCGGAAGCCACTGCGCCTTATTACGAAGTGGGCGATACGGCTTTTGTCAAGATGGACGGATTCGAAATCAGTCAGACGACCGATTACTATGCCGCGGCTGCCGTCGGCAGGCTGCCGGATCCCGGGCAGGATACCATCAGCCTGCTGGTACAGGCGCATCAGAAGATCACCCGGGAAAACAGCCCCATTAAAAACGTGGTGCTGGACCTGAGCATCAACAGCGGCGGCGCTGCGCCTGCAGCGATCTATACCATCGCCTGGTTCCTTGGCAACGCCCAGGTCTCCGTCTACAACACGTTCAGCGGCGCCGAAACCACAACGGTTTACCGGGCGGATGTGAACCTGGATCATCAGTATGACGAAAGGGATACCATATCGCACCTGCGCCTGTTCTGCCTGACCTCTCCGGCGTCCTTCTCCTGCGGAAACCTTGTTCCATGGGCATTTAAGGAGGACGGCCGGGTGACATTGCTGGGCCGTGTGACCGGCGGCGGCAGCTGCGTGATCCAGCCCATGACCACCGCCTGGGGGACCAGCTTCCAGATCTCCGGCAGCAAGCGGCTCTCCTTCCTGAAAAACGGCGCGTATTACGACGTGGACCAGGGGGTGGAACCGGACTTCATCATCATGTCATATGAGAATTTCTATGACCGCGAGGCTCTGGCGGACTATATCGACCGCCTGTTCTGACATTGGGTTGTCAGCGTATAAAAGGGACATGGAAGATCATTTGGCAGGGATGAATCAATGCGCGGGCAGGGAAATGCGCGGATCATACAGCCGCTATGCCTCAAGACCAAAGAATGTGCGGTCATCCAAGCCGTCCAGCTTAAGTATCGCCATGGCGTAGACCTGCATGAACTTTACGATATGCTCCCAGTCTTCGCTTTCGTCGCACTGATGGTAATCCCCATGTCCCTGCGGAAAGATGTGCCCGGGGAATTCCCTTCCGGGCATCCCCGGGCCGAACCCCAGGGCGTTGGGGAGGAGGGAGGCATAATTGCCGCCTGTCATGACAAAGGGTTCGGCCTGATCGCCGGTCACATTGCGGTATACGTCCGTCAGGAGGTCCACCAGCGGATGATCCCTTCGGAAAAAACAGGGAGGGCGCATGGAAACGCGCCGGCATTCAATGCCGCGCTCCCGGGCGGAGGCCCGGGCCTTTTTCAGCGTTTCATCCGGATCGCAGCTTACCGGCAGGACGCAGTATACGTCCACGGCCACCTCCCCGTGATGCCAGCTCATCCGGGTCGGCTTGGCTTTCAGCGGGCCTGACTCCTCGTCGCGGAAAAAGATGCCCATTGCCTCCTCAGAGGACAAAAGCCAGGCAATGGCGCGCAGCGCGGCGGCGGAAGAAGGACAGGCTTCGGTCAGTCTTTCCAGCATATGCAGAACGGCGTTGTCGCCGTCCGCTTTATAGACGTGGTATCCGTGCCCTTCCGCCTTCAGCGTGGGGCCGGAAGAAAAACATGCGGTGACCGATTCGGGCGTGACGGACACGTTGGAGCCGCATCGGAAGGAAAGGCTTTCTCCCCCGGGCAGCGGCAGCGGGGCGGTATACCGCAGGATCTGGCATCCCCGCTGGGCGACGCATACGGGGAAGCCGGTATCCGGCACCAGGCTCAGGTCGGGGCAGGGACAATGGCGGGAGAACCACCGTACATCGTCCATCCCGTTTTCCTCGCTGGTGCCCAGGTACAGGGACCAGCTTTTCTTCGGCTTCCAGCCAAGCTCCCGCAGGCAGTTCATTACATGGAGCACTGCCGCCGCGGGCATTTTGTTGTCCTGGATGCCGCGGCCGATCAGGTAGCGGCCTCCGACTTCTGTGCCCTGAAAGGGAGGGTACACCCAATGCTCCGGGTCGGGCACCGGCACCACGTCCAGGTGGCACCAGATGCCCACGGAAGGCGCATCCGGATTTTCCGAAAAGCATACCTGCCCCACGGTATGGGCCCAATCACGGGCATGATAACCGTCACGGGCCGCGTAAAGGTACATTTGTTCCAGCGCGTCCCGGCAGGGACGGCCGAAGGGCTTCACAGCCGACGCTGGATCGGAAACGCTGGGGATCCGTACCAGCTGAAACAGATCCCGGATGATCTCTTCCCTGTGGGACCTGATCCAATCAGTGATATCCGAAAGGGCAGGCATCATGCAAACCACCTGTTCCATGTAAAGATTTCAAGGCCATTATACCATAAATGGATAATGAAAGGCTGAAAAACGAAAACAAAAAACGGCGTATCCGCGGCATGGACAAGCGCAGACAAAACTGTTATCATAATACACAAAAAGGGTCGGCATGCGCGGCGCGATAAGCGGGACGGAGGCGAAATATATGGACGACCGGTTATATGATGAATACGTCCGGATCCTTCATGAGGAACTGAAGCCGGCCATGGGCTGCACGGAACCCATCGCGGTGGCTTACGCGGGGGCGCTGGCCAGGAAGGCGCTGGGCCGGCTGCCGGAACGGGTGACATTGACGGTCAGCGGGAACATCATAAAAAACGTGAAAAGCGTGATCGTTCCGCATACGGGCGGGCGGAAAGGACTGCGCACCGCAGTGGCGGCGGGCCTGCTGTTCGGAAGGCCCGATAAAGAGCTGGAGGCGCTTTCCGAGGTGCTCCCGGAGCAGCTGTCCCGGCTGGACGAATACTGCGATGGGCTTGCCCTGACCATTGAGCGTTCCGACGCCCGGAATCCCTTTGATATCCGGGTGCGTGCCGATACCGCCTATGTGCGCATCATCGGATCCCACACGAATGTGGTGGAGATACGAAACGGGGAAGAGACGATCCTGTCAAAGCCCTGGGAGGACTGCGCAGTGACCGTGCCGGAGAACCGGAAGCTGCTGACGGTCCGGGACATCGTGGACTTTGCGGATCAGGTGCGCCTTGAAGACGTACAAAAGCTGTTGGACACGCAGATAACCCTGAACACCGCCATTGCCGAGGAAGGCATGCGCGCCGATTACGGGGCGGGCATCGGGAAGATCCTGCTTCGCAGCTATGGCGGCGGCGTGCAGAACCGGGCGAAGGCCTATGCGGCAGCCGGTTCCGACGCCCGGATGAACGGGTGCGAGATGCCCGTGGTCATCAATTCCGGCAGCGGCAACCAGGGGTTGACCGCATCGCTCCCGGTGATCGTTTACGCAGGGGAGACGGGTGCTTCCCGGGAGCAGCTGTACCGCGCCCTGGTCGTGTCGAACCTTGTGGCGATCCATTTGAAAACGGGCATCGGCACGCTGTCCGCATACTGCGGCGCAACAAGCGCGGGGGCAGGCGCGGGAGCGGGCGTCGCTTACCTCTATGGCGGGAAGTTCCGTGAGATCGCCCATACGGTGGTGAACGCCCTGGCGATCAATTCCGGCATGATCTGCGACGGGGCTAAATCCTCCTGCGCTGCGAAGATCGCTTCCGCCGTCGAGGCCGGGCTGCTGGGCATGCAGATGTTCATGCACGATTCCCAGTTTTACGGCGGGGACGGTATTGTGGTGAAAGGCGTCGAAAACACCATCCGGGCCGTGGGTGAACTGGCTCGGGAAGGAATGAAGGAGACTGATCTGGAGATCATCCACCTGATGATGAACACCTGACCGGTGGATAAGCGGTTACGCTCAAAGGTCTGGCGCGATACGGAGGAGGGACGGATGTCCGAAAAAGAATATACCTTGGAAAGCGTGCTGAACAGGTTTACCGTCCCCTCGGTCCCGGTAAGGGGAAAGGACGAGGAACCCATCGATCCGCCTTTCTGGCGGGTGAGCGGGGAGGGAAACGGAGGGACAGCGCCAGATAACGGCATTGGACGGCATTCCATGCTGTATATCGGGGAAGGCTGCAACCGGATCTTTCTTGTGGCCGGCGGGAAGGTCGTCTGGACATATGATACAGGCAAGGGATGGGAGCTGGACGACGTCTGGATGAAAAAGTACGGAAATATCGTCTTTACCCGGATGGGCTGGGCGGGCGAGGTGACACCGGACAAGCGCCTTGTATGGCGGAGGAACTGCCTGGAGGGGGAAGAATACCACACCATCCAGCCCATCGACGCCGAAAGGGTCATCATGGCTGTGAACGCGCCGAGGCCGTACTGTATGATCGTCAATACCGGAACGGGCCGCGTAGAATACAGGCACGATATCCCGTATGACAATCCGGGATGGGTCCACGGCCATTTCCGCAGGTTCAGGATGACGGCCCGGGGCACCTTTCTGGTGCCGTACCTGAGCCTGAACAAGGTGGCGGAGTACGACGGGGATTTCAATGAGATATGGCGTTACCACATCGACCAGCCCTGGGCTGCGGTGAGGCTGTCAAACGGCAATACCCTGATCACCGACGAATACCATTCCCTGGTGCGCGAGGCGGCGCCGGACGGCCGCACCGTATGGGAGATCGCCCTGAGCGAGCTTCCGCCTGAAATGCGCCTGCACGACTGCCAAAGCTTCGTGCGCCTGAAAAACGGAAACACCATCCTCTGTTCCCGCGGGAGGGGCGGTCTTTCTCCCCAGATGGTGGAGGTGACGCCGGATAAGCGGGCGGTGTGGTGCCTGAACGACTGGCGGGAGCTGGGCCCATGCACCGCTGTGCAGATCCTGGACGACCCGGGGGATCCGGAGTCCCCGGGAGACCTTCAAAGATGACCAAACAGCCTGACTTGACATATGGCAGCGCATAAGAATCTTTTATGGTTCGGAACGGCTTTACTTGCGCCTGCCTAAGTGGTAAAATAAAAACAGCAAAAAAACAAGGAGGAATGATCCCATGAAAAAGATCCTGGCTCTGGCGGCTGTCCTTGCACTGATGCTCACATGCTTTGCGTTTGCAGAGGCTCCTGTGCAGAAAGGCATTTATACCATCGAGAACTGCACCGGCGAAACGGTCACGGCCATCTCCATCACCGACAACGTGACCGGCGAGGTACTGGCAGTGAACTATCCCGAAGGCAAGGGACTGGAAAACGGCGACGCCGCGCAGATGACCTTTACCATTCCCGAGGGCGAGGACGGAAATCACCGCCTGACCCTCAAATTCGTGACCGCGAGCGGCTATGAAGGGACCTTTGGCACCCTGAGCATCGAGGAAGCGATCATTAACCTGCTGGCCGCCGACACCGCCGCCGGCGCCACGCCGATCTCCTTCGGCGTTCCGCAGCAGGCCGGAAGATATACCGTGTACAACCAGACCGGTGAAAAAGTCACCCTGCTGAGCCTGACCGATAACGAGAACCCCGACAATAAGCTTTCCGTCGCTTTCCCCGAGGGCTTTGCCAACGGCGGGTGGGTCGAGGTGACCTTCTATGTCCCGAAGGACGAGCAGCATTCCCTGACCCTCCATTTTGAGACCGAGAGCGGCTACCAGGCGGATTTCACCACCCTGCACATCGAGGAAGCCCCGGTCACCCTGCTGAGTGTCGACGCAGCCAGCGGTGCCACGCCCATCAGCTTTACCGCGCCTGAAGCCAAGTAAATCCCATAGCGGCATATGTCCTTTTGCGCCGGCCCGAAGGGGCCGGTTTTTTGTATGGAATGTGATATATGTATGAATTGTTTTGCATTTCTATACGGTCCTGGAGGACGTGCGTCTGCGCTGCGGGAAAAAAGTGGGCAGAATGCCTACCATAAACATGGCCTGCCGTGGTATAGTGTCAATGGAAACAGAAAGGGGGGAGGACATGGAAGAAGAAAAGCGGATCACCACCGAGGAACTGCTGAAGCTTTTGTTCAAGGAGAAAAGCCTGGAGCATTTTCTGCGGCGCAACGAATCGGCATACCAGAACATCACCTTTTCGGAATACCTGTCCTCCTGGTGCAAGTCCCACGGCGAGGTGCCGGAGCATGTGATCCGCCGTGCCAACCTGGAAAAATCCTTCGGCCACCAGCTGTTCAGCGGCAAGCGCAAGCCCTCCAGGGATACGGTGATCCAGCTGGCTTTCGCGATGGGCGCGGATGTGGACACAGCCCAGGAAATGCTGAGGATCGCACGCAAAAGCCTGCTGTATCCACGCATCAAGCGGGACACCGTTATCATATACTGCCTGCACAACGGCATCGGCCTTCTGGATACGGAGATCATCCTGCAGGATCTTGGGCTGCCGATCCTGGGAGGGAGGGACCAGTGAAAGAGCTTGAGAGCATCGTGGAAAACATACGGTCCGTTTTTGACGACGGTAGCTACCCGGCGGATCTCCTTAAAGCGTACGACCAGATGGAGTGCCTGTCGAGCCATTCCGGACGCGAGACCTTCCTGGTCCGAGGCAAGGAGGATGGGCGGACGGCGGTAGCCAAATGCTACGACCTTGCCGTGTTCCCCATCCGCTCTGACTTTGACCCCCTGAAGGGGCTCAGTCATCCCGGGCTGCCGCGTTTTTTTGGGCAGTATAAAAACGCACAGATGCTTTGCGTCGTGCGTGAATATATCGACGGCGTATCACTGAAAGAATATGCCCGGGAAAAGCGCCTGTCCGTCCAGGAGATCGTATCCATCCTGGACGGCGTCTGCGATATCCTGGCTTTCCTTCACGGGCAGGACCCCCCGGTCATCCACCGGGACATCAAACCCGAGAACATCATTATCCGCCCCGACGGCACGCCTGCGCTGATCGATTTTGACATCTGCCGGACCTACAGGGAAAACGCCGCCGGCGATACGGTCTGCTTTGGTACCCGGGGGTACGCGCCTCCGGAGCAGTACGGCTTCAGCCAGACCGACTGCCGGGCTGACATCTACGCCTTTGGGGTGCTGCTGCGTTTCCTTTTGACCCGCTCCACGGAGGAAAACCCCAATGTGACCATCGACGGGCGTCTGAAAAAGGTGATCGACAAATGCACGGCCTTTTCCCCGGAAGACAGGTACGCGGATATCGGCGAGGTCCGGCGTGATCTTGCCAGGGCCGGGAAGGGAAAAATGGACGCGGACCCGCGGCGGGCGCTGATCCTTTTTGCGGCGCTCCTGTGCGCTTTGCTGGCGGGCTTTGCCGCGGGAAGGTATACGTCCTGGTTCAGCCCTGTCCGAGAAATCGCCTTTTCTGAGCCGCTGATCGAACGCGCCGTACGATTGCGGGCGGGCAGGGAGCATGGGCCCCTGACGGAGGAGGACCTGGCGGGGGTCAGGAGCATATATATTTACGGGAGCGAAGCGTACGCGGATCCTGAGGAATATTTCCGGCAGCACCCGGACATGCATGGGGAAGGCTCCCTCCGGAGCCTGGACGATCTGAAAATGCTTTCCGCTCTGGAGGAAGTGTACATCGTCCGGCATGGGGACGTGGATATCAGCGCCCTGAGGGAGATGCCCCGCCTGACCAAAGTGGAATTCAAGCATATGCGCATCTCCTCTGCCCAGCCCCTGGGCTGTGCCGTGCACCTGAGATCCGCCGTATTATTCGACGTGGGCCTGACGGACGCGACGGACCTGGAAAACTGCCCGTGGCTTGAGGAACTCGATATCGGCGGGAACGGCTTTAAAAGCATGGACAGGATCGGTTTCCACCCCGCCGTGCGTTCCCTGGGCCTGATGTGGTGCGGCATGGACAGCCTGGAAGGCATCGCCGAGCGGTTTCCCAACCTGCGGGCGGTGACCGTCAGGCACAGCACCGTCCGGGACATATCCGCCCTCAGGGACCTCAGGCGGCTGGAGGCGGTCTATGTGTCCCCGGACAGGGCCGAAGAGGCGCGGGCCCTTTTTGCAGGGACGGACGTAATGGTCGAAGCCGGCGACTGACCCGGGGGTATGATCCGGCGATTTCAAAGTACCTTGATCAGTTCCTCCCGCACGGGATCGAGCCACGGATCGACCAGGCCGAAGTCCATGCCCTTCCAGGACCAGGCGGTGCGGGCGATGCCGTGGCTTTCAAGGACGGACGTAATATCCCGATACCATTGGAGGACGTCGTGAGGATCGGCCCGGTCGATGACGCCGTATTCGCCGCAGTACAGGGGCACGTTGTATTTTTCGGCGATGTCAAGCGCCGGGACGAAAAGGTTTTCAAAAAAACGCCGGTCGACTGTGCCGCTGAGGGTCTCGGGATATTCGGAGGCGAAATCGTCTCCAAATATTTTTAGGGAGGCGGCGCGGTATTCCTCAAAGGTGCCGGGATAGGACCTTTTAAACAGGGCGGGATCCAGTGGCATCCTGCGGACCCAGGGAGCCCCCTGGTGGGTGAAGATCAGGGGAGAATAGCAGTGGAAAGTAAATACCACGTTTTTATCCGCGGGCGGGTCCAGCAGGGTCAGGCCGAAAATGCTGTCGTTGAATACGCCGCCGATGACGACCCGGATCTCCCGGTCGATCCGGCGGATGGCTTCGAGAGTCCGGGCGGCGATATGGTTCCAGGTGACGGCGTATTCGCGGTCGGTCACCTCGTTGAGCAGTTCAAGGGCCAGGATATCCCTCTGGGATGAAAACCGTTTGGCAAGGGCTTCCCAGAGATCCACAAACATATCCTGCAGGCGCTCGTTGAAGAAGAAAGAGTTGTTGGTCTCGTCGTCGAAGACGTAGCCATGAGCCTTGTGCAGGTCCAGCACCATCTTCAGGCCGTATTTGCGGCACCACGCAAGGGCGGAATCGATGTAGCGCAGGCCGTCTTCCCGGATACTGCCGTCCGTGTTCTGGATGACCTCGGCGTCCACGGGCAAGCGTACATGATCCAGCCCCCACCGGGCGATGCGCGCAAAATCCTCTTCGGTGATGAAGCTGTCATAATGGAGGGTGTTGTAATTGTTCTTTCCGCATTGGGAGAGCCATCCCCCCAGATCGACGCCCTTGATGTAACCGGTGAATGATCTCATACAGATACCTCTTTCTATTATTATTTGAATGTGAAGTTACGCGTGGTCAAAAGCGTGTTGTCCAAGTAAACGTAGAATTTGTATATACCGGCGGGGATTTTGTTGTATTGGTTGAGAATGTGTTTCCAGATAGGGGAAAAATCAATAAAATCCCAATAAGACGTCCCGCTGCTGGCATAGCTGTCAATAGAGGTGTTAAAAGCATAAACAGTGATGTCACCGTTGGGTAGCTCAAAAACGAGGCGCATTTTGTAATCGTAATTTCTGTTCAGATCTCCGTGGACAATCTTAAGGCAACACCGCACAAAGCGGCACATGGTAGCATAGAACACCAAGATATGGTATAATACTGGTATGGATAAGCAGCTGACGATGTCGTTTTTGACGGATGAACTTGCGGAAGTCAGAACGCACAAGAAGGAATTTCTG
>JAFWWK010000233.1 GCA_017523615.1 Clostridia bacterium
CCCGTCCCTGAAATGTTGTACACTGTTTTCAGCCGGTACGGCCGAAAGGAGAAGGCATATGTTCACCTCAGCGCTGACCGTCATCGACCCGAAGGATCTGGAACAGGCCACCCAGGCCATTTCGTCCCTGAACGTAAGAACGGCCGTCACCGCCCTGTGCTACCTGGTGGGCGGCATCGCGGCCACCCAGGCTATCCTGCACATCCTGAAAAGGCTGATGAAGAAAGACCGTCTGGAGAAGACCGCCGGCCATTTCCTGGTGGTATTCCTCAGGGTATTTTTATTGCTTCTGACATTCATCATCACCCTGGACCGCCTGGGCCTGCCGGTCACGTCCCTGGTGGCGCTGCTCAGTATGTTTGCCCTGGCGGTGTCCCTCAGCGTGCAGAATGTGATGAGCAACGTGGTGAACGGCATCGTTATTTTGGTCAACAAGCCCTTCCGGGCCGGCGACTTCATTGAAGCGGGGGCCGTATCCGGCACGGTGAAGGACATCAACCTGGTCTACACCCGCGTGGTCACGGTGGATAACCGCCTGGTGATGGTCCCCAATTCCGCGGTCTCCTCGGCGCTGGTCACCAATTATTCCGTGCTGCCCGTCCGCCGGCTGGAGGTCAATGTACGGGTGAGCATGGCGGAGGACGACCACGCGGTGATGGACGCCCTTCTGGAGGCGGCAAAGCGCGCCATGCCGGAATGTACGGACGAAAAATGCGAAATGCCGGAAGCCATGCCCGTCGCCTTCGACGGGCCCAATATCCGGTTCGCCGTGCGCGTCTGGACGCCCTCCGCCGATTACCGGCGGGTCAACAAAAAACTGCTGCTCTGTGTCCGCGAGGTCTTTGCGGAGCGCGGCATCAAAATGGTCTGATCATGCTTCGCTTCCGAAAGCGTTGAAGAACGCGCGCTCGCCGAACGCCTTTTTCGTCGGCTCCTGCGCCTCTCCCTCCGCCCTGCCGACGGGCAGGAAGCATACCAGCTCGTATCCTTCCGGTACTCCGAGGATGCGCGCCATTTTATCACCGATCCGGTCCGTATCGGTGATGTGTCCCTCAAACCAGCAGCTCTGGTAGCCAAGGGATACGATGGCCAGCAGCATGTTTTCGATGGCCGCGGCGTAGTCCTGCACATTGAAGCACCGGTCGCGGTAAGCAATGATTCTCTGGGTCAGCACGCAGATCATGGCAGGCGCCGTTTCCCCCTTCCTGGGGTCGATGACGGAGCGCAGCTTTGCGAGCATTTCCGGGTCGTCCACCGCGATCAGGGAAACGGTCTGCTTGTTGCAGCCCGACGGCGCGGCGAGGCCTGCCTCCATGATTTTTTTCAGGTCTTCACGGGGCACCGGCTGGGGAAGGTATTTGCCGCGGTAACTTCGCCTTGAAAGGATCGCGTCCATTGTATCCATATTCGTTCCTCCCGCTGGAATTGTAATGAATTTATTATACCATTGCCGCGGACGCCGTCAAGACGCCCCACGGCGAACAAAGGAGGTCCCATGCGAATAAAGAACTGCCTTGCACTGACGCTCTGCCTTATGCTGCTTTGCGGTCCCGCGGGCCGGGCGGAGGAAAGCGAATACAACGAAAGCGACATGGCGGCCTACGCCGCCTGCGTCAATTCGCTGTCGGTGGAATACGGCGTCCCCTGCATCCTGTGGGACTGCAGCGTGCACGTTGACCGCAAGGCCCTGCGGGTGAATTATCCCGCCTATTTGGAGGCCATCATGGGCTGCTACCCCGCGGACCGCACACCGGGGAACAGCGGCGATGACAGCGTCTTTGAGGAGGAAAGCGCGTTTGCGGCGGCCGCCGGGTTCGGCCCGGGCTTCAACCTGGGCAACACCCTGGACGCCACCAGCTATAACCTGGACGACACCCGGGCCGGGAAAAAAGGGTGGATCGTCCTGTGGGGCCGGAAGGACTCCAAGGGGCGCCTGCTTCCCGAAGCGTGGGAGACGGCCTGGGGCCAGCCCGTCGTCACAGCGGCGCAGGCCGATCACATCCTTTCCCTCGGCTTCACCACCGTGCGCGTCCCCGTCACCTGGGCGGAGCACCTGGACAAGGAAGGAAAGGTGGATCCCCTCTGGATGGCCCGGGTGAAGGAAGTGGTGGACCTGTTCCACAGCCGCGGCGCGTACGTCATCATTAACCTGCACCACGACGGCGGCGCCGACGGGTGGATCGAGGCCTCCGAAAAGTCTTATGACGAATCCAGCCCCCGCTTCGCTTCCCTGTGGTCGCAGATCGCCGAGACCTTTTCGGGGTACGACGAGCGGCTGCTGTTCGAGAGCATGAACGAGGTGCTGGACGAAAACAACAACTGGAACACGCCCTCGCCGGAGGCCGCCAAATGGATCAACTCCTGGAACGCCCTGTTCGTCCGCACGGTCCGCTTATCAGGCGGGAACAACGAAAAGCGCAACCTGATCCTGATGACTTATTCCGGCGGCGGCGCGGAAGCGAACTTCGCATTGTTTGAGCTCCCAGAGGACCTTTACCCCGGCCATCTGATGATCACCGTCCATAACTACGACCCCCAGGCCTTCACCTGGACCAACGCCGCCTGGACCCGCATGACCGCCCGCTGGGACGAAAACGCACACGGCGCCGTGCTGCGCAGGTCCTTTGAAACGTACCGCAAGTATTCGCAGCTGCTGGGCGTCCCCGTGGTGCTTGGCGAATACAACGCCGACCCGAAGAAGTACGCCGATTACGACAGGTAAACCGGCGCACCGGGGGGCCGCGCCTTTGGAATGTTTTCCGCGGCATTTTTGAAGTTTTTTATTGACAGATACAAACTTTCGTTGCCTGGCGCGTTTCTTTCTGCTATAATGCCCTTTGCCCGGGAGCGATCCCGGACCGACAGTTCATTTGTACCTTCCTGTCGTTAAGCAAAACCGGGACTCACGCAGCGGGGCGCGGCCGCCGCCGCGATGTGGCTTTGCGTTTTGCAAAGCCGCTTTTTTTGCGTTTCGCAAATCATCCCACTATCGAAGGTCTTTCTTCGTGTTCCGCAAAGCACCTTGGGATCATTCGGAGGTTTTATGAAAGCGCTTGTTTTGTTTTCCGGCGGGCTCGACAGCACCGTCTGCCTGGGGCTCGCGGTCAGGGCTTACGGGGCCGGCGAGGTCCTGGCCCTTTCCGTTTACTATGGCCAGAAGCACAAAAAGGAGATGGAAGCGTCCGAGAGGATCGCGGCCTTCTACGGCGTGAAGCGCCTGACCCTGGACCTGGGGGAGATCTTCAGGGGCAGCACGTGCACCCTGCTTGAAGGCGCGGCGGAAGGCGTCCCCCACGCGGATTACTCCGCCCAGCTGGCGTCATCGAACGGCGCGCCGGTCTCGACCTATGTGCCCTTCCGGAACGGCCTGTTCCTTTCCTCGGCGGCGGCCGTCGCCCTGAGTCACGGGTGCGGGGTGATCTATTACGGCGCCCACGCGGACGACGCCGCGGGTTCCGCCTATCCGGACACCAGCCCGGCCTTCAACAGCGCCATCGCCGACGCCGTTTATATCGGCAGCGGGAACGCGGTCCGCATCGAAGCGCCCTTTATCGACAATCCGAAATCGGCCGTCGTCGCGGCGGGAAAAGAGCTCGGGGTCCCGTTTGAAATGACCTGGAGCTGCTACGAGGGGCACGAAAGGGCCTGCGGCGTCTGCGGCACCTGCCGCGACCGCATCCGCGCCTTCCGGGAAAACGGCCTGGAAGACCCCATCGAATACGAAGATAACGGAGAGAGCGCATATGCCGAATGAACTGGTCTTTATCATCACCGTCCTCATCTACCTCGGCAGCGTCCTGGGCCTGTACAGGCTCTTCGGCAAAAACGGGCTGTACGCCTTCGCCATTTTCGCGACGCTGCTGGGGAACATCGCCGTCTGCAAGAACGTGGATATCTTTGGGTTCGCCACCACCGCGGGAAACGTGCTGTACGCCTCCACCTTCCTTGTGACGGACATCCTTTCCGAAAAGTACGGAAAAAAAGACGCCGCCAAAGCGGTCGCCTACAGTTTTTCGGTAATGGTGCTTTGGATGCTGGGCACGCAGATGATCCTGTGGTTCACGCCCAACGCGAACGACTATATCAACGAAAGCCTGAAGACGGTGTTCGGCCTTGTCCCCAGGATCACGGCCGCGAGCCTCGTCGGCTTCATCGTAAGCCAGCGCCTTGACGTTTTCCTTTACCACTACATCTGGTCCAAAACCGGAAGCGGCAGATCGAAATTGTGGCTGCGCAACAACCTGAGCACCCTGACGAGCCAGTTGATCGACACCGTCATATTCACCTTTATCGCCTTCTGGGGCGTATACCCGAACAGCGTCTTCTTCAGCATCCTGCTCACCACCTACCTTTTCAAGGCCGCCGTGGCGCTGCTGGACACGCCGTTCATGTACCTGTCGCGCAAGATCACACCGATGAAAGAAAGGGCTGAATGACCATGCGGGAAAAAGAAAACCTGACCAGGCTCGGAAGCGCAAAAACGGAATACCCGAAGGACTACGATCCCTCCGTGCTCGAATCCTTCTCCAACCGCCATCCGGAGAACGATTATTTTGTGAAGTTCAACTGCCCGGAGTTCACCAGCCTCTGCCCCATCACCGGGCAGCCGGATTACGCGAACATCATCATCTCCTACGTGCCGGACCAGAGGCTGGTGGAAAGCAAATCCCTGAAGATCTATATGTTCTCCTTCCGCAACCACGGCGATTTCCATGAGGACGTGGTCAACAGGATCATGAAGGACCTGGTCGCCCTCCTTGAGCCAAAATACATCGAGGTCTGGGGCAAATTCCTCCCCCGGGGCGGCCTTTCCATCGATCCGTACTGCAACTGGGGCAAACCCGGCACCCGCTGGGAGCAGGTGGCCTGGGACCGCATGCGGTACCACGACATGTACCCCGAAAAGGTCGACAACCGGTGATCCTCCCCTCCTGTCCCGGTCCGGACGCGTTCGCCGAATATGACATATCGTAAAAAACCCAGCCAGGCCGGGTCGGGACCGCCGCGGCCCTTTTTGCCGTGTAAACCTTTTCTGCCTGTATCCGACGGGAGCGGGGCTGTTTTACCGCCAAATACGCGGTAAGCCGCGGAACGGGAACCTCATCCCTTGTCACGGGGCGGCCGACGCCAGGAGGCCTGGGTGTCCCTGACCCGGCCGATGACACCGCCACGTCATGAGACACCCCGTCGGCTAACGCCGACACCCCATGACAAACCCCGAGGGGGAAGACAATATGGGCTGACGCCCGCCTTTCATCGTGGTTTGCTCGCATGTTACCATGATCTGCCAGCCGCAAGACAGTTCGACCGACAAGGAATAGGTCACGGGACACCCCGCCCTCCTGTCGTCGGGCACCCCGTGACAATCTACGTAAGCCTTCCCCGGATGGAGGCCTGGAGAACAGGGAAATCAGCTTTTTCCGCTGTGTTCGTATTGCGCAGCTGAACAGAGAACCTCATCCGTCGGCTTCGCCGCCACCTTCCCCTAAAGGGGAAGGCAATACGGGCTGCCGCCCGCCTTTCATCGTGATTTGCTCGCATGTTACCATGATCTTCCAGCCACATGACCTTTCAACCGGCACGGAAGACCCCGTAAGCCTTCCCCGGGGTGGGGAATCCTACGGGGCGGAGACCACCGACCTGACCCTCAGCATCACCGACCTGGAGCTGACACAGGGCTACCGGCTTTCCATCGGGGTCCAGTCCCAGGAGGGAGCCCTTGAGCAGCAGGACGGGGACGGCCTGATCCCCTATACCCTGGAGGACGGAGAGGGCCTGTTTGACGAGCGGCTGTATGATGAAATGCAGGACGTGCCGCTGCAGCTTCACGTCAGCCGGGAGGCCTGGCGTTCGGCGCCGGCCGGCGAATACAGCGGCACACTTACCTTCACAGTGGTGTCCAAATACTTTGCGGAGGAGGGGAACTGATATGAAAAAAAACGTACTTCTCCTCCTGACCGCCTGTATGTGCCTGCTCTGCTCCGCATACGCCGCAGCCGATACCGTATCGCTGACGGCCGTGGTCCCCGGCGAGCACATTGTTTCCTTCACCATCAGGGAGCACGGGTCCGTTCAGTACGGCGGACAGATCTTCAGCGGCACGGCGTCCATCCCGGTGCAGCGCTTCGGTTCCGCCGAGATCATCATTGTGCCCGATGCGGGATACAAACTGGATACGGTCACCGTGTCTTCCGGCGAATACCTGGCCTGTGACGGAACGGCCGTCACGGTCTTTGGCATCGCGGAGGACATGTTCGTGCAGCTTTCCTTTACAGAGTCTGAGATCCGCTGGGGCGAGCCGGTCTATGAGTGGTCCGCCGATAATACCTCCGTCACGGCCACCTGCACCGCCCTGAACGATCCAAGGATCGTCAAAACGGAAACAGCTGCGGTCACCGGAACGGTCCTGCGGGAGCCCACCTGTACGGCGCTCGGCGTTACGCTGTATACGGCTGTATTTGAGGATCCGCTGTTCACAGCGCAAAACAGGGAAATCGAGAACATCGCCATGGTTCCCCATTGCCCCGTCACGGATCCCGCTGTGCCCGCCACCTGCGCTGAGGAAGGCCTTACGGAAGGCAGCCACTGCGCGGTATGCGGCGCCGTCCTGGTCCCACAGGAGCTTGTAGCCAAAACCAGTGATCATCAGTATGCGATGGATCCCGCCGTGCCCGCATCCTGTGAAACTCCCGGCCTGACATCCGGTTTCCATTGCGAATTGTGCGGTGAGGTATTCGTAGCGCAGAGCGTCATTCCCGCACTTGGGCACGCATGGGGCGAAGCCGATTATTTGTGGGATGATGATCATTCCAAGGTCACGGGCTCTGTGGTCTGTACAAGAGATCCGTCACATACAGTCAGTGAGACCGTGGCCGCCAGGAAGATCATCCTTTCCCCTACCGAAGACCAGGCCGGTCTTCTGGAATGGGTGTCGGATGCCTTTGCCAGCGATATGTTTACAGTGCAGGAAAAAAACATTGCTGCGATCCCTGCCCTTGGGACCCTGCGGGTGCTTCGTCTGCCCGACAGTCTGACGGAGATCGGGGAAGAGGCTTTTGCCGGCGGCAGTTTTGAAGCCGTGATCATTCCTGAAAGCTGCAGGATCATCAGCGATCGCGCCTTTGGAAACTGTGTACACCTCATTTATGTGAAGGTTCCCGCCGGCACAAGCATCGCGCCGGGCGCCTTTGCTGAGTGCCCGAACGTGATCATCGACATCGTGGCAGAGTGAAAGGAGGCGGAACACCGCAGCCGGTCCGCATTCATCACCGCTGCGGCCGTTTCGCAAAACGTCCCAAAGATCCAGCTTCTCCGCCCGTAAAACCGGCGGTATGAGCATGCGCCGGACCTTCGCCAGGTCCGGCGCATTTTTCTATGCGGCATTGGCTGTTCGTCCCCTTTTATCCTTCCTGCGGGATGCGCCCCTGGAAATAGCTGACCAGATGGTGGATGGCCTTCTTGGTCCTGACATAGTTGAACCAGGTGATACTGGGGTCCACCTTCTGATCGGCCACGATGGTGATGGTGTCCCCCTCGTTCAGCCGGGTATAGGCGGGCAGCTGTGTTTTGGATTCGTCGATCATGGCATACCCGAAGTGCAGCCCCAGGTCCGTATGGATGGCAAACGCGAAATCCAGGACGGTAGCTCCCCTGTCGATCATCATGGCGGAGCCGTTCTTGCGGAAGACCCGGATCTTTTCGTTATAGGTATCCCGGGGATCGATCTCGTTGATCTCTGGAAAGATCCTTCCCTCATCGTCAGTCGTATCCCCATGCCTGTAACGCCTGTCGTCCCGTTCCTGCCTGACAAAGACCCGGTACAGGTTATCCATGTCGTCCGCAAGAATGAAATACACTTCTTTGGCATAGGTCGTCACACCGCAGCCGGTCAGGTACATTCCCCGGGGAGCGAGCACACCGGCGAAACAATGGAAAAACATATCGATGGGCGTGGGATGCGGGTTTTCATCCAGGATCCTGTCGCTGACGACCACAGTCAGGTCATAAAACGCGATGTGTTCCTTGGTCAGAAGCTTGTCCCAGTCTTTTTTGATGTTGTCGGCCTCGCGGCTGATCTGCCGGAAAATGCTGACGCGGGACCGGTTTTCGCGCCGCATCCCTTTCATATACTGCCAGAATTTTACCACTTCTTTACAGTCCGGCCGGTTGAACGGCCGGAAGACCTCGGTCAGCATATCCATGGTCCGGCTGCAGCAGGCATAGTTTTCTTCGCAGATCTCCTTTGCCCGTTCCCGGATCTGTCGGTCCATCTGCGGGTGCTCCGTTTCAAAGCACAGTTCGTTCAGCTGTTCCGCATAGGCATAGGCATGCCGGCAGAGGGCCATCGGGATGATGATCTCCCTCGTATGCTCCGCCTTGGGGATGCGCTTGGCTTCCGGAACGCCGTCCAGGGTGGACAGGTTGTCCAGCCGGTCCGCGATCTTGACGTACAGCGCTTTCCCGTTCATTCTCTTCTGCAGCCGGGCATCCGAAAGGATATCCCGCTGCACCTTGGTCAGGGTATGGTCCGCAAAGTCCCTGTCGCTCAGGGCCGTCACCGCGTCCACGATGCGCCGGACGCCCGCCCCGAAGAGCGTTCCGATATCGTCCAGGGTCGCCTCGCAGTCCTCAACGACGTCATGAAGCAGCGCCGCGCTGATCACGTCGGCTTCAAAGCCCCAGGCCGCAACCATGCGCGCCACCCGCAAAGGATGGTTGATGTATGCCTCGCCTGATCCGCGTTTGGTACCGCTGTGCATGGAGGCGGCGTAATCATATGCGTTCCGGATCAGCTTCACGTCGCAGACCCCGTGGTTTTCCTTGTAGGGAGCCAGGACGTCATTGATGGAGAGTACCCGATCCTTTTCTGTTCCTTTGGTCATTCCGTTCACCCCGCTTCCCGCCTCGCGCTGTCATTCGCCGCCTTCGTCCGCCGGCACGTCCTTGATGCAGTGATACCAGTCGTCGTCGTCCTGCTCGGAGATCTTCCCGTAGCGGAACATGTTCCTCTCCAGGATCTTCCTGATATACCATTCCAAAGTGGACTGCACCATCACGAATTTCTGGTAGTCGGTAAAACCGCGGCTCGGTTCGTCCTGGGTCATGTAAAGGTTTTTGAAGGTCTTGATCATTCCGTCCGTTTCTTCCCCCGCGCTGAAGGCGGGGTAATTGAGCAGCAGCCTGTGGTGGACCTCCTCCGTGGACAGGGAAAGCGCATGCCGTGAGATCCCCATGAACTGGATCACCGGCATGCGCTCCCTGCCCTTGGATATGGAATTGATGGTACCGATCCCTCCGGTATAGTTCTTCTTGTTGTTGTCCACACGGTGGAGGATCAGCAGGGCCTTGTCAGTATTCGCGTGGGTCATGCTGATGAAGGCGTGCTCCTGGGACATCTCAAAATCCCCGTAATACGCGGTCTTTTCGTACTCCCTGTCGATATACTCCACCATCTGGGAAGGGTCGTCCATCCCTTCCAACTTCGCCTTGACGGAGGCGGCGTTGATCCTGTCATGAAAGCCGAGGATCGCAGCGCAGTTATAGCGGGGACGCCCGATCAGGGATCGGGTCTCATAAATGCACAGGATGCCGTACAGCAGCGACTCCCTGGAGTTCAGGGAATCCCTGCCCTTGAGCTTGCTGGTGTCGAAATAATATACGTAATAGATCCCGCAGTACTTCCTGTACGTGGTCAGGGCATGCTCGTCCGTCTCGCCGAAGGAGCTGTCGCCGGCGGGGATGCTCTGCGTCAGAAACTCGTCGATGCTGATGCCGTAGCGCTTTTTCAGTTCCACAAGGAACTCCACGGTGGGCAGACGCCTCCCCCTGCAGTAATCCGTCATGGTCGCGGGGGCGACGCCGACCAGTTCCGCCAGCTCCCTTTGGGTCAGGCCGTTCCTTTCGATCAGTTTTTTCAGGTTCCCTGCGACAGCGTCGCACAGTTCCTGCTGCGGCGTGGGCGCTGAGTGCATGTTGTTTCCGGACATTTCCCGTCATCTCCTGTACATCCATTATTATACCCGTTTTTTTGATATTTTCAATTTCAAATTGCCGTATCATTATAATATATCGAATTTACCGTTCGCTTTATTAGGTTTTTATCCTTCTTTTTTCAAACTCGGTCCCGGATCCACTTCCACCCTGGCAGGCGGCGATGCCCATTTCATCTTCCCCTGCCGGGGAATAAAAAAGGCCCGCCCTCATTTCTGAAGGCGGGTTTTATTGGGATCCGGCGGCGTCCTATCCTCCCGGGCCGTTTCCAGCCAAGTACTTTCGGCGCTGATGGGCTTAACTTCTGTGTTCGGGATGGGAACAGGTGGGACCCCATCGCCA
>JAFWWK010000234.1 GCA_017523615.1 Clostridia bacterium
GCCTGGCCGGGGGACATCATCGGGCTTTTCGATCCGGGCATCTATCACCTGGGCGACACCCTCACGGAGGGCCGTAAATTCCGCTTCGCCAAGATCCCGGTATTCGCCCCGGAGCGCTTCGCGCGGGTGCGTCCCCTGGACAGCATGAAGCGCAAGCAGTTCCAGAAGGGCATCGTCCAGCTCAGCGAGGAAGGCGCCATCCAGACCTTCCGCCGCAACGAGACCGGGATGGAGGAAATGATCGTGGGCGTGGTGGGCGAACTGCAGTTCGACGTGCTCACCTACCGCCTCAAGGGCGAATACGGCGTGGACCTGGTGATGGATCGCCTGCCCTGGCGCTTCGTGCGCTGGATCAGGGAGAGCGATGCGCCTATGGACAGCCTGCAGCTGACCTCCACCTCCGCCCGGGGCTGGGACGGCGCAGGCCGTGAGGTGCTCTTCTTTGAAAACGACTGGTCCATCCGCCTGGCCGGCGAAAAGAACCGCGGCCTGGAGCTCAGCGAGATCGCCCCGGAATACGCGGAAAAAGCGTAAAACCATCGATTGGAGGAAAACACAATGGAACCGATCTCCAAAGCCGTCGTCACGGTGCTGGGCTTTGACCAGAAAGGGATCATCGCCCGGGTGGCCGACCGGCTGTATAAGCATTCGATCAATATCCTGGACATCTCGCAAACCGTCGTTTCGGGATTTTTCAACATGATCATGCTGGTGGACATTTCCTCGCCGGACTGTTCCTTTTCGGTCATCAAGGAGGAGCTGACCCAATTGGGCAATGACATCGGCGTGCAGATCCGCATCCAGAAGAACGAGATATTTGAAGCGATGCACCATATATAATACGGCCCGCCGGCCCCGGATAAGGTTCCCGGGGCGCGGCGGACGCTGATTTTTCCGCGGGGTTTCGGAGGATAAAGATGATCAATACCAACGAGATCATGGAAACGCTGCACATGATCGACCAGGAAAAACTGGACGTGCGCACCATTACGATGGGTGTGTCCCTGTTTGAATGTGTGTGCGAGGGGGAAGAGCGCCTGGCCCAGAGGGTGTATGACAGGGTGACGACGCAGGCCGAACGCCTTGTGCAGGTGGGCGAGGAGATCGAAAGGGATTTCGGCGTGCCCATCGTGAACAAGCGCGTCTCTGTGACTCCCGCTGCCCTGATCACCGGCGCCGTACGCGATCCGCTGCCCGTGGCGCGGGCGCTGGACCGGGCCGGGAAAGCGGTGGGCGTGGATTTTATCGGAGGTTATACTGCCCTGGTGCAAAAGGGCATGACGGGTGCCGACGAAAGGCTGATCCGCAGTATTCCCGAGGCCCTGTCGGAGACCTCCATATTGTGCTCCTCGGTGAACGTGGCTTCCACCCGGGCCGGTATCAACATGGACGCTGTGAAGCTCTGCGGACAGGTCGTCAAGGACCTGGCGCAGCGGACCGCGGACAGGGACGGCCTGGGGTGCGCCAAATTTGTGGTGTTTGCCAACGCCGTTGAGGACAACCCCTTCATGGCGGGGGCTTTTTACGGCGCGGGCGAGGGAGATTCGGCGGTGAGCGTGGGCGTTTCCGGCCCCGGCACCGTGAAGCGCGCCCTGGAGAAGATCAAAGGCGCGCCACTGGACGAGGTGGCCGAAACGGTCAAGCGTACCGCGTTCCGGATCACCCGGGTAGGGCAGCTGGTGGCCAGGGAGGCCAGCCGCAGGCTGCGCGTGCCGTTTGGAATCGTGGATCTGAGCCTGGCGCCCACGCCGGCGGTGGGCGACAGCGTAGCACATATCCTGGAGGAGATGGGCCTGGAAAAATGCGGGACCCATGGCTCCACCGCGGCCCTGGCGCTGCTCAACGACGCCGTCAAAAAGGGCGGGGTCATGGCGTCTTCCCAGGTGGGCGGCCTTTCCGGCGCGTTCATCCCCCTGAGCGAGGATATCGGCATGATCCATGCCGCCGAATCAGGCGCCCTGACGCTGGACAAGCTTGAGGCCATGACCTGCGTATGCTCCGTGGGACTGGATATGATCGCCGTACCCGGGGACACCCCGGCCGAGACGATCTCCGCCATCATTGCCGACGAGGCGGCCATCGGCATGATCAACTGCAAAACCACGGCGGTGCGCGTGATCCCCGCTCCCGGCCGCGGCGTGGGGGATAAAGTGGAATTCGGCGGGCTCCTGGGCTGGGCGCCGGTGATCCCGGTGCATCCCTTTTCCAGCGCGGAGTTCATTTCCCGTGGCGGAAGGATCCCCGCTCCACTCAACAGCCTGAAGAATTAACGGTTTTTTGATCGTACCGGCTGACGCGAGCCGGGGCCCCTCTTTTGCGGACCGACTTCCATGCGGGGGGAAGAAAAACGCTTTCCGGGACGTTATTGTTTACGATGTCCCGTATCGCGGGAAAGGAACGGCGCTGGCCGGAAGGGTGGAAAGAAATGCTCAAAAGACTCGCGGCCCTCATCTTGTCCCTGGTGACGCTGTCATTCGTCCTGCCCGCCGGGGCCGGAAAGGCCGGCGACCTGAACGATTACGCCATCTGCTCCTTCTCCAGGAGTTTTCCGGTGTATACCGGGCCCGGGGAGGAATATTTCCGCGTGGACGGCAGCGCCAAATACGGCAGCGGGTCCTGCAGGGTGTGGGGCGTCGCGGGCGACTGGCTGATGGTGGGCTTCCTGGTCAAAAGCGGAAAATACAGGATCGGCTACATTGCCCGGGAAGCGCTTTCCTGCGCCGTGGACCCCAGCGGGAAGCTGGACAGGGCTCTTTCCTTCCTGGACCAGAAGGCGACGGTGGTCAAGGCCGGCGCCCCGCTGACAGACGACCCGGTCCTGAACAATGAACGCTTCTGTTTTATGCAGGGCGGGCAGGAGGTCGTGGTGCTGGGTTATTACGGCAACTGGGCCTATGTGGAAACGAATATCACCACATCCCAGCGTGGACGCGGCTTCGTAAGAAAATTCAACCTGGTCTTTTCATCCGGTGACGCATCCGTTTTGACGCCCGCGCCGACGGCTCTTCCGACCGCGATGCCCGCGCTGACGCCCGTCCCGACCGTGGGCGTATGGACAGGGGGGGAGGACGGGATGTTTTTGAGCACCTGGGTGCCCCAGGCGACGGCACGGACAGAGGAATGGGACTCGTCGCAGGATGTGGCCGTTCCCATTTTCGGCGGCAGCCTGCTGATTTCCCTGGAGCACAACTGCCCCGCTACCGGCGTTATGCTTCCCTCCGCCTTTGATCCGTACGTCACCTCCTATGTGCTGACGGTGGCATCCTGGGTGAGCCGGGTCCGCTTTACGCCTTCGGCGGCGGATGAAAACGCCATGATCACCGTGAACGGGGAATACGTGCCTTCCGGCACGCCGTCCTCATACATTACCCTGGGCAACGAACCCAAACGGGCCGAGATCGTCGTCTGGGGCGCGGGCGGAGCGCAGACGGTGTACACCGTCTTCCTGCAGCGCCGGCCCTCCGAAAAAAAGACCGGCATCGCCGTGGCCCATATCCGTTCCCTGGTAAAGAACGGGGCGGAGTGGATCCTGACCGCGGATCCGGTGGACCTGATCATACCGGAAAATGATTATATGAACGGTTCCAGGTCCTCCTGGACCGACGCTTCCTCCGAGCAGGCCGTCTTCACCGTGGACCCCCACTGCGACCTGTGGTACGGCAGGCCGGACAGCGCCTTCCAGGCCGAAGACGTCATGACGTTCGCCGCCGGCTATCCGAATGACGGATCGGACCTGTATTATATCGTGTACATCGAGGATGCCCTGGTGGCCGTGATGCCTTACGAAGAGGTCCGCGTCAGGTGAAGGCTCCGGGCATATGCCAAACGCCAACGGAAAAAACGGCATCGTAACGGGCCGCTTTCAGGATCCCCGGAAAAGAGACACAGGCGCGCTTGGGCTTCATGCCGGGCGCGCCTGATACTATTCTCAATTAAGATTGATAAATAAATCTATATATGATATAATACCCCTTGAAGGGGGCATGAAGGTGCGGAGGCAAACAATCAGCGAAGAAGAGTATAAGAAGATAGTAAAAGCAGAGAAAAAGACACAGGATAA
>JAFWWK010000235.1 GCA_017523615.1 Clostridia bacterium
GTACCGCTTGGCGATCTTGGTCAGGTTTTCCCCCGCCTCGATCTGATAGACGATGAAGCCTTCCTTCCTCGGGAGAACGGTGCGGGATCCGCCCCGGCCGCCGCTGATTTCTTCCATTTCGTTCAGGTTCAGTTCATTGTTTTCGATTGCCATTGTATGGTGCCTCCTTACATTTTACGCATGCTGCGATTTTTTTGGTTTCGGCAGCGGCCCGATCGGCGCTGTCATAAAGGAATACGTCCGAACCGGGCGGGCTGGCAGCAGCTTCCATGGAAAAATCCGGGCGGAAAATCAGAGGAAAACCGGAAATCAGATGACGAGTTCCGATTCCATCGGATTTCCATGGTAGCCGTCCAGGCAGGTAAAAGCGTCGCTGTTCACATAGGCTTCCCAATAGGCGGTGAAAATGTCCCAGAAGTTGGGGCCGATCTCCGTTTCGATGTCCTCCGCGCCGCGGAAAAACACCTCGAAGGAATCGTCCCCGAACGCATGGGCAAGGGCGAGGTCCGTCAGGAACGAAAGGCTGTCGGGGTCGAAGCGGATCAGCATGACCTGCTGGTGGGAGCCGTCCTCCCTGATGATGAAATCCTCCGGATCCGAGAGCTCGGTAAAGGTATAGTCCCTTCCGTTCACCCGGAAGGTGACCGAGGTGATTTCATGGGAGCGGTCCTGCGTGCTCAGGGAGATCCAGGAGCGCAGGATCGGCCGGACGCTGTCCGTGCCGGGGTGAAGGATGATGATATCGAAGTCCAGGTAGCTGTAGAAGTTGTCGGATTCATCCGCGTGGGGAAAGGAAAGATCCTCTGCCGAATAGTTGTTGTAGACATAGATGCTGCCGGTGGCGTCCTCGCCTTCCGTATCGTCTTCGATGTACAGCGTCCCGTCCGCTATGGCGGGACTGTTCAGCAGGGCGTCCATGGAGAAATCGCCCGGCAGGGGCTCCGGATCCGTCCAGTCCGTGTCGTCCGGGGACCACAGGGGCTCATAATGGAAGACGATATCCCCGCAGGTGACCGTCATGCTCTTCAGGATGGCTTCCGCCTCGCTGAAGTCGTAAAGCTCCATGTTGTACAGGCTCACGCGCAGCCAGGGGCCGTCCCCCAGCTTCGCGATGTAGTCCGTCATTTCCATCCCGTTCCGGGTGCAGGTGCTGCCTTCCCAGGCCAGTCCGAGCAGGTACAGCGCCTCCGCCTCCGTCCGGTCGCCGGCCTTCGCCTGGTCCTCCCGCAGGGCGGCCTCATCCCCCCAGAAGGAGAGGCGCATACCCGGGGAGCTGCCCGTGACGGCAGCCGGATCCGCGCTGATGAGGAAGCGCACTTCCCCGAAGCTGTCGGCGGCGGCCCAGTATTCCGTCGGCAGCTCGGCGGTCACGGTCACGTCCGCCTGGGTATCCTTTGTTTTTGAGGAGACGGTGACCGGTTCAACCGGGCTGCTGCCGGCTTCCCGGTTGCCGATCCGGGGCAGGAAGGAGATGTCCGCAGCCTGGTATTCGTCCCGGCTCAGGGTGGTGGTGACGCTGCGAACGCCCCAGAAGCCGTCCCGGTCATGGAAGGTGACGGTGACGAAGGCGTCCCCGTCCGTCCAGAAGGCCGCGTGATCATCGCCGTCCTTTTCCTTCACAGAGCCAGCCTTGCCCACGGCGTTGCTGACCTGTTCAAAGGAGACCGACGGCCAGAAGCTGGTGTCCATGCCGTACAGCCATTTGTACAGGGAGGCCAGCAGGGGGCGGGAGACGATGCCGTTTCCGTCCCCGTGGGGTTCGGCGCCGTCGGCGCAGGCGCAGGAAACCGCCAGCACAGCCGCCGTCAGGGCGGCCAGCAGGATGGTCAGGATTCGTCCGGTTCTTTTTTTCATTTGATATTGCTCCTTTCAGGGGATTTGTCAGTAGTACTGTACAGGAGGAAGCCCGGCGGGGCGAAGCCGGGGCTCAGTAATTCGGATCGACCGGAATGTCCTCCAGGCGGGTGAGGGTATGATCGAACCGTTTCCAGCCGGTCCACAGCACCCGGATGTCACCCTTATACGGAATTTCGCACTTGACCCACCAGATGCCGTTGCTCTTGTCGTAAGCGCGGCTCAGGATCCGGATATACTGCCCTTTGACGCTGTAGGTGCCGCCGCCGTCATACTGCGTTCCGGGGCCCGTCCGGGTCGCCAGTTTGTCGATGGCCAGCCCGTAGACCGCGCCTCCGGGCGGTACGGGGCCCGGGGTTCCGGCCGGCTCCAGGTATTCCGACAGGATGTATCCGTCCAGGCCGTGATAGACGCATTCAATAAACCCGTTGGCGGTTCCGTACTCCGGAAAGGCCAGGACAAGGGCCCCGAGGGGCACCTTCGCAAGGCGTCTGGAGGACGTGGACCGGGTTTCCCGCAGGGAGACGTATTCGCTGCACCGGACGACCCGCATATTGGGCATCCGCTGCCGGTCCAGGGCTGGATTGGGGTCGCCGTAAAGGTCCGTAAAGGGGGAAACGCTTTCGTTGGAAGGAATTTCCTCCAGGGCCAGGAAGATGTTCCAGGTATCGTTCTCCACCCAGGACTCCGTGTAAAACCGGTATACGCATGCCATGCTGTAGGGGCGGCCGGCGTACAGCGGGTTGTCGGTCGAGGTGAACCGGAGCGTCAGCCGGTCCATCCCGTCCGGCACATATTCGCTGGACCAGGTGCCGGCATAGCGATAATCATATCGGCCGCTGCTGCTGTAGGAGAAAAGGGACATTTCCCCGGTTTCCCCAAGCGTCAGGGTCAGTTTGATTTCCTCTGCCAGCCCGCCCTCCTTCAGGACCGCGTCGGAAAAAGTCCATTGGCCGGGCAGGTATTTCAGCTGTTCGATATCATCCGCGCAGGCGGTGGTACAGACGATGAGCACGGCGAGAAACAGCATCAGGAGAAATGGAATGATCCGTGACGGACCCATGCTTTTTTGTGCCATGGCAGGTCCTCCCTTCTGCGGAACGGCAGTTCCTGTGATGATATGCGCTTGTATATCCATTCTTATTTTACCATAAAGCGGGGAAAAAGAATATCCGTAAATACAGCCAAAATACAGACGGGAGGTTGACAGGAATCCAGGAACGGAGTAATCTTTACTTCAAACCAATGAGGGAGAAGAGTAGCTTCTTCGCGGCACGGCACAGGGAGCCGCCGACAGTGGAACGGCGGTGCGTGCGGGGGATGTGAATGGACTCCGGAGGGCGCTCCGAAAGGTTCGGGCCGGACAGGCTTTGAGGCAGAAGAATTCAGGCCGGAAAGAATCCGAGTAGGAAGCGACGGGGGACGCACCCGTTATCAGGGCGGCGCGTATCAGGGGTACGTGATGGAAAGAAGGCTTTTCCTCCGGGGAGAGCCAAGCTGAGTGGCACCGCGGTTATACTGCCTCAGCGCGCAAGGATCCTGCGCGCTGGGGTTTTTCTTTATCCGCGGGGATGGTCCCCTGGAATCAATAAACCGCAAAAGGAAAGGACGGACGGAACGATGAAAAAGCTGACTGCGATGGTACTTGTGCTGATGATGGTGTTTGCCATGGGGTCCCTGGTTTCCGCGGAGGAAAAAACGACCTTTACGGTCGGGATCTGCAATTTTGTGGACGACGCAAGCCTGAACCAGATTATTCAGAACATCCGGGAACGCCTGGGCGAGATTGAAAAGGAGAAGGGCGTGACCTTCGTCATCAAGGAGGACAACTGCAACCTGGATTCCAGCGTGATGCAGCAGATCATTGCCGACTTCATCGCGGACGAGGTGGACCTGATGGTCGGCGTGGCGACGCCCGTAGCCATGATGATGCAGGGCATGACGGAGGAAAACGGAATTCCGGTGGTCTTCGCCGCGGTGTCCGATCCGGTGGGCGCGGGCCTGGTGGAGAGCCTGGAGGCGCCCGGGGCCAATATCACGGGCACCTCCGATTACCTGGATACCGCCGCGGTGCTGAACCTGATCTTCGCCGCCGATCCGGACGCGAAGAAGATCGCCCTGCTGTACAATCCCTCCGAGGACGCCTCCACCGCGCCGATCGCCGCCGCGAAGGAGATCCTGGGCGAAAAGGGCGTTGAAGTGAAGGAATATATGGGCAGCAACGTTTCCGAGGTGATGCAGGCCGCGGACGCCATCGTCGGCGATGAAATGGACGCGGTCTTTACCCCCACCGACAACACGATCATGAGCGCCGAGCTGTCCATCTACGAGAAGCTGGCCGAAGCGAAGATCCCGCACTATACCGGCGCCGATTCCTTCGCCCTGAACGGCGCGTTCCTGGGCTATGGCGTCGACTACGCGAACCTCGGGCGGGAAACCGGCGACATGATCGCGGAGATCCTGCTGAACGGCGCGAAGCCCGCGGAGACGGCCGTCAAAACCTTTGACAACGGCACCGCGACCGTGAATACCGAGACCTGCGAAGCGATCGGTTTCGATTTTGAAACGGTCAAAGCGGCCTTCGGCCCCTTCTGCACGCAGGTGAAGGAAATCCAGACCGCGGAAGCTTTTGAATGACGCGAAAGGGAAAAGGACTCCGGGATTCAGAATGATCAGGATGGGAAGAAGATAAGACATGACCCTGGATAAATTTCTGGCGCTGGGCCAGACGGCGATGGA
>JAFWWK010000236.1 GCA_017523615.1 Clostridia bacterium
AGATCGGGTAGTATTTTCCTGACATCCGTATTGTCAGGAAAATCTCCACCCTCCGATTGACCCTGCTATATGGATCATGTGACTTCCTCACTGTTCACGATAATTTCTTCATGCATGGTCTTGACATGGGGTCCATTATAGGTCTTATATGCTTTCCCCCCCATTTTCTCGTAAAACTTCCTGGCTTCATCATTTTCCTTGAGGCACCACACGATCATGCGTTTTTTGCCGGAAGCCCTGAAAGTATCCACGGAATACCGAAACAGAGCCCTTCCTATCCCGCTTCTTCTTTTCGTGTATCTTACATATAAGGCAACGATCTCACAGTCCGCCGCTTCGACGCCGGTCATCTCGTTCCATATGAAACCCAGAACCTCATTTTCGTCAGAGGCGACCATGTATTGCCGGTATCTCTGTGCTTCTCTTTGATATCGCTGTTCCACGCTCATGGAATCAAGATACGCGCTGTCAATGATGCCCCTGTATGCAGTTTTCCAGTCTTCTACAATGATCTCCGCGATTTGCCGGGCATCCTCTTCCGCCGCTTTTCTTATCATCACCTGTCCCCGATCCTGATCCATTTCCTTCCTCCGAAAAAAAGATTAGGCCGCGTTCAGTTGCATCAGTCGGATAACCGTTTGTATGAACTGAAACACTGTTCTTTTTCAAGGACGTGACCGTGATAGAATAGTTCGTTGTCTTCACTCCGGTTTTTATTCCAGGGCTCCTCAAAAGAAGCCGGAGGCATTGCTTTTCGATTTTGTTATACATCCGCTTTCAGAGATTACGCATTCCATTGATGGGAGGGACCAAACGGCAATGAACAGGGACGATATCGTCGCGGAGCTGTTCCGTATGCGGGACAGGGACTATGCCTTATTACAGGCAAAAATCATTCCCACAGTACCTGCCGACAAGATCATAGGTGTCAGGACGCCGGCGCTCCGAACATTTGCCCGGGATCTGTACAAAGGCGGCGATACGGATGGATTTCTTTCCTGCCTGCCGCACCGGTATTTTGACGAAGATCAGCTGCACGCCTTTATAATATCCCTGGAGAAGGACTTTGACAAGTGCATATCGAGGGTCGAAGCTTTTCTGCCGTACATCGACAACTGGGCCACCTGTGATCAGCTTTCCCCGAAGGCATTCAAAAAAGCACCGGAGAAACTGCTTCCCTACATTAAGGCATGGATCAGGTCGGACAGTACATACACTGTCCGGTTTGCGGTCGGGATGCTTATGCAGCACTTCCTTGGCGAAGGATTCAGCACAGTGTATTCGGACATGGCGGCGGCAGTCCGCTCGGAAGATTATTATGTCAAAATGATGATCGCCTGGTATTTCGCAACGGCTTTGGCAAAGCAGTATGACCGTGTCATACCGTACCTTGAGGAAAAACGGCTGGACATCTGGGTGCATAACAAGACGATCCAAAAAAGCCTGGAAAGCTATCGGATCACGGACGAACAAAAATCATACCTGCGGACCCTGAAGGTCAGTCAAAGCGGAAAACAGCAAGCAATTGTTGATCCGGATGATCCCATCAGGTAAATCATATTCCTCTCGCCGCGAATGAGAATAAAACAGAACGGCCCTCCCGGATGCGCTGACTCAGTCGAAACCGGAATGATCTTGCAAAGTCAGATCATTCCGTGTGTGCCGTGCTTTTTTTGTTCAGTACCTTCTCTCCATAGCAGCGGCACCACGTCGCCACGGCCCATCCGGCGAAGGCCGCCCCTACCCCGAAATCATCCGTCAGGCGCTTTTCGAACCGCGCTGTCAGGATCAGATCGATCTCCTCGGCGTCGCGGATGGCCCGCATGATCTCCATCCGGTATAATTTCAAAAGAAGATAGCATTGCAGACGGTTCTCGGGAAAATAATCGCTCATCAGCCCTTCGAAAATCTTTGGGTCGCTGATCCGGTCCGCAAACCGGGTCAGCAGCTCGACAAACCTGTTGTCGAAGCCCTCGACCTCAAGGGCGAACGCCTCGGGCGTCTGTTCCCGCGCCGCGATCAGCGGCTCTCTGTCTTCGTCGAAAACAAAATCCTCCGGCCCGTCATCCTTATCCCCCCGTCCCTCCTGATAGCGCACCTTCCAAAGTGTCAGTTCGTGCTGGAACCCATGCATCAGGATCCACGACTCAAACCACGGATCCAGGTTGTTTTCGTCGGCAAAGAGCGCCCGGACCGCTTTAGCCAGTGTTTTGGGCGACCGGTCTGCATAACCTTGCAGATACGCTGCCAGGTCCTTCGGGGATAAAAAGCTGCGTCCTTCAAAGACAAAGGTCTTCTCCCCCCTCAAAACACGTTCCAGCATGGGGACGACGCCCTCCCTTTCAAAAGCGGTGTCCCGCTTGTTGTAAGCCCTTTCCAGGTAACGCACCTGTGCGGACAGCTCGTCCCTCCCCCCAAGGCTCAGGACCATATTGTGGAAGACCTGCTCCTTCATCAGGTAAAGCACCAGCTTCCGCACTTCCTCATCTCCGCTTTCCAGCTTGGCGGCGATGGCATCGAGGCCGCCCAGATCTCGTCCCCGCCAGTACATGGACCTGATCCCGGGATATGAACAAAGCCACCTGAAATAGATTCGGTTGCCTTCGTTGTTTTTATCGAGGTATTCTTTTTCGGCGGCAGCGCAGGCGCCTGCAAGGGCAGGCTGCGTTTTTTTGATGTGCTCCCTCAACGTCCCGTCAAACAGTATCTTCCGCCCTGCCATCCATTCCTGACCCATGGCGTTGACCAGGCTGTCCAGGGAGGTATACGCCCCGTTGTTAAAAACAAATGCCTCGATCTCGGTGCCGTTCATTACCCTTCCTCCTGTAAAAAACCTCAGGTCCGGAAAACTTACCTTCTCATCATCCGCGCCTGCAGCCGGGATCATCTGTTAGCCTTTGCCGGATACAGTCCGTCGTCCTTTTCGATAACGGTCCCCGAACCCTTCAAAGCTTTCAGGTTCTGGTTCAGCACCCGGACAGCCGTGGTATCCTTTGGCTGCAGGCCAAACAGACGCGCGGTTTCCCCGACCACACCGGAGCCGGATCGTCCCGGCGCGGCGGAAATGACATGGCAAAGCAAAGCGCAGATTTCCTCCGGTGAGATATGGTCCGCGCTTCTTGGGATGTCCCCTTCTTTTGGAACACGTGGAACGATCTGTGCACCTTTCAGATAAAGGAATCCGCCGCGGCGCTCGACGCTGTCCCCCAGTCGGGCCGACACACAGTCGTCGATCACCTTTCGCAGCATGCCTGAAACACGCGGAGTGCCGAAAAGCGGAGCCATGCGCCTGTACAGTTCCTCTATGCATATCGGTGCTTCCCTCTCCATCACGTACAGGATGGCGGACGCAAGGCTATCATAGCTGTCCTCCCCGGAGTCCCGGGGAACCATAGTCGGATCAGCGTATTCATAAAAAACCGGAGTCCCTTCCATTTTGCTGCCGCCGGCCGTTTCAAGCGCTTTATTATCCCCTGTCATGTCTTTCTCCCGGGGTACGGGCTCCTGCGGGATCAAAGGAGCGCCTGCGGGCTCCCCGCAGCAGCGACGGATGAAATCAAGCAGACGCTTTTTTTCTGTCTCGGGGTTCAGGTACCAGGCCATGGACCATATATGGATCATCCGCCATCCGAGGGATGTCATAACCTCCCTGCGCAGCACATCCCGGTCATAGGCGGTGCGGGTGTCCCTGTAATGGGGACCGTCACATTCAACGCCCGCGATCAGCACGTCGGATGAGCCCGGCTTTTCCACTGCAATGTCCAATTTGTAGGCGGACGCGCCGATATTCCGCCTGACGGTATAGCCGTTTTCCCGGAGGAAGTCGGCGATCCTGTCCGCGAAACCCTCTCCCATTCCGACGGGATTGCCGCGGGAAACGGCACAGTCGTTCTGCAAGGCGTAATAAATATATTCCCTCAGCATCCTTACGCCTTCTCCCGTCCCCTCGTTTACCGCGATGTCGGTAGGCATGATGGACCCGACCAGCTTCACGTTGTATTTGGCGCGGGTGATAGCCACGTTCAGGCGGCGCTCCCCTCCCTCGTGGCTCAAAGGCCCGAAGCGCTGGTACATCCTTCCCTGCATATTCCGGGCGTAGCAGATACTGAAGATGATGGTATCCCTCTCGTCACCCTGGACGTTTTCCAGGTTCTTGACAAAAAAAGGTTCGTCCCCGGTCTCGTCAAAGAAGGATTCGTACTGCGGGTTTTTTATCCTGAAATCATCGATGATCTCCTCGATAACGCTCTGCTGTTTTTCTGAAAAAGCAACAATGCCAAGAGATCTTTCGGGATGGTTCCGCAGGTGCTCTTCCACCAGGGAGAGGCACCGCCGCGCCTCAGCCACGTTACAGTTCCTCCCGGAGCCCTCGTAACAGCCGTTGGGAACGTAAACGTATTCCACCCCCCGATCCTTCATGTGTGAACAGTTGGGGAAGGTAATGAGGCTTCCATGATACAGAAGCCTGTTGGAAAAGGCGATCAGGGATTCATCGCGGCTCCGGTAATGCCACAAAAGCGTACAGGCGGGCAGGCAGGCTGCCGCCTCGTCCAGGATGGATTCGCTGACCGCGTCTGGATAGTATTCATCGCTTTCGTCCGTCTCCCCGTCCTCTCTCACCGCGGCGGTGAAAAAGTCCGTTGGTGGCATCTGCCGGGTGTCGCCGGCAATGATCGCCTGCCTGCCGCGGTAAATGGCGCCGACAGCATCCTCGGGAAGGATCTGGGAAGCCTCGTCAAAGATGACCATGTCAAAATTGTACAGTTCCGCGTCCAGGAAATAGGACACGGAAAGAGGTGACATCATAAAGCAGGGCTTTAGGCGCTGCATCAGGTCGGGAATAGCTTTGAACAGTCTCCGTAGCGGGATGACACGGCGTTTTTTTTCGGATTCGCGGCGCAGGAGGGCCGCTTCCTTCGCAGCACCATCCGAACGAATGGATTCCGCGGATACGGCAGCTGACAGCTGCGATGAAAGTCGATTCCTCGCCAGCTTCAGCTGCTTTTCATTCTCGGCCTTGAATTCCTCCGCCGTTTTTTCCTGGACATAGGAACGGAAAGCCCGCAGACGCTCAGCGTGATTCCCTGACAGTTCTTCCATGAGCCAGCGTGTCATGAAGGACCTGCGGTAGATGGGTTCGATCTCCCCGGGCGCAACGCAGTTTTTATCAATATAGTCAATATAATCCCCAAGGCCGTGATCTGCGCATTCCCGGACAAGAGCCGTATGTCCGATCCACCTTTCCAATGCCTCGATATCGCCGCACCGGGCGATCCTTTCTCTCAGTGTATCCAGGGGATAAGCGTACAGGTCTTCCTCCGGGAACCATTCCGACAGTGTCTTCAGGTCGCGTTCCTCTTCAGGCGAACGGATACAGCCGGAAACGGAAGACAGCGTTTGCACGAAGGCCTCCCCGTCAAAGCACAGATAGGCTTCCTTTAAACGGGCAGCAAGCGCGTCCAGGGCAGCAAAGTCGATCCTGTCCTCCCAAAGGGACAGGAGATCCTCCATATTTTCCGGCATCGGGGCCGCGCCTATCGAATCAAAGAAGGCCTCAGCCTCTTTCCTCGTTTCAGCCGCCCTCCCCGCAGCTGCGGACAGGGCTTCAGCCGTCCGAATGAGGCCAGATCCTCTGGCCGCCGTGGCCATTTCCCCGGTCAAACTTGGCTCCAGTACATCCGCACAGGCTGCGTACGCGTCGGTGAACGCCGTTATGGCATCCCTCCTTCGCATGAGAAAAGCCACCCGGGAAGAAAGGGTGAAGGATGCCTTGTTTCTGATCTGGAAATCCAGGAGTTCCGCGGCCTCATCGATGGTCGTCACGCCAAGCGATCCCGACAAGTCGGCCAGCCGTTCTTCCCGGGGCTTTAAAAGAAGCTTATTAATCTTGTCCTTCGTCCCGTACCGTTTGAAATAATCAAACGCCGCAGCGTATCCGTCCAGAACGGAAATAAGGATGCTCCAATCGGTATCCGCCCCGCGGAACAAACTGCCCAGCTCTTTTCGGGCGTCCTTCGTTTCGTTCACGTATTTTTCAAGCGTCTCACGGTATTCCTTAAGCAGCAGAAGCCCTTCCACACATTCTCTGTCGTCCGGGCTTATCGTATGGTCCCTGTACAGGGCTGTCAGATCGCTTTTATCTTTCCAGTACTGTACGTTAAGGAACCTAAAAACCGTTTCGTATTCCCCTGTGAACCTGGAAAGCAATCCCCGGTAATCCGCCTCACAAAATCCCGGCTCCCAATCCTCATCGATCCTTTGCTTCAGCCGCGCCGTTCTGTCCGCCATGTCCTTCCATCCGCGCGCTTTCGTCCTGATCTCATCAAGGCGGCCGTCGCGGAACCAATCTCCCTCGGCCGTCCCGGGAAGGGACAGGATGTTCAGGAATTCCTTTGCCCTTGCCAGCGCGTTCCAGTCCTCCTCCTCGGGAAGAAAGAAAAAAACGGAAAGGCGCTTCATCAGGCGAAGGCACGCTTCGCATTTGGTCAGTTCTTCCTCTGTCGCTTCCAGGCAGACGCGCCGGGAAACCGGGTCTTCAAGCGTCCCTTCGTCGATCCCGGCGGAAAGCGCTTTTTCGCGCGCATCTTTCAGAGCGGCAGCTGCATCTTCGATCTCTGCGGCGTTCCCGGGGCTGAACAGGTTCCCGCCGAGTTTCGTATCCAGGCTCCCCGCAGTCCTGCCGCAAAGTTCCGCGCCCAGGATGTGCCCCAGCAGCTTTTCCACATCCCTCATGGAAAAGGAACGGGTCCTGCCGCTGCCGCGGTCCATAAATGAAAGGGCGCCGGACAGCCCGAACAGCGATCCGCCAAGGGTGTCGAAACCGGAAGAAAGGGTCTCTCTTACGTCGTAGGTAACTGCGCGCACCCCGGACCCACGCCATGGGTTGGACAGGATGTCCGCGCCTTCGTTTTCCATATGATCCGCATATCTCCTAAGGAGGCCGACCCTGGCGGCGTAATCCCTGCCCCAAACGGCGGATGCGTCCTCGCCGACTCGGAAGAAAGGCCCGTTCCCCAGGGTGATAAGCTCAGTCACAGCGTCAAAAACGGATCTGTCCATGGGGGCGCGGACCCGGTCCAACTCCTCCACATAACCGTTCAGACGGGCCCTGGCAGATTCGAAGGCGTTCATCTCTTCCGTCGTGTCCGAAGGACCTCCGGCCGTGGAAAGATCCATGGTATGCGCCAGGTCTTTGAGTACGGCGCGCTTTTCCGCACGGTAATTATGCAGTGAAAGGCAGCGGTCCGCCAGCCCAGCCTCTTCAAGTCGGTGATAAACCACGCTGAGAGCCGCCATTTTCTCTGATACGAACAGCACCTTTTTGCCGTCCGCCAGGGCCTGGGCGATGATATTGGTGATCGTCTGGCTTTTGCCCGTGCCCGGGGGCCCTTGGAGCACAAAGCTGACGCCCTGACGGGAAAGACGGATGGCGTCCTGTTGGGAAGCGTCTGCGCTCACCACCCGGCACACATCATCCGCGTGCACTGTATCATGAGGGAAGCTGAGGGCGTTTTGATCCGGCTTTGGCAATCCTTCCCCGTCTCCACAGAAGGCGCGGATAACGGGATGGCTGAAGATCCGGTCCCTGTATTTTTCCAGGTCCTTGTACATCACGATCTTCAGAAAGGAAAGGAGACCTATATCGGCCTCTTTTTCCACAGCCCAGCCGAAAGCGGAAACCGCCGCTTCCACCCGGTCCAGGTACCCTTCAATGTTCTCCTCCGCGGGATCCAGCTCAGGAAGGGCGATGCCGTACTGCGAGGACAGAACATATTCCAGAGTCGGGTTGACTACGATGTCCTCATCCAGTTTCTTAATGAAAAATGGGCTCATAATGGTAGCGGTCTCCAGGGCGACCGGCACCAGCACCAGCGGCGAAAGCATGCAGGGGTCCGACGGCTTTTCCCGCCACCGAAGAAACCCGAAGCTAAGATACAGGGTATTGATGCCCTGCTCCTCCCTGGACAGTCTTGCCTTGGCGCGCAGGTTTTTAAGGGTCACGTTCATATCCGCAGTGCCCAGGTCGGATCTTACCTCTCCCTCCGCCAGCTCCACCGGTGCTTTCATCTTGTCCATGATGTAGAGCAGCCGGTCCAGATACGGGTCGCCTCCGGTATCGATCTGCCTGCGGAAGGACAGCTTCTCCCCTTTTATGACCACCCTTCGGTACATTTCCCCCATTGCGGGCTCGGTGATATGAAGGGTCGTCCGAATGCTCCTGCGGTAATTGATCAGCCGGTTCCGCCGGGTGATGTCCAGCAAACCGTGCCGCCAGGCGTCAAACTTTTTTTCCCTGATGTCGGTGTTCATATCATGATCCTCATCATTTTTACGCATCCTGCTCCTGTCCGCCGGGATCAATACCTTCGCCGCCCCGTTCCGGAAGACAGCAGGCCGCCGCCATGGTGATATCGTCCCCGCAGCCAAAGGCGCTGGTTTCCTTCAGCCAGGCCGGCAGGTTTTCCTTCACCGCGCCAACGCCATGCTCCCGAACGGCTTTCAGGTAATCCGACAAAGCTTCCCTGAATCCCGCTTCGCTTTCATAGCTGTTGGAAAAACCGTCGGTAGTCAGGGTGAACATCACCGGGGCCATGGAGGATAAACGGATGCGCCTGATCCCGGTCTCAGCCATCGTCCACGCATTTTCCCCGCAGAGAGAATAAGTTTCCACACCCAGGATCTTTGGCGGATCTACCAGTTTTTCCGCAATACCTTCATGGACCATGCAGATATCCCCGTCTCCCAGCTGGCAGGCAAACAGGAACGTATCCGCCACAAGGAGTCCAAGCAGCGTGGTACCATACTGCCTGTAAACAGACGAAACATCCGTTTCACCGCTTTTCCCTTTGGGAAAGGGTCGGGCATTGGCTGTATGGCTCTCCATGACGCGATTTTTCCATTCGCGTTCAATGGTCCTGACCACCAGGCTTCCCTCGCTTGCCAGGAGGGAGATAAAGCGTTCCCTGCTGCCAATGTAGCTCAGGTACATCTTCCTCATGACGCCGCAGAACAGGTTGGCCGCGATCTTTGATCCCGTACGGCTGTAGGGACAGGAAGCGCTGCCGTGCCCGTCCGCGGCTGCCAGGATCGCCGTGCCGTCCTCAAGGATGATCTTTCTGCAGCTGTCCTGGCATCTGGTCCCTGAGCGGATGTGGGACGCTCCGCGTACGCTCTTCCCGAATACAGCCAGTTTCATATCCGGTCCCCTTTCAGGTTTTGTCTCACCATACATCACCGTCGCCTGTGGAGGGAACCGGCGTGGGAATATTGCCGTCCTTCATCACCATGGGGCCGTTGGAGGTAATGGTCTGCCTGCCGGAAACGATATCCTGCATCGCACGGGGCTTGCTGTCCGGCGAGGAAACCATACCCGCCAGGGTGGAAGCCCACTTGATCATTTTCACCAGGGTCTTTACGTTATTTGCCTGCAGCACCAGTTCCGGGTTTCCGGTAAACTCCTCCAACACGCTGTCATCGGCGTCCTTACCGATGGAAATGGCGATCCGAACCGCTTTCCTGCCCCATGGCAGGACCAGGAGCCTGTCCAGTTCTTTTTTGTAGGAATCCGTGGGATGTCCGTCGGAAAGCAGCACGATCACCGGAGGAAGAGCCCTTTCCGACATGGGGGGAATAGTGAGCTGAGCCGCCAGGCACTCAAAGGCTTTGCCCATATCGGTAAGTCCGGATGCCTCCAGGTCATCCCATGCAAATTCCTCAATCGGAACCGGATCTGCGGTCACCCAGGACGCGCCGCTGGAAAACTTGAGGGTACGGACAAGGAGCCTGGCATTGGGGTTCTGGGCGCTTTCAGCGCGCATATCCGGAATGGTGGATTGGATAGCGTGGTTCACGGTGCTGATTTTTTCCCCCCTCATGGAAGTGGAGCAGTCCACTGTCCAGATGAAATGGAGGGGACGGGTAGCCAGTTCGCCGCCGGGCCTTTTCAAAGCAGTCGTCATCGCTGTATTCCTCCTTGCTTATTTATCTGTATTCGCCTGTTAAGGGCCCAAAGTCGATCCTGGCACCCCTGACGATGCCTACCCTTCTGCCGGGCGCAACCGGGACCTGACGGCCGTCCGCACGGATATAAGTCCAGTTTGCGTCAGAGTCGTTCTCTATGCCCCACAGCTGAGGATTGGCGGGATTCCGGACCACATGGCCGACCACCGTGTCCATATCGTAATCCTCTCTTATATTATGGGACCGTATCGTCGCGTCCCTGTTGAGCAGGACACGGGTCTTCCCGCTGACCAGTGAAACCGGGTACTGCAGGGAACGTCCGCATTTCCAGCACACATGGGGCACTCCCATGGCTGTTTTGTTTTCGTCAAAGAAAACCTCGGCTCCGCAGGACGGACACGGGATGATGCCGGTCATCAGGTTGGCGAAGGCGTCCATCCACTCGCTCTCCGTTACACGCCGGTTGGGTTGGGTCAGGCCCTCCGTGAAAGCCCTGGTGAACAGATCACGTATGACCTGAGGATAAATATCCCAATAAATCAGCACATTGTCATGCAAGCCTTTCACGGGCCGGTTGCTTTTGTCCGCGGGATCAAAGACAAAAACCGGGTTGGTGCCGTACAGCCTGTACATGGCGCGCGGATCCATACAGTGGACTTTCGCCTCCAGTTCCCCGTCCAGCGGATGCCCCAGCATGAACATGTAAAACAAAAGGACCGACAGGGAATAGATGTCTGTGTTTCTGGAAGGCATCGCTTTTCCGGTAACGATCTCAGGCGCCATGAACCGCGGGGTTCCGTATACCGCGATATCTTCCTTACGGTCGTTGGGCGACGCATTGTCGTTGTCACAGATCATGATATCCCCGTTGTCCGGGTCGAACATCACGTTCCCGAAAGAGATGTCCCGATAGCTCCATCCCTCTTTGTGGAGCCGCTCATAACCCTTTGTCAGGTTGTATGCGGCGCGACACAATGTGGCAAAGGAAGGCTCGGCCTGCCTTTTCATCATCTGAACGACGCCCTTGAATCTTTCAGGCCGCAGCGGCATGATATAACCATAGGAGCCGCCGGTCTTGCCCCGAATGCCTTCGAGAGGCCAAAGGAACGTCGCATCCGGCGCGCCTTTTGCGATCAGCGCTTCAAGGATCCTCCATTGAGTTTGGGTCGCCGTCTCAGGATAGTACCATTTCAGGGCGTAAAGCCTTCCGTTTAGTTCCGCCTTGTATACCTCGCCCTGGCCGCCGGCCCCGATCATCGACAGCACTCGGTAACGGTTGCCGCTTTCCGAAACCAGTTCGGTATCGTTTTCCAGCATGCATTCCATTTCTCATCCCCCCTGTCCATCCTGCGCCGCGCCGACCGCCGCGGGTTGTTTTCGTTCCTTCCACAGCCCGCTCCTGCGCACGGAATGATCTCACCAGACCTCGTCCACGCCCACCTCGGGCATGTATTCCCGCTCGGGGATGAAGTCCATCATGTCCCCGGCGTTGCAGTTGAGCACACCGGCTATGCGTATAAGGACCGACAGGTTGACCTCCTGGTCCCTCCGCAGTTTGGTAAAGGTCGCGGGAGCAAGCCCCGCCCGCTTCCTGAGTTCGGCCTTGCTGATATCCTGCTGTGCGCAAAGGATCCACAGCTTACGGTAACTGACCCTCATCTGTCCCACCCCGTTTTTTAAGATAACGTCCCGTTTGGCAGAATGAGTATAGCATAAGCGCCCTTGTACCGCAATTGATTTTTTGTAAAAAAAAGCTGTTTTTTGAGATTATATCTGTTTTTACGAGAAAATGAACTTCCTCATCATAATATAAAGTGCTTTTTTATACTTCCCCTGTCCAGTATGAACACTCCTCTCCCTGTTTGGATGGCACATGACGATCGGACAGTATTTTGGGCAGCCCCGCATCGTCCGGTAAAACAGGCAAATGCCCTTCCATACCGTCCTTTTTCTGATCTTCGCATACCACCGTCCTAAATCAGGCAAAAAAGGATGCAACAAACAAAATTCCTTTATCAATAGACCGTTTAATGGTATAATGTCTCCGTCCTTTCCCAACAACCATGGAAACGGAGCCTGAAAAATGAGATCGAAGACTGTATTCACCCGGTTTTGCGCTTTTCTTTGCCTGGCAGTTGTTTTTGTGTCCATGACGTCGCTCCCTGTCCTTTCCGAGAGCGAAAGCACGGTGTCCTACCGCACCCTTAAAAAAGGTGACAGCGGTCCCGACGTGACAGCACTTAAGATCGCCATGTATTATCTCGGCTATTTCACAAGCCTGAACGTTTCTGACCAGTACAATAACGTGATGGTGGAGCGCGTCATGGCCCTGCAGCGGGCCAACGGCCTTTCGGCGGATGGGATCGCTTCCCCCGAATTGCAGGCCCTTGTATTCAGCGGGCTATGCGTTCCCACCAAAGGCGCTCCGGCGCCCACACCTGTCCCGACGCTCTACCTGACGCCGGCTCCGTCGCCTTCCCCAGCGCCGATCGGCGTTTCGCCCGCGGGATCTCCTGCGCCTGAGGAAGCACCTCATTTTCGGCGGCCCCTGCCGAACAGCCGGCGGAGGCCACAGCCTCCGCTTCCCCCTACCATACCCTCAAAAAGGGCGACAGGGGGGATGCCGTGCTCCGGCTGAAGACCGCCATGTACTACCTGGGCTATTTCACCAGCCTGGATCTGTCCGACTCCTACAACGACGTGATGGTCAAGCGCGTCAAGGCCCTGCAGAAGGCCAACGGCCTGAAGGAGGACGGCATCGCCTCCCCCGAACTGCAGGAGCTCGTCTTCAGCGGCATGTGCGTACCCACCCAGGGCGCACCGGCGCCAACGCCCATTCCCACCCATTCGCCTGTGCCGCTCAGCCCCAGCAATCTTCCGAAGGAAGTCCCCGAGACCAACGAAAAAGGCTGGCTTCTGACGGAGGGCAGTTACCTGTATGAAAACGAAGCGGCGGGACTTTGGCTGTACAAAACACAGAACATCTCCATCACCATCGCCCGCTACAGCGAAAACAACTTCGTCTGGTTCGAGACCGAGGTGTGGTGCAGCCCCGAGGACCCTATGTCCAGCTACCTGACCCCCGGAAACACCCCCGGCAAACGCTATATGAGCCCCCTGAAAATGGCTGAAGACTGCGGTGCCGTCCTTTGCCTGACCGATGATTTCTTCGGCTTCCGTCTTAATTACAATTACCGCACCGGGGTCGTCATTCGCGACGGAAAGGTGATCGGAAGCCGTACCTATGCAGCCGACCGCAGCGCTTTTCCCAACCTGGAGGTGTTGGCGCTGTTCAGGGACGGCAGCATGAAATGCTACCTCAGCGACGCCCATACCGCTCAGGAATACCTGGACATGGGTGCGGTGAGCACCTTTGCCTTCGGCCCCATCCTGGTGACCGACGGCCATCTGGGCCCCCACATGACCTCCTCGTCCTATTACCACTACCGCGAGCCCCGCTGCGCCGTCGGCATGATCGAACCCTACCATTATGTGATCCTCACGGTCAAAGGACGCAGCGACGACAGCAAGGGCATCTACCTTGACTGGCTTGCCCAAAGGATGCTGTATCTGGGCTGCACCGAAGCCCTCAACCTGGACGGCGGGGGCACTGTGTGCCTGATATTCAACGGCAAAATGCTGAACAAAACCACAAAAAACCTGCGCAGCGTCACCAGCCTGATCACCTTTGGCACCCGCTGAACCGACCGGCCGGACCATTCCGGCACCAGGAGGCTTATGAACCGATTATTCGCCGGAAGGGACGCGGACATGACTGCAGGAAGCATTCCACGGCTCCTGACTGCTTTTGCCATCCCAATGGCGCTCGGGCTTCTGCTTCAGCAGCTTTACAACACGGTGGACGCCCTGGTGGTAGGCCAGTATGTATCCAGCCAGGCCCTGGCCGCCGTGGGCACCACCGGCAGCATCTGCAACATGCTGGTCGGCTTCTGCGCGGGCCTTTCCACCGGCGCGGGCGTCGTCATCGCCCGCGCCTACGGAGCCCATGACGCTCCCCGGCTGCAGGACGCGGTGCACACCAGCATCCTGGTGGCCATCCTGCTCAGCTTCCTGATGACGCTTCTCGGGCTTTTGATCGTGGACCCGATGCTTCGCCTGATGAACACCCCGGAGGACGTGTATGCCGACGCACGCACGTATCTTGTGATCTATTTCGGCGGCATCGCGGGCCTTGTGATGTATAATATGGGCAGCGCCGTCATGCGCGCCGTCGGCGACAACACCCGTCCCCTGATGGTGCTTTTTGTTTCCGCCGTCGTCAATATCGTTTCCGACCTTCTTTGCGTCATCGTGTTCCGCATGGGTGTCGCCGGCGCAGCCTGGGCCACCATTCTCAGCCAGCTGGCCTCCTGTGTGCTGGTGCTGGCCTTCCTGACTAAGGAGAAAGGGGATTACGGCATCCGATGGCGCAAACTGCGACTGGTCCCGGGCATCCTGCGGGATATTTTCACGATCGGTCTCCCCAGCGGAATCCAGCAGGGCATCACCAGCTTTTCCAACGTATTCGTCCAGTCCTACACCAATTATTTCGGTTCGGCGGCCATGGCCGGCTGGGCCAGCTACAACAAGCTGGACGCTTATATTTTTGTCCCCTCCCAGTCCATCGCTATGGGCGCGTCCACCTTTGTGGCTCAGAACACCGGCGCCGGCAAGTATTCCCGGGCCCGGGAAGGCGTCAGGGTCAGCCTTTACATGAGCCTCGGGATCACCGCAGTCCTGTGCCTTGCATGCGTCATCTGGGCACGGCAGGCTATTGCCATTTTCTCGCCGGATCCTGAAGTGATCCGGTTCGGTGTATTTTTCGTCACCCTGATCTCGCCCTTCTATATCTTCACCTGTTTCACCCAGACCTATGCGGGGGCGCTCAGGGGTGTGGGCAACGCCACCGCTCCCATGTATATCATGCTTTTCAGCTATGTCCTGTTCCGCCAGGCATACCTGTTTTGCGCAAAGCAGCTGGGCAACGACCTCACCGCCATCTCCCTGGCCTATCCGGTAGGATGGATGATGTGCACTGCCCTGCAGGCCGTTGCCTACCACCGCAGCATCCTGTGCCGCCGCACGGAGGAAAAAAGTCTTGGAGATGTTTGATATACTGGATATAAACGGCATGCTCACCGGGGAAGTGTGCACCCGTGAACAGGCCCATTCCCTGGGCCTCTGGCACAGGACGGCCCATGTATGGATCGCCCGGCCGCCCGCGATGCTTCTTTTGCAGAAACGCAGCCCCATGAAGGAATCCTATCCCGGCTGCTGGGATATTTCATCCGCCGGACACCTGGACGCCGGCGAAGAGCCCCTTCAGGGCGCGGAACGGGAACTGAAGGAGGAACTTGGCATTTCCGTGACCGGATCCCCTCTTCGCTCCATCGGCATCCTTCGTTATGAACGGATCACCGCTCCCCGGGGCAAACGTTTCGTCGACCGGGAGTTTGCCCACGTCTTCCTATGGGAAACGGACAGTCTTCCAACGCTTTCCCTGCAGCGGGAGGAAGTCGATGTTGTGCGCTGGTTTCCCGCCGGGCGGTGCCTGCGCGCCGCCGAGGAAAAAGACCCGGCTTTCTGCCTCATCACGGAAGAAGTACGTCTGGTGTGTTCCGCGCTGGATGGATCGATTCCCACGAAACAGAAATAACATGTCCCTTTGGACACTGTTTATAGGCCGGCCGAAGCGCGGTTTCATTCCGCAGTTTTTTCATCGTCCGTCCTCTTTTCCATCCCAAAAATAAATAGGAACGCCGTTTCAGACATTCCCGGAATCGCTGCGAAACAGAAAAGCAGGCCATGTGATCAGCGCAAAGCGTCCCGCCTCGCCGCCGCTTCCCTGTTCCCGGCGTTCGCGGCCCTGGCGTACCATTTGGCCGCTTCAGCCGCGTTTTTCTCTGTTCCCCATCCATTTTCCAGGCATTTACCCGCATTCAGCATACCCAGCGGATCATTCCCTTCCGCAGCCCGCAAGGTAAATGCAAAAGCCGCTTGGGCGTCCTTTTCCACCCCTTTTCCATAGAAATACGCCTCCGCAAGGTTCACCATCGCTGTCGTATGCCCCTGATTGGCGGCATAGCGGTACCATCGGACCGCTTCACGATAATTCTGGCACAACCCGCCGGTCCCCCAGCACAATTCGCCGACCAGGAACTGCAGCTGCTTGTCTCCCCCGATGGCCCGGATCGTATTGACCGCGATCGCCTTCATTTGTTCCTCCCCGGGATCCTTCAAGGTGATATGGATGTCCAGGTCATCGCATTCAAGCAGTCTCTCAGCGCCGTTCTTCTTTACAGTAACGGACAGTTTATTCTCTTCCTCAAAGCGGTGTACGATCCCGGTTAGGGAAAGCAGCCTTTCATATCTGTCCAGGTCCACTGTTAACGCGGGACGCACTGCAAGCCTGCTTACCAGGTCCAAACGCATGCAGACGACACCCATGACTCCCTGCATCTGGTCGCCATGGATGACCACACCCCTGTTTTTCAGCCAGTAGGAAGCGCGGGGAGGGAGGGGTTTTATTGCCTGGCCCTGACGGTCTGTTTCTATATCATCCGTATACAGCTCCGCGGCAAATGGGGTGGCCCTGCACCCGGTGGAAGCGTCTGTCGGGAAGATCGCCGCATTATTGATGTGTTCGTCCAAAGACAGGAGCGTCACCCTGTCCCCCAATTCATCCGTTTCCAGCAAACAGGCCTGTTCTGCTCCGGAGAAAGCGATTTTCTGAAAGACCCCGTTCAGCCAGACCCGCAGCGTGGAGCCCTCCCAAGTGGCTTCCTGAAAGCCCGGCTGTATAAGATTCCCAATGGAGCCCGTGCCGGCCGGGTCCCGGCCGGGCCTTTGCCCGAAAGCCCGGGCCGCCGAAGCGTGATATGGTTTTGCGTCCAGCGCGTAAACGCTGGTGACAAACGCCTTGCTGCCATCGATCCTGAGGACCTTCCATTCCACAGGCTCTCTCGCGCCGACCCTGCTCTGCGGATAATGACCCAATTCGATGATCTCGCCGACCTTCCACTGTTCCTTCATTTTGTCATGCCCCCCTTGCCTCAAGCGCTGATCGTTCTTTATCTTTTCCGCTCCATCATACCCCTCCCGGGAAATGCATATTGCAGATATCTTCCAAATAAAAAAACCTCAGGACAACGCCTTTCGGCGTGATCCTGAGGTTTTTTTGATCAGTAAACGTGCTTGTAGGTACGGGGGAACTGCAGTACGTCGCGGATATTGGAAACGCCCGTGATGTACATCACCAGCCGGTCAAAGCCCAGGCCGAAGCCGCTGTGCTGGACGGTGCCGTATTTGCGGGTGTCCAGGTAGTAGCGGTAGCTCTCCAGGGGCATGCGGCGCGCTTCCATGGCCGCGACCAGCTTGTCGTAATCGGTCTCGCGCTCACTGCAGCCGATGATCTCCCCAATGCCGGGAACCAGCAGATCGGTGGCAGCGACGGTTTTTCCGTCGGGGTTCTGCTTCATGTAGAAAGACTTGATCTCCTTGGGATAGTTGACGACGAACAGCGGACGTTTGAAATACTCTTCGGTCAGGTAGCGCTCATGCTCGCTCTGCAGATCGTCCCCCCAGGAAACGGGATACTCAAACTTGCGGCCGCTCTTTTGCAGGATCTCGATGGCCTCTGTGTAGTCCACCTTGGCAAAATCGCTTTCCGCTACGTGGCGCAGCTTATCCAGCAGGCCCCTTTCCAAAAAGCGGTCGCAGAAGGCAAGCTGCTCCTGGCAATTCTCCAGTACGTCGCGGATCACATACTTGATGAACTCCTCGCCGATCTCAATGATCTCGTGGATATCCACAAAGCAAACCTCCGGCTCCACGTGCCAGAACTCGGCCACATGGCGGTTGGTGTCACTCTTTTCGGCGCGGAAAGTGGGACCGAAGGTATAGATGCGCCCCAGTCCGCCCAGGGCGGCCATTTCGCCTTCCAGCTGGCAGGAAACGGACAGCCCCGCTTTTTCACCGAAGAAATCCTCGGCATAGTATTCCCCTTCGCTCTTGTAAGGGGTATTCCAGGGCTGGGTGGTGATACGGAACATCTCGCCGGCGCCTTCGCAGTCGCTGTTGGTGATGATAGGGGTATGGACATAGAAATACCCATGCTCCGTAAAGTAGGTATGAATGGCATAGGCCACCCGGGACCGGACCATCATCACTGTCTTCATGGTGTTGGTGCGGGTGCGCAGGTGCGGGATGGTACGCAGGAATTCCAGGCTGGTCTTTTTCTTCTGCAGGGGATAATCGCCCGGGCAGGGACCCAGAAGGGTCATTTCGTCCACTTCCAGCTCGATGGTGTTCCTCTCGGACGCGCAAACCTTTCCGCTGGCGGACAGCGCTGTGCCCAGGACCATCAGGGGCTTGATATTATTTTTGAACTCTTCCGGGGAATACTTTTCCTGATGGATGGTCAATTGCAGATTGGTGGTGGATGTAGAACCGTCGTTCAGCTGGATGAAAGCCATGGGTTTTACTTCGGCACTGGTGCGCACCCAGCCGCACACGGTCACTTCCCGGCCGATGTATTTTTCCGGTTCCCTGAACAGCAGGCTGATATCGGTATGCTTCATTCTGATCCCCTTTTCCCGCGGCCGGCAGCTGATCCGCTTACGTCGGAGCGACGCGCTGCCGGTGTTTTTTTATAAAATTCCTGCCGATTATATCATACGGCATGGCCTTTTGCAATAAGCGTGTCCAAAGATGACTTCACAGCGGAGTCAAACGGCTGTTTCTCATAATACCGATAAAACGTCGGACGTTTTTGAAAACCGTACGCTTCACCCGTTTCCTCCCGTCCGGTCCATTTTCCCTCTCAGCCTGCGCATACGCTTCATCAGGGCGTCTTCCGCATCCCGGTCGGAAGGATCCGTCAGCATCATGGCCCTGGACGCGTGTTCCATGGCCCTTGGCAGGTCCCGCAGCCGGTGCTCGTATATTTTAGATAGGGCGATATGCACGTCCGCGCTCTGACGCTTTCTTAGAGCGCTTTCATATAGCTCCGCGGACTCTGAATAGTTGCCTTCCCGCCGGGCGATCTCGGCCATCCTGATGCGGCTGAGAAACACCAGCCCCTTCTGTCCTGCCGCGCGGTAGCATTTGCGGGCTTCCTCATTCATGCCCCGCCGCTCATGGACCCGGCCCATGCTGTACAGGTCCTCAGATCTGTCAAGCGTGAGCGGATCCGAATGGATCTTCATCAGCAGGCCCAATAATACGGGCAGGGAGCCGATGTCCTGCGCGTTATGCTCCAGGATCCCTTCCAGCAGCGACATGTCCCGGGTCCTTAAAAAACGGAAATAGGTTTCGGGTACCAGGGCACCGGGCAGGTCATCCTCTCGGGTAAGGCCCAGGATCTGCTCTTCGATGTTCTTCAGATTGCATTTTTTCAAACGCATCCGCCAAACGCGGCGGGCCGTGTGAAGCAGATCGATATGCCCTCTCTCAGCAGGCAGCCGCGTCCTTTGCATCACCGCTCTGCTCCTGAGCAGGGGCATATCGAAAGTGACGCCGTTGAATGTGCACAGTATTGGATGGTCCCTTATCTTCTCGGCCGTACGGGCGATAACGCTGGCTTCTTCATTATAATCCCGCATCAGGTATTGTTCCAGGCGGTATATGTCCCCTTCAAAATAACCAACGCCCACAAGGAATGCCACCGTACCCGCACCGCCACTGAGGCCCGTGGTTTCTGTATCAAGGAACAGGAGGCTCTCCCTCCCGAAGTCGGCGAATTCCTGCCCCTGCATCACCCGGAGGGTCTGTCCGGACAAAACGGGAGGAAGGCCCATCTCACCGGCGGACCTTTCCTCTCTCCGGACAAGGCATTCCCCGTCGGATACAGGTGCCGGGTGCTTTTTCTGCACCGTCCCAGCGCTTTTCAGTTTTTCACGCAGCGAGAGTCCCATCCGTTTCTCCCGATATGAAAGGTTTCTCAGGGCCATGTCTCCCGATATGCCGGGAAGGGTAAACTGGAATACGTGATCATTCCCCGGACGCATACTGGGCAGTGATCCTGTTAAGCGTATCCCAGCGGAAATCCTCGTCCATCTCCTCCGCCAGGCGAAGCTCCTCCGCTTTGCTTTCGTCACCCTGCAGCATATCTCCTACCAGGCCGCAGAACAGCTCCGACGTCCCCCAGCAAAGCACGTATTCCGGCAGGGTCCGCGCCTTGGCAGCATAGGTCTCGTAAGGGATGTCAAGACGCGTCACCGCCACCGCGTGTTCTACGCCGATATAACGGATATGCCAGGGCTCCGGATTACAGCCGGTCACCTTGGTCCAGCCATCCTTATAACGGACGATAAAACCGAAATAACAACAGTTCTGGGCGACCCATTTTCCCTCCGGGGTGTTCAGAAAATCCCGGTTGAGATAGCGGAATTTGGTGGAGACCACATCCATGGCAAGCCCGCTCTGGTGCTCCGAAGCGCCGGGCGGAGCCACAGTCTTCTGGGCGGTCTCTCGGGAGCCTACCGAATCCACCTTGTTTTTAAACAAAAGCGACTGCGTGGAATAGGACCGGTAGCCGGAAACCGCCAGCAGGATATACCCGTCCTCCTCCGCCGCGGAGAACATCTCTTCCAACGCGGCAGCCGCACAGGGAACCATATAAATGCTCTCCTTCTGGCCCGCCTTATTGGTATCCACCTCCGGCAGGACCATTTCCTCCGGCACATAATCCTTCGGGAGCGTTTCCCAGCGGTTGATCACCCTCAGGAGCCCCCCGTCGTCAAAGCTTCCGGCCAGTGCCGGGGAGGAAATAACAGGCGCCAAAAGCAGGAAAGCCAGAGCCATTTCAATAATACGCCGAGATCTCTTCTTCGCCATCTTCGCTCGTCTCCACAACGATGACCTTATTGGGCAGGTTCAGACTCATCACCAGGGCCTCGAAATCCCCGCCCTGCGCCTCCCAGGAGGCGATATACCCCTCCCATTCCAGGGTGAATTCCTCCAGGGAAAGGTGGTTGTCCCAAATATATTTGGCGCATTCCTTTCCGACATACCTCAGGTGCCAGGGCTCGAACTTGATGCCGGTGATCTCTTCCTTGTCGCTTTCGTAGCGTATGATGAAGCCGAATTCCCAGCAATGCTCAGCCATCCATTTAGCCTCTGTCGTTTCGGCGAAGCGATAGTTCATGCCGTCCTTTTTTGTCCATTCATAATTCAGGATATCGGCGCACAGTCCGGTCTGATGCTCCGACGCCCCGGGATACTGGACCAACCCGTCGTCGTAGCCCATGGATTCCACCCGGTTGAAATACATGGTCCTCTGGGTGTGGTAGCTGCGGTATCCGCTTTTAACGTACAGGGTAAGGCCGTATTCGTTCTGCGCAGCCGCGAACATGTTCTCCAAAGCACGGGAAACGGTTTTCCTCATTTGGGTGTCCCCTACAGTGCGCTTCACCGTCAGCGTCACCAGGTCCCGAGGCTCATAATCTCCGGACAGCAGCCTTTCCCGGTTCACCAGTGTCAGGTAGCCCTCCTTGTTCGCCAGGATATTCGGTGGGATCGGGTAAGTCCATTCAGGTCCGCAGGCCGCGGGGGCGGGCAGAAAGACCGCCAGGGCCAGCATCAGGCTCAGGATCAGGGTTTTTGTTTTCAACGACGCCTCCACCTCCGTCACAAGCCGCTCAGCGCGGCTTCGAACCGCGCTTCCTTCAGCTGCTCGATATAATACTCAAAGGGAATATCGCTTTCATGGATGCGGCGGGCATGCTCCACGCCCACGTATCTCAGATGCCACGGCTCGTAGCTGTAGCCGGTCACGTCGGTCCATTCGTCCCTGTAGCGGATAATAAAGCCGAACCGCCAGCAGTTTTCGGCAACCCACATGCCCTCTTCGGTCTTTCCGAACGCAAATGTGAGAGAATGGTCCCGGGATGTTCCGATGTCCATGGCCAGGCCCAACTGGTGTTCGCTGCATCCCGGCGGGGCCACCAGGAGCATCGCCTGCTGCCGGCCGACGGCTGACACCTTCCTCGCAAAGATTGCGTTCTGGGTGGAATAGCTTCGGTACCCGGAGACCGCTACCAGAACGAAGCCTTTCTCGTCCTTCGCAGCCGTAAACAGCCCCTCAAGGCCTGCTGCGGCGTCCTGCCTCAGGAGCACTGCGTCGGATACATGTTTGACATCCGGCATCACCAGGTCCTGCGGAACGTAATCCGCCGTCAGGGGATAGTCCCGGTTGACAAGAAACAGATACCCTCCCAGGTTCATCTGGTCGGCGTATTCCCGCAGCGTCCCCGAACCCAGGGACACAAGGATCATCAGCAGTGAAAAGAGTTTTTGCAACATCCTTCCTCCCTGCGTCCACGCTAAATCGTTACGGAAAAACCAAACAAAAAACACGGTTGATTATACAACATTTTCAGTCTTTTTGGTATCATTCCGCGGTTTTTTTTGACGGTTTTTACCGCCCGAATGAGAATTTTTACGACTTCGGTCAGGCCTTTTTCCCGCTCTTTTTGCGCTCGCGCCGATATTTAGTCAGCTGTTTTCCCCCGCCGGGGTCATCTCCAGGGAATACTTGCCGCACAGCTGCTTCTGTTCACTGTCGGTCAGGGCCAGAGTGAGCCTGGTCCCTTCGGGTCCGTCCTCTGAAGACAGCACCCGTCCCGCGCTCCTCAGGACGCCTATCAGGGAATAACGGCTGTAGGGGATCAAAACCGTGAACGCCTTTTCCCGAGACCGGACGAAACGGACGATCTCCGAAAGCAATAGATCCAGGCCTGACCCGTCCTTCGCCGAGACCCGCACGGCGTCGGGCATATCCCCGGCGTCCTCTGCCAGGTCGCATTTATTGAGCACCTCGATCCTGGGCTGGGTATCCGCGCCCAGGGAATGCAGCACTTCCTCCACCGTTTCCCGGTGGGCGGCTCTTTCCGGATCGGATCCGTCGGAAACGATCACCAGGATATCCGCCAGCGCCGCTTCCTCCAGGGTGGAACGGAAAGCCTCCACAAGGTCATGGGGCAGCTTGCTGACAAAGCCTACCGTGTCCACAAGCACAAATGATGTGCCGTCTTTCATGTCCACCCGCCTGGATACGGCATCCAGGGTCGCGAAAAGACGGTCCTCCACAAAAACACCCGCGCCTGACAGGCGGTTCATCAGGCTGGATTTTCCCACGTTGGTATACCCCACCAGGGCAACGACAGGAACGGCGTTTTTTTCACGATTCCTGCGCCTGAGGTCCCTCTCCCGCTTCATCGCCTCCAGTCGGCGGCCGATATCGGCCACCTGCTCCCGGATGCGTCGGCGGTCGATCTCCAGCTTGGTTTCACCCGGACCACGGGTGCCGATGCCGCCGCCGAGGCGGGAGAGCACCAGGCCCTGGCCGATCAGGTGGGTGGAACGGTATTTAAGCTGGGCGGCCATTACCTGCAGCTTGCCCTCGTTGGTCTTAGCCCGCTGGGCGAAAATATCCAGGATCAGGGCCGTCCGGTCCAGGGTCTTGGCGCCGAGGATCTCTTCAAGCAGGCGGATCTGCCGTCCGGTCAGTTCGTCGTCGAAGATCACCGCGTCGGCGTCCAGGTTCTGTACCGCCAAGGCGATCTCGTCAGCTTTGCCCCGCCCGATATACAGTCCGCTGTCGCCCTTCTGGCGTTTCTGGTAAAACTTTGCCACCACCGCGGCCCCGGCGCTGTCTGCCAGGGCTGAAAGCTCGTCCAGGGATCGTTCACTGTCGCACCCGGCCAGGATCACCCTCTCCGGGCCGTCCTCCTCCCGCCGGAAACGGATATAATCGCTTTCCGACACGGCGATCTCCCGCATCCAGCCCGCCTGATCGACGCGGGATAATCGGCGGGCGGACAAGAGCCTGTACCGGGTTTCGGCTTCGGGATCGTAATTCCCGAAGGCCGCCATCAGGCCGGTCACCTCGCCCCCGTCGCCGACGCCGATTGCGCATACCGAATCAAAGCCCATCACCGTCAGGGTGCTCAGGTCCGCTTCGCTCAGTGTATAGTCGCCGCCGGGATGGGTATGGAGAAGCCTGACCCGGTTCAGTCCCCGGGAGTGGCGGCGCAGCCTGGACCACTGGGACGATACCCGGCCGACATCGCCCAGACGGATCTCCGGGATGTCGCCGCCGCGGGTAACGAATACGGCGATCTCCCTGCGGATCTCGAAGGAGACAGCGGCCATTTCCGCGCACAGTTCCTGCGTGATATAATCGTCTGCGCCGATCTCAAAATCGTACCAGGTTTCCATCCTGCGGAGCACGGAATCCCGGACACCCTCCGTATTGCCCATGATTTTCTGCTTTTCCATACCGATTCCGCCTTCTTTGGCGCTGCCCTCCCCCTGAATGTTTCCGTTATGATGATACATGAAGGCATCCCTTTTGTAAAGCGTTCCCCCGCCGCCCCTTGACAGGAAGGAAAAAAGGGGGTACATTCAGGACAGATTTTTCCCGCCTTCACAAACGATCGATTTTCATGTAAGAAAACTTTTTCCGCACTTTGCCCATCTGAACATAAAAAACACGGAGGCACCGCCATGTTCCGTAAAAAAAACGCGTCTAAAAAACACCCGGCCGTCCGGTCCTATGATCCGGCCGCGGTGCGCCCTGTCATCCGCTCCAGCATCTGCACCGGCGAAAAAAGCGCCGGCTTTCAGGATCTGAAAACCGGCCGCTTTATCGAAGTCTCCCTGATCAGCGGTCAGGAAGACCTGGATGCCTTCAAAGCCGCCTACGGCATCGAGGGCGACATCCCCACCGTCTACTGATCCGCCTCTCCCGGATATTCCACCCGGTGGGATATCAGCCTGTCCCCGTCATAGACAAGGGTCAACAGGAAATAAGGCGCGCCGGAGGAGATCAGATCCAGGAATATCTTATCCCCTTCCCACTGTTCCAGGGAGGGGATCCTTTGGTTCGGGATCCACCGGAGCTCCCCCTCGTCGCACCCGCGAAGCTCCCCTTCAAAACTGTCGACGGTGTACAGGTGCATGACCTCCTGCCAGTCGCCTGACAGGAAGCGCACCACGCCGCGTTTCAGGAAATTATGCACCGTAAGGCCGGTCTCCTCCCACACTTCCCGGCGCATGCATTCCTCGGGGGTCTCCCCTTCTTCGATATGTCCGCCGACGCCGATCCACTTGCCGTGGTTGACGTCATTTTTTTTGCTGACCCTGTGCAAAAGCAGGGTCTCTCCCTCCCGGCGGAGGTAGGCAAGCGTAGTTTCTTCCATCTTCGGTCCCCGTCCTTTGGATCAGAAAAGCGTTACCTGGCTGGTGGCGGGCAGATCGCCGAGGCAGCCTTCATTCCTGAGCATATCCAGGACAGCTGTGGTCACCTTTGAACGGTTCTTCAGGTCCTCCTCGGAAATGAAGGGCTGGACGCGGGCATCCACGATGCCCTGGGTCGCGCTTTCACCCAGACCGCCCAGGGCGGTGAAGGGCACCAGCAGGGTATGGTCGTCCACGGGCAGGAATTTCCTGACGTCGCTTTTATACAGGTCCGCCATCCTGAACCGGAAGCCCCGGGCCATCATCTCCACCACCATCTCCATGGCTGTGACCATGCTTTCGTCCTTGGCCGTTTTATCCTTTGAGGAAGCCTTTTCGCGGAACTGCTTCAGCCGGGCCATGGCTTCATCCCTGTCCCTGACGATCATCTGGCAGGCGTCGAATCCGTCGCCGCGGATAGTGAAATAAGCCGCGTAATAAGCCAGCGGGCGGTAGACCTTGTACCAGGCCACCCGCAAAGCCATGGTCACGTAGGCCACCGCGTGACCCTTGGGGAACATATACTTGATCTTTTTGCAGCTTTCGATGATCCACTCCGGCACATTTTTATCGCGCATGGCGCTTTCCATCTCCGGCTTGAGCCCTTTTCCCTTGCGCACGTATTCCATGGTGTCGAAGGCCATCTTGGCTTCGACGCCCATTTCCATCAGCTGGTTCATGATGTCGTCGCGGGTGCACAGGCACTGGCTGAGGGGCGCCGTCCCGGAATCGATCAGGTCCTTGGCGTTGCCAAGCCACACATCGGTGCCGTGGGAGAGGCCGGAAATGCGGATAAGCTCCTGCATGGTGGTGGGGCGTGTGTCCATCAGCATGCCCCGGACGAAAGGCGTTCCGAATTCGGGCACGCCCAGGGTGCCGGTGTTGCAGTCGATGTCCTTTGTTGTAACGCCAAGAATGCCTGGCCCGGTGAACAGGCTCATGACGCCCTTGTCGTCCAGGGGGATATCCAGATAATTGACGCCCGTCAACTCCTCAAGGAAGTGGAGCATGGTGGGATCGTCATGGCCCAGGATATCCAGTTTGACCAGGATATCGTGCATGGACGAAAAATCGAAGTGTGTGGTGATGATGCCGCATCCGGCGTCATCCGCGGGGTGCTGCACGGCGGTGAACTGGCAAATGTCGTATTCTTTGGGGACCACCACCATCCCGGCGGGATGCTGTCCCGTGGTCCTTTTCACATCCACACAGCCCCTGGCCAGCCGGTTCTTTTCGGCCTCGCGGGCTGTCAGTCCCCGCTCCTCCAGGTATTTGAGCACATAGCCGTAGGCGGTCTTTTCCGCCACCGTGCCGATGGTTCCGGCGCGGTAGACGTATTTTTCGCCGAAGAGCTCCTTGACATAATTGTGGGCGACAGGCTGATATTCACCGGAAAAGTTCAGGTCGATGTCCGGCACCTTGTCTCCCTTAAAGCCCAGAAATACCTCAAAGGGGATGTCGTACCCGTCCTTTGCCAGCTTCCCGCCGCATTCCGGGCAATCCTTATCCGGCAGGTCGACTCCGATGGTAAAGCCCTTGGGAATGTCGAAAAAGCCTTTATGGCATCTTGGACACCGGTAATGGGGCGGGAGGGCGTTGACCTCGGTGATGCCGGTCATAAAGGCAACGAGGCTCGAGCCAACGCTGCCGCGGCTGCCCACCACGTATCCGTCCTTCAGGGATTTGGCCACCAGTTTCGTCGCGATGGCGTACAGCGTGGCATAGCCGTAACCGATGATGGATTTAAGCTCCTTCTCGATGCGCTTCTGAACGATCTCGGGCAGGGGATCGCCGTAGAGTTCCCTGGCCCTCCCCCAGGTCATGTCGGTCACGTCCTTTTCGGCGTTTTCCCAGTACGGCGAAAAGGTGGTCTTGTTTTCAGGATGCCTGGGGTACAGGGTCACGTTCTCCACGCGGGAGGCGATCAGGCGGGGATTGTCGATGACCGTTTCCCGGCATTTCTTTTCACCGAGATATGAAAACTCGTCCAGCATCTCCTGTGTGGTCCTGAAATACAGGGGGGGCTGGCTGTCGCAGTCGTCAAAGCCCTGGCTGTTCTGGATGATGGTGCGGAAAATGCTGTCGTCCGGGTCCTTGAAATGAACGTCCCCCGTGGCGCAGACCGGCAGTCCGAGCCTTTCGCCCAGGCCGACGATCCGGCGGTTGATATCCCGCAGTTCCTTGTCGTCCCGGCAGCGGCCTGACCGTTTAAGGTAGGCGTTGTTGCCGATGGGCTGGATCTCCAGGTAATCGTAGAAGCGGGCGATGCGGAGCAGCTCCTCGGTGTCCCTGCCGTCCAGGATCGCCTCGTAAAGCTCGCCCTCAGAGCAGGCGCTGCCCACGATGACGCCCTGCCGGTATTTCTGCAGCACGGCCCTTGGGATCATCGGCTTGCGCTTGAAGTACTTCAGATGCGCCTCGGAGATCATATGGTTCAGGTTTTCCATGCCCTTGCGGGTGGCCGCCAGAAGGATGATATGGGTCGAACGCCCCAGGGTATACCCGTCGGAAACGGCGTTGATCCCCTTTAAGGTTCGTATCCCCTTTGCTCGGCAGGCGTCCAGCATCTCCCGAAGACACAGGGCCGTGGCCCCCGCGTCGTTCACCGCCCGGTGGGCGCCCTTCAGGGAAACATGAAGGTGCTTGCATACGCTGGAGAGCCGGTGGGTCTTGAGGTCCGGATAAAGCTTTCGGGCCAGGGTCAGGGTATCCAGACTGAATATGGGATCGCTGCGGCCGAGACGGGAAAGCTCGCTGCGCAGGATGGAACAGTCAAATTTTGCATTGTGGGCCGCGATGGGCGCTCCGGCGGCAAATTCCATCAGCTTCGGGATGGCTTCCTCCGCTTTGGGCGCCCCTTTCAGCATCTGGTCGGTAATATGGGTGATTTCCGTGATCTTCTGGGGCAGGGGCATTCCCGGATCCACAAACAGGTTCAGGCTGTCCACCACATGCCCGTTTTCAAGCTTTACCGCGCCGATTTCGATGACTCGGTCCGTCTGAACGTTGAGGCCCGTGGTCTCAAAATCCAGCACCACAATGGGGCCGTCGATGGGCCTGTCGCCCTCCCCCGCGATGACGG
>JAFWWK010000237.1 GCA_017523615.1 Clostridia bacterium
GAACTTGATTCTGGCCGACCGGCCTTCGGTTACGGCCTGATTCAAGTTCTACACACGGCAGACAGATGGGTTCAGATAGTCGGAATTTGTGCTGAAATGAGAAAATTCATCTGCTTTGGTGAATTGTACGGTGTTGCCCTAATAAACGAAATACCGTCAAACCGGAGGGAACCATGGCCCTGAAATACCTGATCGTCGGCTCGGGCTACCGCTCGGAATATTACGGCCGCATCGCGTTCGCCTGGCCCGAGCTGTTCAATGCCCGGTATCTCGTACGCAGCCCTGAAAAAGCTGCCCTGATCAAAGCCCATACCGGATGCGATGCTTACACCGACCTGAAGAGCGCCCTTTCCTTCGGCCCGGACTTTACCGTCGTCGCCGTGGACCGGGGACACAACGCCCAGGTCATATCACAGTTTGTTTCCCTCGGTCTGCCCGTCGCGGCCGAGACGCCTCTGGGCTGCGATATGGACTCCCTGAAAATGCTCTGGGAGCTGTTCGAAAAAGGAAAAAAGATCGTCAGCCTGGAGCAGTATCCGCGGCATCCTGTCCTGGCCGAAGGGCTTTCCGCTGTTTCCCGCGGCGTGATCGGAACGCCGCAGACAGCGTACCTCAGCCTGATGCACGATTACCACGCCGCGTCCCTTTTAAGGCATATGCTCCTTACCGGGCACGAAGGATACAGCATGCGCGGGGTGCGCACTTTCCTCGCCGCCGCCGAGACCGATTCCAGATACGGTGCCATCACGGACGGAAAATACGCCCTCAGGGAAAGGGATCTGGTGCATGTCACATATGACAGCGGCAAAACCGCCGTTTACGATTTTTCGCCCATCCAATACCGTTCCTTCATCCGCGCCAGGCATCTGTCCGTCCGGGGCAGCCGGGGTGAATGGAGCGACACAACGATCCTGCACCTTGACGGGGACGGCCTGCCAGCCCGCACCTTCCTGATGCCCACACTTCCGAAAAAATACCGCAGTCTGGACAGTCAGGCCCTCCGGGACCTGCGCAAGACCCGGCCCGAGGAACTCTTTCTGGACACCTGCCACGACGAATACGCCATTGCCACCATGCTTCTTGACATGGGCGACTGGCTGAACGGAGGCGCGCCTCCATGCCCCCTGTGGGAATCCCTGGACGACGCGGTCTTCTGGCTGTGCAAGGAGGAAGCCGTCCGGCGTCCCTGGGAAGAAGTCGTGTCACCTAAAACACCCTGGGGCGCATGCTGACAGGCCATCGTACTTCCTGCCGCCTGAAACGATCAAAAAATACCAAAGTCTAAAATGAACCCCAAATACGCAAAAAGTGCGGGAAAACGGCATGCCGCCGCTCTCCCGCGCTTTTTACGTTTTTTTCTTTTATGCGCTTTTCTGTGTCTTTTTGCTTATCAATTGCCGCTTACCGCGGACACCTGAAAGATCTTCATATCCGAAATGAACTTCATGATCATGTCCAGGGTCTCATTTCCCGCAGGCAGGCTTGCGCCGTCGTTAGACCTGTCGGAAACGAATATCGTCAGCATATAGCCGTACCTCAACGTCAGGACGCGGGTGTAGTCTACCTCATGGATGATCATAACCACATTGCCATCCGCCGTTTCCCGGGTGTCGTAAGCGTCGTACTGTTCGGTCTCGGCGTCATACGAAAGCGCTGACGCTAAATTCTGTACCGCGTCACTGTCCCATGTGTCACGGGTGAAGGTAACGCCGCCCGTCATTTCCTCGCTGGAGATCCGGATATCGATCATCGGGCGGTCCTCATCGGTACTTTCCAACAGCAAATAGACCACCGTGGGCTCGATCCAGAACTCCTCAGCATGTTCATAACCCTCGGGAAGGGCGACATCAACGCTGAAAAGAGGCGTGACCTCTGCCGTTTCAGCCAGGGACATGGCTGCCAGCAGCACCATGATCGCCGAAAGGATCAGGGAAAGGGGCTTTTTCATTTTGTTTTCCTCCGAAAATATTAAAATTTTATGAGTCTATGAGTATTTCATACGGCTTTCAGGTACTTCGGGTCCGTCAGGGCCGCGGCAACAGCTTCCTCCGGCCTCCTGTCCGGGCGGATCCAGGTTTCCGCCGCTTCCCGGGGGAGAATAAGGGGCATCCGGTCGTGGATGAAACGGACGCTTTCCCCGGCTTCCCTGGTCAGGATCACGTAATGGGGAAGATCATTCTCCATTCGGTACAGCCCGCACATCCACAACAATCCGAAATCGGCGGATCTGAAAAGGTATTTGTCCCCGGTCCTTGCCCTTCCCTGCCCGTCCGTCCAGTGCTTCCATTCGTAATACCAGGAGGCGGGAATGGCGCACCGGCGGATGGACCAGCTTTCGGCAAACGTCGGTTTAGCCGCCGCTGTCTCGCTCCTGGCGTTGATAAGAAGCATTTTTCCGCCGAAGCCCCACTGCATCGGGAACACCGCGATATCCCCTTTCCTGTTGGTGGCAAGGACCGGCGACACATTGCCCGGACGGACTTCCCCGGACGCGATCACCTGTGCTCCTGCGAACATGGACAAAAGCGGAGAACGGTTCATCTTTTCCACATAGGGTCTGAGCTCCGGCGATTCTTCCAGAAAATATCTCGCGCACATTTCCCTTCAGACCTCCCTGCGTTTATCCCTGCCTTCCTCCGGCAGTCCATTCCAGGCCATCATACCACAGGCCGCCGCAAAAGACCACCTTCGGCACGCTGAATGGGTATTATTTTTACATTATTTCCTTGCATACCCGCGCGGGATGGCCGTATCGAAATTGCGCGGTAGGGTTGTTGCCCGGAACGTTTCCTGGTATAATGGAGCGGAAACAAGAAACGGAGGGATCCGAATGCTCCGGACCTTTGAAACATCCACGCTGCGCAGAAAGACCGACCTCAGCGGGCTTTGGCATTTGACAGCGGGCGGCTTTTCTCAATCCGCCTATGTGCCCGGATGCGTCGAATGCGTCCCGGGGCTGGAGAATTACCGTGGGATCTCCGTATATGAAAGAAAGATCATGTGTGCGGGAAATGTGATCTTTTCCTTTTCCGGCGTAAGCCGCTTTGCCAGGGTGCTTCTGGACGGGAAAGAGCTCGGGGCGCATGAAGGGCCCTACACAGGATTTTCCGTCGTCGCCGCCGCTCTTTCCGCCGGGGAACATCTGCTGCGGGTGGAAGCTGACAACCGTTTAGGCGAGGAAAGCGCGCTCTCTGTTCCCAACGACTATATGACCTACGGAGGCATCACCCGCGCCTGCATGGCGGAAGAGGTGGGGAACGCCTACCTTTCCAACCTGACCCTCGTCCCGGAGGGAAGGGACGGCCAATGGTCCCTGCGCGTCCGCGTCAGGGCAAACAGCGTCCTGGATCCCTTTGAGGGAACGATACGGTGCGAGATCGGCGGGCACATCTTCACCCTGGGCGGCGTATGCGTTCCGGGAGGCTCTTTTGCCGATATCGACGATACATTTGACGTGCCCTGCGCCAAAGCATGGTCCCCGGAGGACCCTTGCATGACGCCGGTCAGATGTGTTCTGTCCATTGACGGTTTCGACGCTGACGACCTGATCGAGCGCACCGGCTTCAGGACGGTACGCATCAGCGGCAGAGAGATCCTTTTGAACGGCCGCCCTGTAAAGATCAAAGGATTCAACCGACACGAGGACCACGCACTTTACGGCTGTGCCCTTCCGCCCGCCGCCATGGCCGCGGACATACAGATCATCCGGTCTTTGGGCGGCAACGCGGTACGCACCAGCCACTATCCCAACGACCCGTATTTCCTGGACCTGTGCGACGAGGCGGGTATCCTGGTCTGGGAGGAATCCCACGCACGGGGCCTTCACAGGGATCAGATGCTGCGCCCGGGATTCCTGCCCCAAAGCATCCAATGCGTCCGTGAAATGATCCTGCGGGACATAAGCCATCCTTCCATATTCATTTGGGGTCTTCTGAACGAATGCGCCGCCGACTGTTCGGAATGCGTTCCTATCTATGAGCAGCTTGTTTCACTCATCCGCAGCCTGGATCCGTCCCGTCCGGTCACCTCCGCCACCTGTCGGCTCGCTGCCAGCGTCAACGGGAAAACATTCCGTCCAGCCCCCGGCCATTATGACGGGGATGCGACGCTGCACTTGTACGACGTGATATCCTTCAACTGCTATCCCGGCTGGTACCTTGATATTCCATCGGACGAATACATAAGAAACGTGCGCGCCTGGGCGGAAGCCAACGGAGGCAAAGACAAGCCCTTCATCGTCAGTGAGATCGGCGCCGGCGCGATCTACGGCTTCCGCAGCGCCGCCAGGGCCAAGTGGAGCGAGGAAAGGCAGGCGGACATCCTTCGGGAACAGCTTACCGGGGTAATGGACCATAGCGGGATCACGGGAGTCTTTATCTGGCAGCTCTCTGACTGCCGGGTGTCGGACGAATGGTTCGCCGCAAGGCCCCGCACCATGAACAACAAGGGCGTAACGGACGAATACCGCAGGATGAAGCTGTCCTGCAGCACGGTAAAGGAGATCTTTATGGCTGATGGATAAAAGAAATTTGTTTTTTCTGTTGACAAAGCCCTCCCTTATGATTAGAATAGTTATTGTGCGGGTGTAACTCAATGGTAGAGTTCCAGCTTCCCAAGCTGGCTACGTGGGTTCGATTCCCATCACCCGCTCCATTTCATGCGTTTAAGCGCATGAAGCACCCGGCTGGATGCCGGC
>JAFWWK010000027.1 GCA_017523615.1 Clostridia bacterium
GTCAGGGCCGCTGACTCCCATTATAGCCGCGGAAAGGGGGCGAGGGGTGTTTTTATTGTGTACAAATCGCTTTCAGTCCGTCCAGTCGCCTTCAAACACGTATTCGGCAGGCCCGGACTGGTATACGTGGTTGTCTTCCGCGTCCCAGCGCAGGGTCAGGTTGCCGCCGGCCAGCTTCATGCTGACGGTGCGGTTGCTCAGCCCGCACAGTACGGACGCCACCAGGACGGCGCATGCGCCGCTGCCGCAGGCGAGGGTCTCCCCGGCGCCGCGTTCCCATACCCGCATCTGCAGGATGTCCCTGGAGATGACCCGGACGAACTCCACGTTGGTGCGGCGGGGGAAGAGAGGGTGATGTTCGATCATCGGGCCGATGACGCCAAGCTCCATCACTTCGGGATCCCGCACGAAAAGCACCGCGTGGGGGTTGCCCATGCTGACGCAAGTGATGAAATGGGTCTGGCCCATGATCTGGAGGCGGTGCCGCAGCACGATCTCGCCGGGCAGATCCACGGGGATCAGGCGGGGGTCCAGCTCCGGCGTGCCCATGTCCACCGTGGCCCGGGTCACGATGCCGGCCTCCACATTCAGCTTGACGCCCCTCAGGCCGGAACGGGTGGAGATCAGAAGCTCCGTTTTGTCGGTCATGCCCTTTTCATAAACGTATTTGCCGATGCATCTGAGGGCGTTTCCGCACATTTCCGCCTCGGACCCGTCGCTGTTGAAGATGCGCATGCCGAAGTCGGCGGTGTCGCTGGGTTCGATGAGCACCAGGCCGTCACTGCCCACGCCGAAATGGGGACGGGACATGACCAGGCTGAGGCGGCCCGGGTCGGAGACGCTTTCCTCAAAGCAGTTGACATAGATATAATCGTTTCCGATTCCGTGCATTTTTGTAAAGTGCATATTACATCCTCTCCGGTGCTTCCAGACCGATCAGGTACAACCCCGTCCTGATAACGTCCGCGCAGGCCTTTGTCAGGACGACCCTGGCGGCGGCCACGCCGGGATCATCGTCCAGGACGCGGTTTTCATAATAGAATTTATTATATGCCTTGGCGATCTCCGTAACTGCCCGGGTGACGATGCTGGGCTCGTCCTTGTCACAGGCGTCGGCCACCGCTTCGGGAAAGCGGCTCATCAGGCGCAGAAGGTACTGGCTGTCGTCGTCCGTCAGGGCGTTCCAGTCCGGATCGGCCAGGGAGGCGGGAGCCTTGCGCAGGACGCTGGAGCACCGGGCGAAGGTATACTGCACATACGGGCCGGTCTCACCGTCAAAGTTGAGGGCGCGGTCCCACCGGAAATCGATATCCTTGATCCGGTTGTTCTGCAGCGTGGAGTAGACCACGGCGCCGACACCCACCTGCCTTGCAACTTCTTCCTTATTTTCCAGGTTCGGCGATTTTTCGTTGATGATCGCCAGCGCTTTTTCCTGCGCCCGGGTGAGAAGATCGTCCAGGTAGATCATCACGCCGTCCCTGGTGGAAAGGGCCTGACCTTCGTAGCTGACCATGCCGAAGGCCACATGCTTCATCTGATCAACAGCCCATGGATACCCCATCAGCTCCAGCACCTTGAACAGCTGCCGGAAATGCAGGTCCTGCTGGTAGGCGACGATATAAAGGCACTTGCTGAAATCATAAGTTTTTTTACGGTACAGGGCGGCGGCCAGGTCCCGGGTGTGGTACAGCGTGGCCCCGTCGCTTTTTAATATGATGCAGGGCGGCATGCCGTATTCGTCCAGGTCCACCACCTTGGCGCCGTCGGAATCCTTCAGGAGGCCTTTGTCCTCCAGTTCCTTCACCACCGCGCCGGTCTTGTCGGCGTAAAAGCTTTCGCCAGCATAGCTGTCGAAACGGACGCCCAGGATATCGTAGACCCGCATCGCGTCCTTCAGCGTCACATCCTTGAACCAGCGGAAGATCTCCAGGGCTTCGCTGTCGCCATCCTCGATCTTTTTGAACCAGGCGCGGCCTTCGTCTTCCAGGGAGGGGTTTTCCTTTGCCTCGGCGCTGAAGCGCTGGTAAAGGCGGGTCATCTCGTCAACGCCGCCTTCCTCCACCGTTTTTTTATCGCCCCAGCGCTTGTAGGCTGCGATCATCTTGCCGAACTGGGTGCCCCAGTCCCCCAGGTGATTGATGCCCACGGTGTTCCAGCCGAGGAACTTGTAGATGCGCATCAGCGAATTGCCGATGACCGTTGTGGACAGGTGCCCGATGTGGAACCGTTTTGCGATGTTGATGGAGGAATAGTCCATGCAAACGGTCTTCCCGGCGCCTTCGTCGCTGCTGCCCCATTTGCCGGGAGACGCCAGGATGGCTTCAAGGGTGCCCCTGGCAAAATTGCCGCGGTTAAAAAAGAAGTTCAGGTATCCGCCGACGCATTCCACCCTGGCGGTATCGGGGTCGTTGATATTCTGGCACAGCCTGGAGGCGATCATCGGCGGCGCCATCCTGAGGGCGCGGCTGAGACGGAAGCACGGGAAGGCAAAATCCCCCATGGCCCTCTCCGGCGGCACCTCGAGCATCCCTCCGATATCCGCGGGAACCTCGGCATCCGGGAAAGCCGCGCGGATCCCTTTCTCCACAAGAGCCGCGACCGCGGCGCGCATGTCCATAACAAATCCCCCTTTACCTGAAAAAGTAACAAAAAATATGTTACCATAAAATGCGAGAATAAGCAATTGCCTTTCCCCGCAAAAACCTTCCCGCGGATCAAAAAACGGCGATTGTCCTTTCTTTTTTTGAGATATCCTATTGATTTTTGCTTTGAGACGTGATAATATACATCTGTTGCCGATGAGAAGCGCTTGGCGCTTTCCGGTACGGTTTCCGGGGCATTAGCACAGTTGGTAGGACGAAGTCCCCATTGTGCACTCCCGCTCCGAAACATCGAAATCCGACGAGATGTAAAATGTGGTCGGAAAAGTTACCAAATAAGGGGCTATAGCACAGTTGGTAGCGCGCTACATTCGCATTGTAGAGGTCAGGGGTTCGAATCCCCTTAGCTCCATCACCCACCCTCGAAGGCTGAAAAGCTTTCGAGGGTTTCTTTTTGCTTATTGCAGACAATTTTTTCTTGTAGATTCTTCTCGATTGACGTCTAATAATGTGAAAGGAGGTGCAAGCAGACATGCAAACGGTCATAGGCCCTGACCGCACACCGGAAGAAGAGATTACCCGTAATCGAATCGTCTGGAATTGAACACAATTATTGCATAAGCCTTTTTTTCGCAGTCGTTGACATAATGTGTCTATTATGGTAGACTATACTTGTCTATTATAATAGTCATGGAGGGTCTAATGAAGAACATTCCTCAGATATTTGACGGAGAGTACAAAATGGCTCAAATCATATGGGATTTCGCACCGATAACTACCCATGATCTGGTTCGGAAATGTCAGGAGCTTCTGAACTGGAAAAGAACCACTACCTATACCGTACTCAAAAAACTGTGCGAGCGTGGCGTATTCCTTATGGAGAACAAAACCGTTACCGTGCTTATCCCACGGGAACAGGTACAAGTGAGCCAAGGAGAAGCATTCCTGAACCGTGCTTTCGGCGGATCATTGCCGGGTTTTATCGCGGCCTTCGCAAGGGAAAAGCGTCTGTCTCCGGATGACGTCGCTGAGATCCGCCGCCTGATAGACGATTACGAAAGGAAGGATCATCATGCTTGAGGACACGTTCCTTTGGATGCTGAACTGCACACTTAGGGGCAGTCTGGTTCTTGTATACATCCTTCTTTTCCGTCTTGTGATCCGCAGGTCTTCCCGAAAATGGTGCTTCATCCTGTGGGGCGTTGGATGGTTCCGGCTTCTTTGTCCCTGGACGCCTGCCTTCCTACGGTACCGAAATGCCCTGCTGCCCCGCGCGGATTGGTTTCAGAAAATGCTGCTGACTGAAGAAACGGCTTCCGTGGCCCAATATTTCAGCAGTCGGGGCGATGTGCTTACCAAGGTGCTTCTGCCTGTTTCCGGTGCACGGATGGAAGCCATCCTGCGGATCTTCTCAGTTTTGTGGGCCGCCGGTACTTTTGTGATGTTAGTTTTGGGCATCATCAGCTGGCTTCGTCTGAGTCAAAGGCTGCAAACGGCGCAGTGTGTGCAGAACGGCCATTATTCCGTATATGCCTGTGCTTCCGTTCAAGCCCCCTTTGCCATGGGCGTGTTCCACAAACGGATTTACCTTCCCATAAACCTGACGCCTGAAGAACAGACATTGGTGATTGCCCACGAACAGACGCACCTGTCCCGAAACGATCCGCTCATGAAGCTAATCGTTTCGCTTATCCGCGCCGTTCACTGGATGAATCCCCTGGTATGGGTCGCTTTCCGGCTTTGGGGATCTGATATGGAATACACCTGCGATGAGCGGGTATTCCAATGGATGAAAAAAGACAGGATCCCCGCCTATTGCAGGGCACTGCTGGCTCTTTCCCAGAAGCCTTACGCCTCCTGCCCTGTTGCCTTTGCTGAAGGCGGTATCAAAGGCCGAGTCAAAAACCTGCTTCGACCCCGTAAGCATCGGGGTCTGTGGGGACTGTTGTCAGGGTATTTGATCCTGAATCTGTTCTTGCTTGGGTTGACCGCCGATTCGGGAGTCGAAGCCGGGAGTGTTATCGTTTCGCCCGAGCTTCGCACTCGGCTGGAATCAGTCGTGCGATGGATCTGGGAAGACCCTGACCGGGCGGAATCGATCGGATATTTTGATGTGTTCACGTTCTCCGATACACAACAACCCGGCGCGATCTTTGAAACACTGGACAAGATGTTTCAGGATAAAAACAGAACGACGGAAGAAACACAGGCAGAGGATCCCGGCAATCCCGGAAATGATCCTGTTCCTGCTCTTATGCTTTTTAAAAGAGAAGAAGCTGCCGACCACTATGGTAGCGTAACTGTATATATCTGCCGGGACGGTACATTCTCCCCTGTATATTCCAATCAGGTGCTTTCCGGAGAATACTATATGCTCAGAATATGGACTTCCGCAGATGAATCGGATTATCCGTATATGTGGCTGTTCTATTTTCAGAATGAATTCTGCAAAATGCATGTGGTTCATTTCAGCCGTAGGCTATGGCCCAACAGTGCGGAACAGATGCTGACCGAAATGATCGAAGCGACAGAGGCCGCCATGGAAAACCCATAAACCGAATAGATCCATATGATCATCTTCTTATGTGTATTTTCACAGGATTACTCATTTTTAGCATGAAAAATGTAATCCTGGTTTTACCTTTTAGGTACAAGCAGCATATTTTTTCTTGTTTTTTCTTTGAAAGCTATATATATAATCCGGGATATTGTGCTAACCCTGCTGCCCTTTGCAAAATAGTGCTTGAAATTTGCATTGTGAATAGTGTCAGATGAACAGAACATCTTGTTGATTAACAGACGATTCCGGTAAGGCTGAACAGGTTGGGTCTGTTCTTATATACCCAATACTTTTGTGTCGTATGTCAGCACAGGTGTCTTTAGTAAAATTTGAAAAAAATTTAAAAATTTCAACAGTGTAAAAGCTGTTTTTCACGCAATTATTATATTGGGGAACACTAAAAGCGGTCCCTGATCGGGTTTAGAAAAGCTGATCCCCCATATCCCGTGACCTGAAAGAAAGGTCCGCGGAAAGGAGCTGCGGCATGCTGTCTGATCGCGAGCAGGAATTCATTGAGCATATCTATGAAAAATATGCTCGAGTTTTATTCACCTGCAGCCTTTCGCTGCTCAGGTCTCTGCCGGACGCATCTTCGATTGCGGAGGAATGCGTGCAGGAGACCTTTGAAACGGCCATGCGGAAGATGAAGATCCTCGAGCGGCATCCCGCGTCGGAAGCCTGGCTGAAGGCCGTCTGCAGGAACATCACCTTATCCCGGCGCCGCAAGATCTTCAATCGCCTCAGGATCACGGGACAGGGCGTCCTCTGCGGCGACAATATCGCGGACGTCCACAGCCGCATCGACGAATGGATCGAGCAGCACGAGCTTCAGCAGAAAAAGCAGCAGCTGATCGATTCCCTGACGGAGGAAGAAAATGCCGTTTTCCACGCTTATTTTGAGCGGGAAATGTCCCTGAAGGAAAGTGCTGAAATTCTTGGCCTGTCCGAAACCGCCGTGCGTGGTTCAGTGCAGAGGATCCGGTCCAAAGCAGCCCGGATCTCCATATTGCTTTCCCTGTTCCTGTGGGTTGTTTCCCTGTTTTGACGCTCACGCTGAGAAAGGATGCCTGAAATGTGTGACGACCGAAATACAGCCGCTGAACAGATCCTGAAAACGATCGAATACGGTCTTTTGCCGATAACCGAAATTGAAAGAAGACTTGAGCAGACCCTCAGTGAAGCGCTTGCCGGCCCTATCGGCGCAGAATACGACAGCGTAAAAGCAGAGCTTTGCTGCTCGCTGCTTCAGCGGATCTATTCCGGGACCGCGATCGATTTTGAAGCGCGCGCCGGAGCAATCAAAGAACGTATCGTAGGGCAATACCTTGCATGGAAACGCCGCAGGAAGATTCTGCTGCGCGGTCTGGGAGCCGCCGCCGTCGTGCTCGTCATGTTTGTGGGACTGACCGTGTTTGGTGTCCTGTCCCCCGTCAAATGGTTTTCCGGGGAGCCGAGTGAAGACGGTGAACAGTTTATCGTAACCGGTCATCAGATCGACAGTAAAACTGCGCTTGCGGCGATTCCAACGCATGAGGATATTCCGTATTTTGAATCAGAACATCTGCATGAGATGGAAGCCTTTCTTGGATTTGAGATTGGGTTCCCGAGAAAGTTAGATGAAGATTTTTATCCGGAAATATATCGTACAGTTGTTTCTCTGAACTTTCTTGACATCGAATGTGAGTATTCAGATGAAAGTGACCAAAAAATTACGCTTAATGTCATCGTATACAAAGACATAAATAAAGCATATCTTCCATTTGAACAGGAAAAAGAATCGGGAAAGCACATTACCCTCAATGGAAAGTCCGTGTATACTTTTACAAATATCAATGTTGTCGGTTTCATCTGGTATTCCGATAACACGGTTTATTTTCTGAATTATGATAATTCCATCCCCAATTCGCTGGAAATCACCGAACAGCTGCTGGAAAGCTGGTATTGACCTGATGCGGAAGTTTACAGAAGGAGACGTCGATATGGAAAATGACCGCATGACAGTTGCCGAACAGATTCTGAAAACGATCGAATACGGTCTTCTGCCGGTGGCCGAAATCGAAAGAAGACTTGAGCAGACCCTCAGCGAAGCGCTTTCAGGCCCCATCAGTGTGGAATACGACAGTGTAAAAACAGAGCTTTGCTGTTCGCTGCTTCAGCGGATCTATTCCGGAGAAAGCTTCGATTTCGAAGCGCACGCCGAAAAAATCAAAAGCCGTATCACGCAGCGATACCTTGCCTGGAAGCGCCGCAAAAAAATCCTGATCCGGGGGATCAGCGCGGCGGCCGCCGTACTGGCGCTTTTTTCGGTACTGAACGCGCTGGACATCCTTCCTCCGATCCGGTGGTTCACGGGAGAATCGACGGAGGATGAACAGCAGTATATCGTCCGGGGGCATCAGATCGGATCCGATATCATAAGACGCGTCATCGCGGAACATACCGAATCCGGGGCCATATTATTATCTGTCACACCAAGCTATACGGACGTCACGGATTTTCTGGGTTTTGATCCGATGCTCCCCCGGGCGATCAATGATGAATATAAAGCGACAGAGTATACTTCTCTTATCATGCCGAATATGATTACAGTCGCATGTTATTACGGCGAAAATGTTCTATTTCATAAAAAGATGTTTGTCAACGTCAGTGAAGCATATATGTCGTACGAACAGGACTGGGAAGGAGAGCATGTCGTCATCGGCGGGGTTTCCGTATACACTTACCACAATACGAACAGGCAGGGCTGGCTATGGTTTAAGGACGCCACGATCTGCAGCATGACCATCGGGGATGAAGTACCTGACGCTAAGGAACTGGTGGAGCGTATGATGGAGATCTTGAACGGAAGCTGAGCATACCCCGGTCCACGGCCTTCCGCTGCCGGAAGGGATACGGCAGTACAGAAGCCTTACACATCGTTCGCAGGGCTTCGGGGCCGGATTTGACCGGAAATGAACAATATTTACATCCGTGATATGGCTTTTCGGCCCCCGTAAGAGTATAATAGTGATAAACAAAGACCTTACGGCTGGCCGCTCACGGTCCGTTCAATATTTCGATTCAAAAAGGAGAAGAGTCACCATGAAAAAGCTACTGCTGCTCTTCGGATTGATGCTGATGCTGTGCCTCCTGACGGGATACGGCGCGGCCGAGACCTCCGGTGTGACCGGCGGACTGTACTGGGTGGCGAACGACACCATCTCCGCCGTCGTGGGCTTCGTACCCGGCATTACAAATGTGACCGTGCCTTCCCGGCTCGGCGGCAAACCCGTGCAGCTGATCGCGGCGCAGGCCTTTTTGGGCTGCACCACCCTGAAAAGCATCACTTTCCCGGAAGGAATGCTCGCCATCGGGCAGGAGGCGTTCAAGGACTGCACGGCGCTGACCACGGTCAGTTTTCCCGGCACCCTGGTGCTCCTAGCGGATTACGCCTTCTATAACTGCGGCAAGCTGGAAAAAGCTCTGCTCCCGGACAGCGTCATCGCCCTTGGCGATTACGCTTTCGGCAAGTGCAGCTCTCTCAGCGAACTGCAGCTTTCTCCCTTTACGGAATATATCGGAGCCTGGTGTTTCTACGCTTGCGTGAAAATATCGGACGTTACTTTCACAGAAAATCTGCAGTTCATCGGCGAACATGGCTTTGCAGGATGCGGCCTCACCCGGATCTGGCTGCCGGATTCGCTTGAAAACATCGAAAATGCCGCTTTTATGAGCTGTACCAAAGCCACGGAGGTCCATCTGGGATCCGCTGTCAAGCGCATCGGAACAAGCGCGTTCGATAGTATGGCCGCCACGTCCATCGACCTGCCGGAAAGCCTTGAGACCATCGACGATTACGCTTTTTCAAAATCCAAACTGACTGAGATCGTCATTCCCCCTTCCGTAACGACCCTCGGGATCGGCGTATTCTCCGAATGCAAATCCCTTGTGAACGTCGATATCCGCGCCGCGATCACGAAGATCCCGATGTGGACTTTTTCCCTCTGCACCTCTCTGACGCAGTTTCAGATCCCCGATTCCGTAACGGCGATCGGCCAGGAAGCGTTCGCCAGCTCCGGGCTTTCCGGCGCCTATGTGATCCCCGATACGGTGACGAAGATAGAGACCAGGGCTTTTTACTCCACAAAGCTTACGGAGATCACTTTTCCAGCGCTGCTGAAAGAACTGCCGGATTACGTCCTTGAAAACTGCGGATCGCTCAAAGAAGTGCACTTCGGCCCAAAGATCAAAAAGTTCGGCAATTATGTGTTCCAGAGAAGCGGGCTTGAGACCTTCGTGATCCCGAATAGCGTTACGGAAATCGGCACAGGGACTTTCTGCAATACGAACATCCGCAGCGTCACCCTGTCCTCGCGCATGACGTCCATCCCTCCCCAGACCTTCACGAATTGCAGCCAGCTGAAGGAATTTACGATCCCGCCGCAGATCACGCTGATAGACAGGGATGCGTTTGCGTTCAGCGGACTGGTATCCATCACCATTCCGGACACGGTGCAGACCGTGTTTATGGGCGCGTTCAGGAGCTGCACGGATCTGGAGGAGGTCATTATCGGCGACAGCACCGAATGCTATTCCGAGTGTTTCGGGGGCTGCACCGCCCTGCGCCATTTCCATATCCCCGCCTGCATGACGTCGATCCCTTCCAATATGTTCACCGGATGCACCGCGCTGGAGGATATGGATATCCCGGAGAACATCACCGTCATCGGAATGGCCGCCTTTTCAGGCTGTTCGCAGTTCCGCGGGATGAAGCTCCCGTCCGGGCTGACAAAGATCCTTAACGGCGCGTTCAGAGGAACCGGGCTGGAATCGATCACGCTTCCCGCCTCGTGCCGGACCGTCGAAAACGATGTTTTCTACAAATGCGACGCGCTCAAGGACGTATATGTCCTCGGTGAAGACACGTATTTCTACGACCACGCTTTCAGTTACGGCGTTTCCGACGTGACGCTGCACGTTTTCCCGGGTTCCACGGCGCAGGCTTTCGCCGATGAGGCCGGCATGAACTATGTGCTTATGCAGGGGATGCTGATCCTTCCCTCCTCCGTCACCGTCATTGAAAGCGGGGCTTTCGCCGGCGTGGACGCCGAGTCTGTCAAAATCCCCTTCGGCGTTACGCAGATCGCTCCGGACGCTTTCGAGGCGGACATGATCCTGATCGTGGAACCGGGCAGCTACGCGGAGGCCTGGGCAAGGGAGCACGGGTTTGCCTGGCGGAACTGAGATCTGACTTTCCCGCCTGGCCTGATCCCGCCGCCGCGCGAGGCTGTCCGGTCAGCGGAAACGGCGCGAAGCGCATGGGGAAACGTTCGGCACAAGATGCCGCGGCGGCGCACGGGCCGCTTTGCGCGCAGAAAGGAGCGTATACGATGGCAACCCGTCGAATCGCCATGCTTACGGCGATCATATGCCTCACGATGATGACCGCTTTCCCGGCGACCGCCTCTGCCGCGACAGTCGGAGGCGACCTGATCTGCCTGCACTGGACGCTGGACGATAACGGCCGGCTCGATATCGTCCGCAAGGCGGACGGATACGACGGCCTTATGTACGAATTTCCCGAAGACGACAACATCGTCGCCTGGCAGGGCTACAGGAACAGGATCAAGACGGCCGTCATCCATGAGGGTGTCCAGACCATCGGCCACAACGCCTTTAAGGATTGCGTCAACCTGAAGAGCGTGACCCTTCCCGACAGCCTGGAGAGGATCGGACAGAACGCCTTTTTGGGATGCTCCTCCCTGACGGAGGTCTCGCTTCCCCATTGGGTGACCATCTATCCCGCCGCGTTCGCGGAATGCACGGCCCTGACGCATTTCGAATTCCCGGAAGGGAGCTATTATGTCGGTTCGAACCAATTCCGTGACTGCACCGCGCTTCGGCGCGTTACCCTTCCGGGATCGGTCAAGCAAATCGGTCCCTACGCCTTCTGCAACTGCACGGCGCTTACGGATATATCCCTTCCCGACGGCCTCGAAGTCATCGATATGTTTGCGTTCACAGGCTGCAAAAAGCTGGCGGACCTGACGATCCCCGCGAGCGTCACCGCGCTGGGCGATTTTGCGTTCAGCGAATGCGCTTTCACCGATGTGGCGGTGCCGCCGGGCATCACGGAGCTCAGCGACGGGGTGTTCAGTTACTGCCGCAGCCTTGAAAGCGTGGTTTTTCCCGGACCGGTCACCGTTATCCGGCGTCAGGCCTTTATGGGATGTGCCGCTTTGAAGGCCCTTTCACTGCCTGAAACCATCACAGAGATCGGGAAACAGGCCTTTTATGGATGCACGGACCTCGAAAGCCTCTCGATCCGCTCGGACACGGTCACTATCGACGAACAGGCGTTCCAGGACTGCGCCCGGCTGACCCTCTGCTGCCGTCTGGATTCCGACGCGTACATCTTTGCCTCCGGGCACGGCATCCCCCGGCGCCCGCTGACTGAGCATTTGCTTGATTTGCCCGCGGGGCTGGAAGAGATCACGCCGGAAACCTTCGCCGGCCTGGCTTCCGCCGACGCGGTCCGCATCCCCGCAGGCGTGACGCGGATCGCGGACGACGCCTTCGCGGGCTCGGAAGTCGTGCTGCTCCTCCCGGCCGGAAGCCCCTGGATCGCCTGGGCGGCGGACCATGGGCTGGAAGCTTTCATTGAATGATCAAAATAGGAAGGTTTTTCTTGCCTTCGCCAGCGCCAAGACAGCATGAGAGGTCTTCATTTGCAAGCTCGCCTCTCATAGAGCCCGGGATGACGCCATGGGATACCCGCTTTTGTCCGGCTTGCTGTGGACCTGTGTCCTGTTCGCAATGCGGTTCGCTTTTACGGTCTGCCGGGCGGAAACAAACGGTGATCATATAACCGGGGGAAAACCTCCCCATGGAAAACAAAGAAACCGCGTCATGAAGGAGGGGACCCTGTGTCAGTAAAAAACGTTCTGAAGACAGTCGCGCAATGGGTGTTTCCCTTATTTGTGGTATTCTGTTTTCCTTTCGCATTTTACTATGATATCGCACACTATTCTGCACACAGCGATGATCCGTTTACCTGCATATTCGGTTTTTTCTGTATCATAGGCTGTTTGATCTGTTTCATTTACGCACGCGGAAGGAAGCGGAAATTGCTTGCCGCTTTGTACGTCCTGGCCGTGATATCCTGTGTTTTTTTCTGTTACTGGATCCGGCGCATACCCTTCTGCACTATGTGTTCCCCGATGAAAAAAAGTGACCTCGGATTCATGCTGAGGCCCTTCGCCGACTCCTTCGGTGATTTCTGGCTGCCCGAATGAGGGGACGGGACACGCGAAATAAAGGCGGCATCAAAGGGGCACATAATGAAGAAGAAGTACGGGTTTGGTTATGCTCATTTATCGCTTAATCATTGTTTGGAGGAAAAATGAAATGAACAAATACCATGTGGAAAACTTCACTTCAAAGTCGGTTTACCATGCTTTTCTGTCCCTGATGCTCGCGCACAGCGACGCATTTTCACTGGTGTATTTTCAATATGACCGAAACGAAGAGCCTCACGAAAACGTCCGCCGGATCATGGAAGCCCTGAGCCCGTATGAGATCAGCAATAAAGACGTGACCCGCTGGCCCGGCACCATAACCATGGACTTCAGGCACATTTACAATCTGCGGGTTTACAGGATAAACAAAACAAACCCGATTGCCGTGTTCGATATCCTGGACGTCCTGGAAACAGCGGATTCCCTTTGGGACTGGGATTATCCGGAATATCCCATGGACCTGTGTTTCTATAAAAACGGGTTCGCCTGGTTTACTTCCAGCGTGCACGAGCAATGGAACGCTCTGTATACCGATGAACCTGCAGGCATTGCGGCGGATTTGGAAAGCATTGGCCTGCAAGTATCTCAGGGCGGCGATATCGCCGATAATGAACTTTTTTATGACGAAAGCCTTCGTCCCGCGCCGGGAACATGGTAAATTTCGTATTTCGGGTGGACGGTGTTTTGTGAGGGTAAAGACATGATGAAAACAGCAAACGCAAACGTCATTCCATATGCATGGAAACAAGCCATGAAAAGGTTCCTTTTGCTGTTCCTCGTCTTCTGTATCCTTCCATGCTGTGCCTCGCTTGCCGAAGCGCCTCTTGCCGAAAGCCGTACCCTGATAACGGAGGATGTACCCGGGATGCGCTATGATTGCGTCTTTTTCCGGAACGCCTGGCCCGAAGACATCCTGACCGCAATGACGGAATGCTTCCCGGACGACGCGCCGATCCGCGGGGTCTACTACATATGGCGGACCATTACGGGCGCGGAGATCCCCATCGTGTTCGCGTCGTGCGGGTCCGGAGACCGGATGAAGCTGACAGGGGCATGGTATTTTGAGGATCAATGGAACTCTCAGGTGATCTCTGACCGGTTTTTCAGGTCCGAACAGGAATTTGACATCGTGATGAAGCAGGAATACACCATGGCGGGTCTCGTCAAGGCTTATCTTCCGGCCGTCGCGTACGACGGGGAATGGTTCGCGTTTTATCCGGGAAAAAGCGGCTTCACATTCGCCAACTATGAGCGGGAAAGGGGCTGGGCCGTGGACTGCCCTGAAGGCGCGCATATGGTGGCAGAAATATGGAACACCGTACTCAACGGCACTCCCGAAAGGGTTTTCGTCGTTTATTCCTCCCTGATCGGCCATGGGAAAACCGAGATATGGCGCGGAACGATTTTGCAAAGCTTTGATACCGAAATGCTGGACA
>JAFWWK010000238.1 GCA_017523615.1 Clostridia bacterium
AAGGAGGAGGACATCCCGAAGCTGGTGCACTCCCTGTGCAGAGGCAACGGACGGCAGGGCAGCCTTATCGGCTTCACGACCCTGAACGAAGAAGACTGCGCGAACATCTACCGTTTGATGCTGTAAACCGATCGACAGATACAATGAAAACGGGAGGAGCAACTGCATGATCGTTCTGAATGTAACTTATAAGTGTAAACCGGAAAAGCGCAAAGAATTCCTGGAAATGATTATTACGGAAGGTATTGACACCGCCTCCCGCGCTGAAGCGGGCAATATCATGTACAACTATTATATTCCGACTGACGGCGGCGATGATCTGTTCCTGCTTGAAAAGTGGCGCGATGAAGCCGCCCTCGCAGAACACGGAAAGCAGCCGCATCTCGCAAGATTGAAGGAAATCAAGGCGGAGTACGTGAACGAGACGGTCATTGAGAAATACATTGCGGAATGAGATGCCCCGCGATGGATTGTAGGAGAGCATTTTCAGCAGGGGTAAAAACGCCAAAACAAAGCGAGGGCCGGGGCGCATGTCCCCCGGCCTGCTGTGTTTCCGCCTGTCAGTAAATCCGGTACATCCCCGCCAGCATCAGCAGGCTGAAAAAGTACAGGCAGTTGTCGTAATACCGGCGTTTCCCCGTGCGCAGCGGCGTCTGCCAGAAAGCGCGGAGGTATTCGTCCGCAGAAGCGCTTTCGCTTGCGATAGAAGCGGCTCCCAGCACATCGGTAATGGCGACGGGATGCATGGCCGGTTCATCCGTGGGCGTTCCGTCGATCTGATAGGCGCGGTAATCGCTCTCCGGGATGCCATGGAAATAATCCTGGAGATTGGTCGCGATCCGCGCCATGGCCTCCTTCCGCCCGAACCACAGGGTATCCAGCGCGATATTCATCACCACGCGGTAGGCGTCGGAATAATAGGTAAAGGATTTATGTGGGAACAGCTTGGGCGTTCCGTCGTATTCCGCGTATTCGGGGCTCATGCCGGTGACGGGGTGGGCGCTTTTCACGATATATTCCCGGCTGGCTTTGGCCGCTTCCAGCCAGAACGCCCGGTCTTCCGGATTCGCCCGCTCCGCGAACAGCGTATAGAAATGAGGCAGATGATAGCTTGGATCGGTAAATTCCGCCTCCGGCACAAAGCGGATCATGTGGTTGTGTTCATCCCACATGGCCCGCCCGCCGGGGACGATTTCAGGCTGATGGACGCAGTGCCGCAGTATCTTCCTGGCCTGGGCGGCATACGCGAAAATGCCATCGCCTTCACCCCAGCGAGCGGAAGCCATAAACAGCGCCATGGCAAAGTATTCCTCCCCGTCCGGGGCAGGACCTTCGGCGTTGTGTCTGCCGTCCAGCTGGACGGACCAGGCGAAATAGCCCTTGTATATTCCGTCCGAATGATACATGTACCGCATGGCAAACTGCCACAGCCTGTCAAACAGATCTTTCCGATCCATCTGTACACACATCATCATGCCGTAGCTCATGCCCTCGGTGCGGGCGTCGATGTTGCCGGTATCCACCATGCAGCCGCTGTCCGCGTCCACATCCTGATAGATTTTCTCCTCGGGATCAAAAAAGAGGGTATCAAAGCAGCGTTCCACCCGTTCCCGCGCCTCCGCGCCGCTTACCCCAATGCGGGAAAACTGATTGGGATATGTCCGTTCCATTGTCCTGACCTCCTAAAAAATCGTTTGAACGAGAACCA
>JAFWWK010000239.1 GCA_017523615.1 Clostridia bacterium
GCGGAAGAACTGTTCAGCCTTGAATGAGAAAGCCGCAGATCAGCCGCCATGGAAGGTTCTTGCCAGTCATTGCATCACGACATAACCTAAAGAGACCATAATAAAGCGAACCGATCCGGATCCTCCGCAAAATTTTGAGGGCAGGCATTTCAAAATGCCTGCCCTCACACCGGTCAGCGGGATCCTGATCCGGCAAACGATCCTTCCCGCCCGGTGATCCTGCCTGTTCGGGGCTCAGAAATATTGTCAGACTCGTCATGGGATCTCCGATGACGCCCCAAATAGTTTTCCTCAGTTTTTTTTGCTTTCGTCATCGCCAAAGAGCGCGTCGGCAAACTGCCTCGCCTCGAAGGCCTGCAGATCGTCGATGCCCTCGCCCACCCCGATGTACCACACCGGGATATCCAGTTCCTTGCGGATGGCGATGGCGATGCCTCCCTTGGCGGTCCCGTCCAGCTTAGTCAGGATGATACCGCCGATCTCCACTGCTTCCTTGAACTGCTTGGCCTGCTGGATGCCGTTCTGCCCTGTGGTGGCGTCCAGGATCAGCATGCAGCGCATCGTAGCCTCCGGGTATTCCCGGTCGATGATCCGGCGCATTTTGGACAGCTCATCCATCAGGTTCTTTTTATTGTGCAGACGCCCCGCCGTATCCACGATCAAAAGATCGTTATTGCGGGCCTTAGCAGCCTGGATGGCATCGTAGACCACCGACGCGGGGTCGGCGCCCTCGCCTCCGCGGATCAGCGGAACGCCGGCGCGCTCCGCCCAGACCGACAGCTGCTCGTCCGCCGCGGCACGGAACGTATCCGCCGCCGCCAGAATGACGCTGTGGCCGATCTCCTGGAAACGCAGGGCCAGTTTGCCCACAGTGGTGGTCTTACCCACGCCGTTGACGCCCACGACGAACATCACCAGGGGCCACTGGAGTTTCGGGCGCGGGATGTTCATTTCCTCAATGATGATCTCCTTCAGAAGTTCCCTGCATGCAGACGTATCCCGGACGCCCTTTTGCTTAACACGTTCCTTCAGTTTTTCGATGATATCCTCCGTGGCACTGACGCCCACATCCGCAAGGATCAGGATATCGGTCAGCTCATCGTAAAAATCATCGTCGATGGGGCGTCCGCTGACCACCAGCTCGTCCACCTTCTGGGTCAGTCCCCCCCTGGTTTTGGTCAGGCCCTGCTTCAGGCGCTGAAAGAATCCCATGGTCCATCCTCCTTATTCATAATCCTTCAGGTCCACAGACACCATACGGGAAACGCCGTGCTCCTGCATGGCCAGGCCATACAGCGCGTCGCAGCGTTCCATGGTGCCCTTACGGTGGGTGACAACGACGAACTGGGTCCCCGCCTTGTATTCCGAAAGGTAATCCGCAAAATATCCGATATTGGCTTCGTCCAGCGCCGCTTCGATCTCGTCCAGGAAGCAGAAGGGCGTCGGCTTCAGCTTGAGCATCGCAAAAAGTATCGCGATGGCCGTAAGCGCACGCTCGCCGCCGGAAAGCAGGGACAGCATCTGCAGCTTTTTTCCCGGAGGCTGGGCGATGATCTCGATGGAGCAATTCAGCGCGTCGCCAGGATCGGTCAGTTTCAATTCGGCGTGGCCGCCGCCGAAGAGCCGGGCGAAGGTGATGCGGAAATAAGCGTCAAGCTTGGCGAATTCCTCCACAAACTGGCTTTCCATCTGCTTGAGAAGGCGCTCGATCAGGTGCTGGAGGTCGTCCTCGGCCTTGTTCAGATCATCGCGCTGGGTGGTCAGGCTGTCGTAACGGTCCTTTGTGTCGGCGTATTCGTCAATGGCCGCCACGTTTACCGTGCCCATGTCCCGGATGGACCTGCGCAGTTCGCCGGCTTCCTTTTCGCTCTTCTCGATCTCAAAGGGCTTTTCCTGCGGCCCGATCATCTCGGATGCGTTGGCATAGGTGATCTCGTAAGCGTTGAACATGTGATCGCACAGGGCGTTCACTTCGTTTTCGACTTTTCCCAGGTTCAATTCAAGCCGGTGAGCGCGCTGGGTGTCCTGTTCATATAAGATGCGCAGTTCATCCCCCGCACGGTTGTTCTGCCGCTGCTTTTCACCGATCTCACGCCGTCTTCCCTCAAGGATGGAAACCTTGCCGGAGCATTCTTTTTCCCGCGCTTCCATGGCTTCGGTCTTTTTTCCGGCTTCGCGGAAGAGGGCATCCAGCGCCTCCCGCTCGCCCGCTGCGTTCCCCGCCTGTATTTCAAGGCTTTTCCTCTGCGCGCAGGCCGAGACCAGCTCCTCGCCCCGCTGGCGGGCGTCCCGCCCGAGGATGTCCATCGTGTGGACCGCCTCGGTCAGGGCTTCACGGCAGGCAGAGAGGGAGTCGCGCCTCTCTTCGGTGGTCCGGCGGCAGTTTTTCAGGTTTTCCTGGAGGCGGAGGGTCACCGCGTCCATTTTTTCCCGGTCAAAGGCTGTTTCCTCGGTCAGTTCAGAGGCTTTTTTCAGGTCTTCCTCAATGCCTGCGATGCCAAGCTGCAATTGAGATATGGCTTCCTCGCTCTTTTGCATATTAACGCGGTGCGCGCTCAGTTCGTCAGATGCCTTGGATACGTGCTCCTGCTCCCTGGCACAGCCGATCTCCTCCTGATGGACCTCTTCAGAAGCATCAGCCAGTTCAAGCCGCAGCCTGTCCCGCCTCGCGCGAAGCTCCTCTTCCCCGCGGCGAAGGACCTCCAGGTCCTCCTTTCCCCGGGCTGTGGAAGCTTTCAGATCGGCGATCTCCCTTTCGCGGGACAGAAGGGACGCAGCCGTCTTGTTGGCCGTACCCCCCGTCATGGAACCGCCCGAGTGCATGACGTCCCCTGCGAGTGTGACCAGCCGGAAGGCGTGCCTCCCAGCCCGCATGATCTCGATGCCGCTCTTCAGGTCCCTGGCGATCACGGTACGACCCAGCAGATTCTCGATCACCCCGCGGTATTCCTCGTCAAAGGAGATCAGCTCGCTGGCAACGCCGATGCACCCGTCCATTCGAAGGACTCTTCTCTCTTCGCCCGTCAGCACCCTGGACCGCACGGTAGTCATGGGAAGGAAGGTAGCCCTTCCCAGGCGGTTCACCCTCAGGTAGTCGATCATCCGCTTGGCCGCGTCCTCGTCCCTGGTCACGATGTTCTGAAGGGTGCCGCCCAGGACCATATCGACAGCCGTTTCGTAATCCCTGGGCACACGGATCAGCTTGGCAACGATGTCAGCGACCCCCGGATCGTTTTTACCGTACCGCAGGGCCTGCTTGACCGCCTGGCTGTAGCCTTCCATTTCCCTGGACATGTCGCTCAGCAGGCGCAGCCGGCTTAAGTCGGTCTCCTGTTTCAGGTGGGCGTCCTGGGCCTTCTGTACGGCTTCGCGCAGCCGTGCGGAGCAGTCCTCGACGGCCAGGCGTTTCTTTTCCGCCTCAGCCATTTTTTCCTTCAGCTGTTTCTCCGCCGCCGCGGACGCCTTTTCAGCCTCGGCAAGCTTCAACGACAGCTGCTTTTCCTTATCCCTCTGATCATCCCGGCCGCCAAGCAGTTCCTCCAGACGAGCGGTCATCTGGGCATGGACTGCCTGGGCCCGCGCTTCCTGATTGCGTACGTCGCTAAGGCGGTTGACAGCCGCAAGGATCCGGTTTTTGTGTTCGTCCAGCTCTTTTTCGGCCCGTTCGGCCTCAGCAATGGCTTTATCAAGCAGTGCCTGCTCTGCGCCTGCTTTTTGTTCGGCTGCTCGTACTCTTTCCCCGGCTTTGCGGGAATTCTCTGCGTCGCTGTCCGCCATGCCCTCCAGGGCCGCGATCCTGTCAGCGTTATCCTTCAGATCGCTATCGATCCTTCCCTGCCTTTCGGCAAGGATCCGGATGCGCTGTTCCACGTCCTGGGCCTCGTTCCGCGCCAGGCGCAGGTTTTCTCCCGCCTGCGATTCCTCGGCGCGGGCGGCGTCGATCAGATCATCCAGACGGCTCATGGCCTCCTGCAGGCTGTCCCTCTCACGGGTATTCTCGCCGATATCCCTTTCGTGTTCCTCGATGGCTTCGCGGATCCCCTCCAGGTTTTTCTGCAGTCCTTCCATCCGGGCCCTGGAACGATCGTAGCGGTAAACGAAGATCCCGATCTCCAGTTCTTTCAGGCGGGAAGAGAGATCCAGGTATATCCTGGCTGTTTCAGCCTGCTTTTTCAGAGGCTCCAGCCTGTCCTCCAGTTCGCCGATGATGTCATTGACCCGGCTCAGGTTGTCTCTGGTCCTTTCCAGCTTCCTTTCCGCTTCTTCCTTGCGAAAGCGGAAGGTCATCACGCCCGCGGCTTCCTCAAAAACCTGCCTGCGGTCGTCGGATTTGGCCGAAAGGATCTCGTCGATCCTGCCCTGGCCGATCAGGGAATAACCTTCCCTCCCGATGCCGGTATCCCGGAACAGTTCGTGGATGTCCTTCAGGCGGCATGAATTCCGGTTAAGGTAAAAACCGCTTTCACCGCTGCGGTAGACACGGCGGGTCACCATCACCTCAGAGAACTCGGTCCTGAGGGCATGGTCCTCATTGTCAAAAACCAGGGACACCTCGCAGTAATTGGCGGCCTTGCGCTGGGCGGTCCCGCCAAAGATCACATCTTCCATGCGGTTGCCCCGCAGGATACGGGCATTCTGTTCTCCAAGCACCCAGCGGACCGCGTCGCTTATGTTGCTTTTCCCGGAACCGTTCGGCCCGACGATGCCTGTGATCCCCTCGTTGAATATGATCTCGGTCTTGTCCGCAAAGGATTTAAAACCATAGATCTCAAGCCTTTTCAGCTTCATTCTTTCCCCTGTTCCCGGCTTTTTTCAAGCAGTCTGAGCGCCGCCTCCGCGGCAGTCTGCTCCGCCCGTTTTTTGGTCTTCCCACTGGCTGAAGCCAGGAGCCTCCCGCCCACGGCGCAGGATACCGTAAACACCCTGTCATGCACGGGTCCTTCGGTATTCATCACCGCGTAGACCGGCATGCCCATGCCGTGGGACTGGGTGAATTCCTGCAGCTTCCCCTTGGGATCGGGAGCGGTCGGCTTACCGCTGCCCATGTCCTTCCACAGAAGGGTTATGACGTCAAACGCCGCCTGATAGCCCCCATCCAGGTAAACTGCTGCCAGGACCGCTTCCATCGCGTCGGAAAGAGGGCCCGGATGCGTCCGTCCCCCCGTCTCGTCGCAGCCGTGGTCCATGACCAGATAACCGCCCAGGCCGATCTTTCCCGCGATCTCCGCCAACGCGTCCTCGCAGACCAGCCTTTGCCTGAGGAAAGTCATTTCTCCTTCTTTTTTGCCTGGATTCTCCCGGAAAATACGGTCGCTGATGCAAAGCTGAAGGACCGAGTCCCCGAGGAACTCCAGACGCTGGTTGTTATCGGTCCCCGCCGAAGGATGCCTGAGCGCCAGGCGCAGCAGCCTTTCGTCGCGGAAACGGTATCCCAGGGCATCATACAAAGCCGAATACATTCTTCCACTCTTCCGTGCCGTGGTTTTGCCTGCTTTCGCTTTTCAGCCGCACGCCATACGGAGCGGCCCCTGATCAAAACCGGCTCTTTAATAGGACATGGCGCGCCCGAAGAGCGGACGCGCCGAAGAAAAAGTCCGTTACTGATGCTTTTCGATATATTCCGCCACGTCGCCAACGGTCTTCAGTTCGGCGATGGCGGCGTCCTCCACCGTCAGGTCGTACTGGTCTTCCAGGTCCATGATCAGGACCATGATATTGGCGCTGTCAGCCTTCAGGTCCTCCAGAAGACGCTTGTCGGCGGTCACTTCGGAAACGTCCAGCTTCAGCTGCTTGGCGATCATTTCGGAAACGGTGGTCAGGATCTCGTTATTCATGGAATACAACCCCTTTCATCTATGGACACAGGTCATCCCTGTGATCCCTCGTTCATTTTCCGGATGCCTTCCCGGATGACGCCGGGCACATCCTTCTGTTTCATCAGCACCGCCTGGCGCACGGCGCAGGCGATGGCGTGGGCATTGCTGGAACCATGGGCCTTCACGACCACGCCGTTCACGCCAAGGAGCGGCGCTCCTCCGACCTCAGTGTAGTCCATGACCTTTTTGACCCTCCTGAACGCCGGCTTTGCGATCAGGCCGCCCAGCTTCCCGCGAAAATCGGCCATCATCTCTTTTTTGATGATCCCAAGAAGGGTCATGGCCACCCCTTCCATAAATTTGAGGATCAGGTTGCCGGAAAAACCGTCGCTGACGATCACATCGGCCATGTCCGCGGTGATATCCCGGCCTTCAATATTTCCGACAAAATTGAATGGCGCTTCAGCCATCAGGGGATATGCCGCCTTGGAAAGGGCATTGCCTTTTTCCACCTCGGCTCCGATGTTCACCAGCCCAACCCTCGGATTGTCGATGCCGCGCATCTGCTTCATATAGGCGCTGCCCATTATACCGAACTGGGGCAGGTAGGCCGGAAGGCAGTCTACGTTGGCCCCGCAGTCGATCAGACAGAAAAAACCTTTTCCGTTGGGAAGCAGTGGCGCAAGGGCAGGCCGTTCGACCCCTTCGATCCTGCCGAGGCGGAACATTCCGCCCGCAAGCACCGCTCCGGTGGATCCTGCGGAAACAAACCCGTCGGCTTCGCCCTCCCGGACGGCGAGCATGCCCCGGACGATCCCGCTTTGCTTTTTCTGCCGTACAGCCATCACCGGCGCGTCATGGTTGGTGATCACCTCAGGCGTATCCAGAAGGATCAGGCGGTCCCTGACATCGTCATAGTCGGCAAGGCACTTTTCCACCTCGCTCCTGATCCCGGCCAGGGTGATCTTCAGCCCGCTGTCAGCCCTCAACGCTTCAAGCGCGCCTTCGGCCGTACATTTGGGGGCGTCGTCCCCGCCCATGGCATCCAAAAAAATATGAACCATCGTGACTTTTGCTCCTTTGAAGAAAAAAATCAGACGAACGAAATGATTTTACCACAGTAAATATAAAAAGACAAGCACGGCCCCGCGCCGCTTCTTAAAACCGTTTCTATACAGCCTTCATTGATACCGTCCGGCCATAACGGGTCCTGTTGATGAGCATCGTTTCTATTTGCAGTAAGGTTTTCCGCCGTATCTCCAGACCCGATCCCGCCGCACAGGGGCAAAAACCCCGTCAACAAAAGCAAACCGGGGTACGGCGATTGCGAAACATACCGTTTTCTTCTAAAACATACCTCCTTCTTTTTATGCTGCTCGATCCGGGACCCTTATCTGCCATTGCAAATCCATTCCCCGGATCGGGGGATCCTTTTCGGAAAGCATCCCGACAACGCCGGGCGCGTCCCTGCTTATTATATTGATAATTTTTCAGCCTGTCAATTTATCTTCACCGTTTTATCCCCATTCGCTGCAGGACTGCGCGTTCCATCAGCTTCTTCGATCACACATCCCGTTTACCAACTCCCCAAGGATCGGGAATGTCCCGTCTTGTATTTGCAAAATGATTATGGTAAAATCACTTCTGTGAAACAGCGTTCAAACGACACGGCAAAATTCAGACGGGGAGGCCTAAGTTCATGAAAAAAATCCTTGCTTCTATGATGTGCGCCATAATAGCGCTGTCCCTGTGCGTCTCAGCCGCTTTTGCGGTCAACGAAGACGTTGAGGGCGAACTTGTGATCTACACTTCCATGTATCCCGAGGTCATCGTCATGATGGACGAAGCCCTGAAGGCCGAATTTCCCAACCTGGTGCCCGGAAACGACGGCAGCTTTTTCTTCCAGTCCGGCACCAGCAAGCTGATCCCGAAGATCTACGGCGAGATGGGCGAAAACCGTGACCGCCCCCTGAACTGCGACATGTTCATGGTTGCCGAACCCGCTTTTTCCCTGGAAATGAAGGATTACGGCTATCTCCACTCCTTCAAGGTGGACAACGCCGACACCTTGCTCCGCTTTGCCTACGATACCGAGGGCTATTGGTATCCCGTACGCGTATGCAACATGGTCTTGGCCTGCAACCCCGAAAAGGCCGATACCTGGGCTTCGAAGGGCGTCAACGTTCCCCGCTCTTTCAAGGATTTCGCTTTTGATCCCACCCTGAAGGGCTATATTTCCATGAGCGATCCTCTGACCAGCGGCACCGCATACGCCGCCGTGGTTTCGTTGCTGGATAAATACGGCGAAGAATATTTGGACGCCCTCAGCGCCAACGGCGTCATGCGCGAATCCGGTTCCGTCGCCATCTCCAAACTGCAGACCGGCGAATGCGCCGCGATCATGATCCTGGAGGAAAGCGTCCTCCCGTTCCTTGTGTCCGGCAGCACCAACCTGGAAGTGATCTACCCCGAGGACGGCGTCATCCTGATTCCCTCCACCGTGATGATCGTCGCCGAGGAGTACTCCAAAAACTGCAACACCGAAGCCGCCGAAGCTGTCGCGCGTTTCTTCCTGACCGAGGAAGGTCAGGCGCTGATCATGAAGGGATATATGCATTCGGTCCTTGCGGGCTCCGACATCTGCCCCGAGGGATCCGTGCCCACTGAGAGCCTTGTCCGGAAGGACATGGGCGTCGACTGGAACAGGGCCTACCATGAACGGGAGAAGATCCGCGAATTGTGGACTGTCAAGGTGACCCAGTGACCTCCTCGCAGCCACCGCCCTGACCGGGAACGGGGCTGCGTATTTTTTACGAAAGGGACCGGGGAAATTGAAAGATCATTCTTCCCTACGCCGTGAAAAAGCACCGATCTTTACAAAATGCGGCCTTACTGCGCTCTTCCTGATCGGAACGCTGCTGCTTGTCTCCGGCCTGCACGGGCAGCGGATCATGGCCGCTGACGGTTTTACCTCAGAAAGCGCTTACCGGGCGATCTATTCCCTGTCGGGTCATGTCAGCAATGTTTACCGCTCTCATCTGAGACCTGACCTCGACGCCCTTGACGGAAACGACAGGGCCGTCGTCCTCTCCGCTGCCCGCGCCCTTGCCGTATCCGCATTTGAAGGCCAATGCGCAGGCGCAGGAAAAGACGCGGAAGAAGCGATCCTCCTTTCCGCAGGCCGGGAAGACGAAACAGCGCTCAAACTCTTGTATGCGGCCTACCTCGTTTCCGGTCCAAAGGTCAATTCATCCGCCCGCAAGGCCATCACAGGCGCTGACTCCCCTGAATTCCGCCGCCAACTGCTCCGCTGCGTCGCAGACGACAGTCTTCCTCTGCCTGCGGGATCTGAGAGCGCCATGGGAGATCTCCAGGGAGAAGCGAAAAAGGCCATGCTCATGCAGGTCTATTTCACAGCCGCATCCTCTTCCGGCAGCCAGGGCGCAGACAGCGCCGCGGAACTTAAAAAAAGTGTGCGTGACAAGGGGCAGCAGCTGATCGCATTCCGCATGGCAGCCCGCGGTGAGGTATCTTTCCTGCGGCAGATGTTCTATGGCCACAGCAGAACCGTGGTGCTTCTGGGGATCATCCTTATGCTTGACGCAGTGCTGCTTACCCTGCTGATGCTCTCCGAAAAGACCTGGAGGTTCGACGTCAAATGGATCTTTATCCTGCTGATCGTCGACTTTCTCTTGTATTTTCAAATGCTGCCGGTCGTATACATGGTCATCCGATCCTTCTTCCCGGAGGGCAGCTTCACCCTTGGCGTCTTCCAAAGGCTGTACACCGACCCGATGAACCTGGAAGCCCTTAAAAACACCTTGATCGCTTCTTTTTCCACCATGATCCTCGGCACGCTGATCGCGTTCCCCCTGGCTTTCCTGGTGGGCCGGACCAACCTGTACGGCCGTAAATTTTTCCGTTCGCTTTTCGTCATCACCTACATGGTGCCGCCCTATGTGGGGGCCATGGCCTGGCTCAGGCTGATGAACCCGAACGTGGGCACAGTCAACCTGTGGCTGCGGGCTATCTTCGGACTCAGCGACGCTCCGGGCCCGTTGAACGTATATACCCTTCCCGGGATGATCTGGGTGCTGACCACCTTCTATTACCCCTACGCCTTCATCACCATCAGCCGCGCGATGGAAAAAATGGACCCCTCACTGGAAGAGGCGAGCCGCATATCCGGAGCTTCCCCGCTGAAAACGCTCTTCACCGTGACCCTTCCGATGATGATGCCCTCGCTGATCGGCGGAGCGCTGCTGGTCTTCATCAGCGCTGCCAGCTGCTACGGGATCCCGTCCATCGTTGGGATCCCCGGCAACGTCAACACCGTTACCACGCGGATCGTGGAGTATAACGGGCAAAGCCAGGTGAAAATGAACGACGCCACAGCCCTCGCAGTGTTCCTGATGGCAGTGGCGCTGATCGTACTGTTTATTTCGGATGTGGTACTGGCCCGCAGGCAATATATCACCGTCTCGGGCAAATCTGTCCGTCCAAGCAGCGTGGACCTGAGACACTGGCGTGTCCCGCTGACTGTGATGGTCTCCCTTTTTGCCGTCATTATGGTGGTGATCCCCTTCGCGACCATCCTCCTGACCTCCCTTAAGGGAGACATCGGAAAAAGCGTGCTGGACAGCGGCAACTTTACCCTGAACAACTGGACAAGCATCTTTACGCGAAACGAAACACTATCCTGCCTTAGAAATTCGCTTTTATTTGCCACCTGCACCGCCACGGTTGGCCTTGTCATCGCCTGTGTGATGAGCTACCTGATGCAGCGTACCCGAGTCCGCGGCAGGACCATCCCAAATTTCCTGATCACCCTCGGCTCCGGAACGCCTTCCGTAGTCATAGCCCTGGGGTTGATCATGACCATGCGCGGAAATTTCGGGCTCGATATCTACAACACCGCCTGGATCATGATCATCGCTTACCTGATCAAGTACCAGATGATGGGCATGCGCACGGTGGTTTCGGCCATGAGCCAGATCCATGTATCTCTGGAAGAATGCAGCCAGGTTTCCGGCGCCGGATGGCTGACGACAATGGGCCGCATCACCGGTCCGCTTATATTCCCCAGCATCGCCGCTGGCTGGTTCCTTATCTTCATTCCCAGCTTTTATGAGCTTTCCATGACCGCCCTTTTGTATTCAAGCTCCACCAAGACCATCGGCTTTCAGCTGTACGAATACTGGACCAACACCAGTCAATCCATGAGCTGCGCCATGGCTTTCGGCATACTTCTGATCGTCGTAGTTCTTAACTTTATCCTTGGCCGTCTCACCAAGGGCGAATTTTCCATCTGAGAAAGGGAACCAGCGATGGCAAGCGTTAAGATCAGCCATATCACAAAATCATTTGGGGACAATGTGGTCTTGAAGGAATTCACCGAAACCTTCTTTGACGGGGAATTTGTCACCTTTCTCGGTCCCTCCGGCTGCGGGAAGACCACCATGCTCCGCATTATCGCCGGATTTGAAAAGCCCACCTCCGGGGAACTGTACCTGGACGACCGGCTGGTTTCCGGCGGCAAAACCTTTATCCCTCCCGAAAAGCGCGCCATCGGGATGGTTTTTCAAAGCTACGCTGTATGGCCTCATATGAACGTTTTCGACAACGTTGCCTATCCCCTCGCCATCCGCCATACTGCAAAAGACGAGATCCGACAAAGCGTGGAGCGGGTTCTTGACATCGTACATCTAAAGCAGTATTCCCAACGATATCCCAACCAGCTTTCGGGGGGACAGCAGCAGCGGGTCGCCCTGGCCAGGGCGCTGGTTGCCGCACCGGGACTCCTCCTGCTGGACGAACCCCTGTCCAATCTGGACGCTAAGCTTCGTGAATCGATGAGATTTGAGATCAAGGAAATCCAGAAGAAAACCGGTATCACCGTGGTCTACGTCACCCACGATCAGACCGAGGCCATGGCCATGAGTGACAGGATCTTCCTGATCAACCGGGGGATAGTGCAGCAGTGCGGTTCGCCGGAGGAGATCTACAACCGCCCGGCAAACCAGTTTGTGGCGGATTTTCTTGGCAAGGTCGACTTTTTTAAAGGGATCGCGGAGAAAGGACGCATCGTCGTCCCATCCATGGGCGGCCAGGTCCTCTCCTACCAGGGCGAACTCCGGGGCAGCGTGGACGTGGCCATCCGGCCGGAAAACATCCTTTTCCAGCCGGACGGCGAGATACGCGGAACGCTTGAGGCTCATTATTACCTGGGAGATGTCAGCGACTGCCGTGTTAAGGTAGGAAACGAAACCGTGCGCGTAATCGCCGATGGATACGGCAGCAAAAGCCTTGACAGTGGGAAGGACGTCCGCCTGCACGTAAGAGACATGATGGTCTTTAAGGACGACGGTACGCTGGACGATATCCTGATGATCAGGACCTGAGACCATTTTCATCCTTTCTTGTGGGATCTGTTTTTATTACCGATCAAAGCATCGGATCAGGAGGCTTTATATGGACAAGATTCGACTTGGAATCATCGGGATCGGCAACATCGGCACGACCCATGTGGCCCGTGTCACCTCCGGCGAATGCCCACATATCCAGCTTGTCGCCGTCGCCGACAGGCGTGAAAGCCGCCGACAGTGGGCCGCGGAACATATTCCAGGCGTCAGCGTCTTTTCAGACGGCGCGGATCTGATCGCCAGCCGCGTCTGCGACTCCGTCCTCATTTCCGTCCCCCATTACCAGCACCCGGATCTGGCGATCCTCGCAATGAAGGCAGGGCAGCACGTTCTTGTGGAAAAGCCCGCCGGGGTCTATACACTTCAGGTTCGGGAAATGATCATCGAGGCTGACCGTCATCCGGACCTGACTTTCGCTCTGATGTTCAACCAGCGCACCAACTGCCTTTACAGGAAAATGAAGGAAATGATCGTTTCCGGTGAACTTGGCGAAATGAAAAGGATGAGCTGGCTGATCACCGACTGGTACCGTCCCCAGTATTACTACGATTCCGGCGCCTGGCGCGCCACCTGGAGCGGCGAGGGCGGAGGTGTACTGCTGAACCAGTGCCCCCACCAGTTGGACCTGCTGCAATGGCTCTGCGGGATGCCGGTCAAGGTGCAGGCCCATATGTTCAACGGCAAGTGGCATGATATCGAGGTGGAGGACGACGTAACTGCCTACCTGGAATTCGCCAACGGCGCCACGGGTGTGTTTGTCACAACCACCGCCGACGCTCCCGGCACCAACCGCCTGGAGATCACAGGCACAAAGGGCAAGCTGGTCTGTGAGGACGGCCGCCTAACTTTCTGGAAGCTGGGGATCGACGAGAGGGAATACTGCAGTACCAGCCGGGAAGCCTTTGGAAAGCCGCCCTGCACCGTCATCGACGTCGAAACGGACGGGAAAAACCCGCAGCATACAGGGGTTTTGAACGCCTTTGCCGCCAATATCCTGCGGGGAGAACCCCTCGTTGCCGACGGCCGTGAAGGCCTCAACGGCCTGCTGCTTTCAAACGCGATGCATCTTTCCGCATGGCTGGATTCAGCCGTTACCCTTCCTTTTGACGAAAAGCTGTTCTACGATCTCCTGATGGAACGGTTCCGTTCCTCCCGCAGGAAACCGGATGCAGACATCACGTCAGATACCGAAGGAAGCTATTGATCTTATAGAACGCCTGACAACCGGTGCCCGGGGGCTGGATAATTCCGCGCTCAGTTTCAGCCTCCGGACCGTAAAAAAGCACCCTGCCTTCTTGGGCAAGGTGCTTTAGTTATTTTTTGGATATCTACCGTGCACGTTTGATACTCATTTTCAGGAGCGGGCGGTATTTCTGTTTGTTTCGTGCCCTTCCAAAGCTGTCCTTGTCCGCTCGGCCTATGCCGTTATGCGGATCTCATCAGAGAGGACGACCATTGTTGAACCTCTGGCTGAAATCCTGCTTGATCTTTTCCAGGCGTGCCTGGTCGTCGGCCCGCTGCCTCCTGGCGTCCTCCTGGATCTTCTTGGTCTCCTCGATGCCATCGACGATGGTCTTCCATGTACTTTCGAGGGTCTCCACCTTGATGGAGCTTCCGGAGGACATACGGGCGACCATCTTGGACTGTTCCATGGTGTTTTTGGCGTTCTTCAGCAGCATCTCGTTGGTCCGCTGGTCCAGGGCGTTGAGAGCGTCCGCCTGGATCTTCTGCCGCTTGAGCATGATGGCCTGGGCCAGAGCCTGCTTGAATACGGGCATGGTGATAATGAATGCGGAGTTGATCTTGCGGACCAGGTTCAGGTTGCTGACTTCCATGGTCCTGATCATCGGGATGGACTGCATAGCCACCACTTCGGCGGTCCTCAGGTCCTGGGTACGCTGCTCCAGAGCGTCCCTGGCCTGCTCCAGGCTCTGGATCTCAAACTGGATGGAACTGTCTCCGGTAGCTTCCATTTCCTGCTTTCGCTGCTCCATGTAATCGGTGATCTCCTGGCAGCCCTGCTCGCCGGCGACGATATATTTGCACAGGTCATGATAGTAATCCAAATTGGACCGGAACATTTCCTCCAGTTTGTTGTTGGACTGGATGATCTCCCTTTCATACTGTTTCAGCTGGACGTAGATCTTGTCCACTTCGTCACCCATGGTGTTGTATTTTTCAAGGATCTTCTCCAGCTGCTTCTTTAATCCGCCGAACAGCTTGTTAAAAAGGGAGGGATTCTCACGGATCTCTTCAATATTGAACTGGTCCATCACTTTTCCCAGAGTCGAAAGCAGTTTGCCGGTGTCATTGACCTGGCTAAGGCTCATGGAGCGGAGAACGACATCTGACGCCTGGGAAATCTTTTCGGCGGAATCCTTGCCGAAGGAAACGATGGTAGTCAGATCGTTGACGTCGATCTGGGCGGTCAGGGCCTCCACTTCGGGGGAATGAGCCAACGCGTTGCGGGCCTCTTCACGGTCCGCCTGCACGTCAAAAGGCTTGATATCCATTACATCGTTTTGGACGGTTTCCATACTTGCGGCAGCCTGCGCCTGGGCCTGGGGCCTGGGGCCAAAGTTCATAGCCATTTCAGTCACCTCTCTTAAGTAGATTATTCAGCCACGACAGGGCTTTTGTTGGGGAAGCGGAATTCATGTCCGGCACCTCCAGATCATAGATAAAATCGCCGATCTGGTGTTCCACCGGATAATGATCGTTCAAAAAGCGTTCGATCAGCTGATAGCCTGTCGGGACGAACATTACGACATCAAAGCCGATCTCATTCAGGAAAGTCAGCAGGATGGCGTCTTCCAGGGTGGGCGAAACGTCCTTGGTGGAGACCACCACCGCTTTGGGATTGCGTTTCGCGAAATCGAACGCCTGCACTGCCCGGACAATGTCCTTGTTTATGCCCAGGGCCGTGGAAAGCACCGTGTATTCTGTACCGTTCTCAAAGGTTCCCCGGATGATCCGCCGGTCCAGCATCAATTGCAGCTTGTCGAAAATATGGTCCTGTATTTCGTTTCTCAGAAGTCCAAAGGGGTAATCCCGGGCTGAGCGTATCTCTTCCCTGAGGATCTTCCCTTTTTTTAGGCCTTTGGATGCCAGGTTCTGGTATTTCCCGCCCTCAGTCGGACTCACAATGGGAAAATGACTGAAAAAGAGGGTATCCCCCGCATCCTTCAATTCCCTGACCTTCTGCCAGTAAGGCGAAAGCTTGCCATTCTTCACACCCGAAACCTTGGCGTAGATCACAGGTACGCTGACCACACCGTCCTGGGCCGAAAAATTCGGGCGATACTTGAGTTCCTGATCCCACAGGATGAATATCTCGTCATAGGTGGTTTTAAGCGTTATGATCTCGGCCCGTTCAAACTGCCTTGTGCGGTATATCCCGGAATCGCTGTAAAGCATTTCCGTCAGGTCCTGCTCGGCAAAAGCGGCCACGGTTCCCATCTCCAGGTTTCCGCTGTTTTTAGGGAACTGCATGATCTTCATTGACTGGCTGCCGCTTATCTCCAGGAGGCGTTCATCCTGAAGCACGCACGGCTTGTCAAGGTCCGGGCTGAGGATCACAACATCCGTGGGAAGCATGGAAAGGTACAGGAAATACATTGCTTCCGCGTCGTTCACGCATCCGCCCATTTTGATCACGACGGGGATGTCCGTTTCTTTCCAGCCCCTAAAAATCTCACCCTGATACCGCTTGATCCAGCACAGCAGATAAACGGCCCTGACAGTCAGCCGATTCAGGTTTTTTTCTTCCCCGGAGGCTCGCATGAGGACACGCACAAAGGCGGACTGGATCTCCTTCTGCAGTTCGACCTGCGCGGAGGAAGGCAGATTCCCGGCCAGGTCCACGATCATCTCCTCGGGAGTTTTGTAGTTCCTGCGACGGATACCGTCGATCTCGTCGGTGCCCGGTTCGGGGACCGGGCCGTCCAGCACGAAAACCGTGCGTTTGCCAGTCAGGAGAGACTTGTAAAACTGGTGAAGCTCGCTGGCGTAGGTCATCCTGTCTGTTACGCCCGTCAGGCGGATAAAGGAATTGTAAAACAGGGCAGCGTCATCTCCCCGGTCCCCGGGACGCGTCAGAACGGAATCGAGAGAAGCGTTCTTCATCCACGCGTTGCAGCACTCGCGGCGCGCCGGACGGGGAAAACGGTCCACGATATCGATCTTCTGCGGAACAGCCGGTTTTGCAGGCAAAGGACGCTGCACAGCGTTATGCGCATTCTGCCGGTCAGGGACCACGGGCCGCGGCGCACTTTGAACAGGCCGCTGCTGCACGGGTGTCGGTGCGGGATGGACAGAGCGCTGCTGAACAGGCGTCGGTGTGATACGCTGCGCGGGAGACGCGGTCCGCAATGGGGACGGTACAGGCCGCTGCTGCACGGGCGTCGCCGAAGGTGACACAGCCATCCTGCTCCGTTCCGCACGGAGTTTTTTCAGCGTCAAGTCCGCCGGAAACGGCTTTCCTCCGGGGACTGCAAGATGCTGGGAAATCTCATCCTTCGGATCAAGTTTTTCATACTTTCCGCCGGAGGAATTGTCCACCATAAGGATATCTGTCCCGACAGCACAGATGATCTTATACATGATCAGCGCGTGAACGCTGGGGATACCGCCGAATACCAGCACCTTTGGCAAGTCCTCCTGCCCCAGAAAGGGAACGAGGCGCCCAAAGCTGTAGTACAGCCAGCACATCCATTTGATATAGATGTTCCGGATGATCCCGTCAGATTTTCCCTCGCGCCTGAGAATACCGATCTCTTCCATCATGGCCGTGGCAAGGTCCCGCCGGATCCTTTCCTGCGTCCTTGGCACCCACTTTTGCAGAGAAAAAAGAATAAAATCGTAATTTGTTTCAAAATCGTCTCCCAGGACGTCGCGATAATACCTCAGCTGCAGATCGATCGGGTTGCTAAGCCCACCGTCAAGGATCACGCCCCTGGCTGCAGCCGCCTCATGACAGCGCCAGATGATGTCAAGGATATCATCGCTGCATTCGGTCAAGCGGATAAAACAGGCGCCTACAGGCGCCCTTTTCACAGCGGGAACAAAAAAATCCTCCGGTGTCCTGGCATTCACTCTGTGCAGCATGGTCTTTAATTCCTTTTTTTCTTCAGCGACAGGCTGTTCATGGCAAATCCGAGGATCGCCCCCACGATGCCGCCGATGATATGGGCGATCTGAGACACATTGTCCGCGATGGAAAGACCATCGTATATCTGCTGCCCCAGATATAAAAGCACCACAAGGATGAAAGTTACTGGGATCTGTCCGTTTTCTCTGACGGTGATTGAGGAAAGCACGATGAACGCAAACACGATGCCGCTGGCGCCAAGCAGTCTTACCATCGGGAAAAGGATGGGATTGATGATACCGATCACAAGCGCCGTCGCCAGCATGACAAATACGATGTTCTGCGTTCCGTATTTTTCTTCCAGCATCGGTCCCAGGATCAGGATATACATGATGTTGTTCACCAGGTGTTCCCAGCCGGAATGACCGAAAACATGCGTTATGCACCGTATATAGGTCAGCGGGTCCTTCAGGGATGAGCGATATACGCTGAAAAGGATGCCGTTGCTCCGTCCGCCGGTGGCCATGTCCAAAAGCTGCACGGCAATGCAGATGGCGGTAAAGACAAGGATCGCCGGGGAATTGAAGGAGAGGCGGAGCTTTGTTCTGTTGCCCTTCATGCTACTTCCTCTTTAAACCGGCGCGGGCAGTTTTTTGCACGCTGCCCGCGCCGATCAGGCGTTTGGTGAGATCAGACATTGACGCCGTAAGCCTTGCACAGGGCATACAGGCCGCCTTGGTAGCCGGCGCCGACCGCATTGAACTTCCAATCCGAGCCGCTGCGGTAGATCTCGCAGACCACCAGCGCCGTCTCGATGGAGAATTCCTCGCCCAAGTCGTAGCGGAGTTCCTCAATGCCGACCGTGTCACTTTCGCTGGTCCTGCGGGCTACGCGCACATAAGCGTTGGAGACCTGGCCAAAGTTCTGGCCGCGTTCCTGAGCTTCATAAATGGTCACGGTAATGGCGATCTTCTGCACATCCGCGGGAACCTTGGTAAAGTCGATGAAAAGGGTCTCGTCGTCTCCGCCGCTGCCGCCTTCCAGGCTGTCACCGGTGTGGGTGACCGATCCGTCGTCACTCTGGAGGTTGCCGTAGAAGATAAAATCAGAATCCTTGCGGACCTTGCCGTTCGCTCCCAGCATGAACGCGCTGGCATCCAGATCGAAATCCGCGGTGCCGGTGTAGCGGTTGGTATCCCAGCCAAGGCCTACCAGCGCCAGCTTCACACTCTTCTGCAAACTGATCTTCTGTCCTTTTTGAAGATTGACTGCCATAACGGGTACTTCCTTTCTTTTTTGTCAATTAATCGATCACTTGTACATATCGACCAGCTTCTGCAGCCGGCTTGCTTCGGCGACACCCTTGCCGATGGCGTTGAACTGCCACTCATTGCCGCTGCGGAAGAGTTCGCCTACGATCAGGCCGGTAGAGCCGCTGTAATCGTCCGTCAGGTTGTAGCGGCAGATCTCGGTATTGTTTTTGGTGTTGACCAGGCGGATGAAGGCGTTCCTGATCATGCCGAAGTGTTGCCTGCGAACGTTGGCGTCATAAATATTGACGACAAATACGAGTTTAGCCACCTCCGGAGGCATGATCGAAAGGTCAACCATGATCTGCTCGTCGTCACCTTCGCCGCCGCCGGTCAGGTTGTCGCCCTGATGGATGACCGCTCCGCTGGGGTGCCTGAGATTGCCGAAGTAGACGCAAAAATCCTTGGAAGGGATCAGCTTGCCGTTTTCTCCGCACAGGATGACGGACGCGTCACAGTCGATGTCCGCGGGTTTGGCTGCAAACAAGGCCCTCAAGCCGTGCTGCTGGGGCTGAGCTTCGTCCCAGCCCAGACCGACCATGATTTTCCGCAGGCCGGCGTCACTCTTTGTCAGGTTGATCTTTTCGCCTTTTTTCAGGTTAACCATGTGTGTTCCTCCTGTGTAGTTTTTTTATTCCGTCCCGCCCCGCGGGATATCGGCGGGGCGGGCTATCAGGTTCAGGCGGTCTTTTTGCCGTTCATGATCTTGACAAGGGTCCCGACAAGGATCACCAGGAAAGCAAGGGCACAGCAAACCAGCCATGTCGTGGCGGAAAGCGGATGTACGCTCAGGACCTCGCCTCCGATAGATACAAAGATGAACTGTGCCAGGAAAATGACTCCCATCACGATCAGGAAATTCCTGTTACGTCCAAGACTTTCAAATACATTGATATGCTCGGTACGTGCGTTGAACCCATTGAAAGTGATAGCCATCATGAATGAAGCAAACACTGCGGAGTTCAGGTAAGTGATCGTTTCCGGCTTCAGAAGATTGTTTACAAGCGCTTCCGGAGCTCCGATCAAACTCATAACCGCAGGCAGGAAACGGATGCACAGGCATAGCGCGGTGATATAAAGCGCACTGCAGACGATCTGCACCAGCATGCCCTTGGAAACGATGGACGCATCGCGGGCGATGGGTCTTTCCTTCATGTACTCCTTCAGGGCGGGCTCGGAACCGAAGGCGATGGCCGCCAGGGTATCCATGGCCAGATTGATAAGGAGCAGCTGGATCACTGTCAGGATCTCGTTTTCTCCGAAGAACGGAGCCAGGAAGCAGGTAAGTACGGCGGCTACATTGACCGTCAGCTGGAAGATCAGGAACTTGCGGATGGACTTGAACATCGTGCGGCCGTAAAGGATGGCCTTGTCAATGGAAGTGAAGTTATCGTCCAGGATGGTGATGTCACCGGCTTCCTTGGCTACTTCGGTGCCGGAGCCCATGGCGAAGCCCACGTCAGCCTTCTTGAGGGCAGGGGAATCGTTGACACCGTCGCCGGTCATGCCGACCACCAGATTCATTTCCTGGGCGACGCGCACCAGACGGGATTTGTCGGTGGGCAGCGCACGGGCCACAACGCGCAGCTTGGGCAGGTTGCGCTTGAGCTCCTCGTCGCTCATCTCGGCCATCTCGGCGCTGGTCAGGGCCACCTCGGAGGGATCCCGCAGCAAGCCGGATTCCCTGGCAATGGCCACGGCGGTCTCCTTGCGGTCGCCGGTGACCATGACAACCTGGATGCCGGCGTCCTGCACTTCCTTGATGGCGGGGATGACTTCCTTGCGGACATTGTCACGGATGGACAGAACGCACACCAGCGTCAAGTCGCGTCCCTCTGGATCGCCCTCGGTCTTGGCCACACCCAGAAGCCGCATGGACCTTCCGGCCTGGGTATTCATATAGTTCATCAGGGAGGAGCGGGTCTCTTCATTCAGGGGTTTGACGTCGCCTTCCTCGTCGATGAATTTGTCGCAGCGTTCAATGATTCTCTCAGGCGCGCCTTTAAGATAGACAACGGTCTTACCGTTATGCTCCACGGTGACGTCGGACATCTTTTTGGTGGAGTTGAAGGGGTTGAAAGCCCTTACCTCGTCCTTGGACATCTCGGCCACCGCGCCTTCGCCCAGAAGGAAGGCCATCATGGCGCGGTCGGTGGAGTTGCCGCCGATGATCTCCTTGCCGGAGACCGTGGCTGAGTTATTCAGACCGATGCCTGTGACCACATCCCGGCGCATGGAGGGGGGAAGCTCGTTCAGTTTGGTGAAGATGCGCTGGTTGCCGGTCGCGAGTTCTACCACCGAAAGCTTGCCCTGGGTGATGGTGCCGGTCTTGTCGGTGAACAAGAGGGAGAGGGATCCGGCGGTCTCAAGACCGTTGATCTTGCGGACAAGCACGTTGTCCTTGATCATGCGGATGGATTGGAAGGACAAAAGGATGCTGGTCAGCATCGGCAAGCCTTCCGGCACCGCGCAGATGATGATGGTTACGGCTACGGTGACAGCCTCGATGATCAGGCCGAGCCACTGGGCAAAGTCGAAGCCGGCAGTCTTGCCGGTGAGGATGTTGATGGCCAAAACACCGATGATGATGGCAATTGCGCCGATGTATCCGAACATGGAGATCTGCTTGGCCAGCTTGCCCAGTTTGACCTGCAGGGGCGTTTCACGGGTGTCCTCCTGGACCTCCAGGGCCAGTTCGCCGAACAGGGTCTTATCGCCGACGACTTTCACCTGCATATAGGCTTCGCCGGACACAACCACCGTGCCGCGATAGGCGTAATGGGTGTTCAGCAGATCCTTCACCTGATAGCCTTCGCCCTTAACGTCCACATTCTTGCGGGCTTCCTCAGTCTCGCCGTTGAGGGCGGCCTGGTCCACCATGATCTCGCCGTCGACGATCTCGCCGTCGGCGGGGATCTTGTCGCCGGCCTGGAGATAGATCAGGTCCCCGGTAACGACTTCTCTGACATGCATTTCATGCAGTTCGCCGTCACGAAGGATCTTGGTCATTTCCTTGGCTTCTTCCTCGGCCTTGAGAGCGCCGGCTTTCCCCTCCTGACTATGCTCGGAGACAGAAGCGACGCCGTTGGCCAGCAGGATAGCTACCAGCACACACACGGGTTCGTACCATTCGGCCTTGCCCATGATCCACAGGACCACCTGGATGGCCAAGGCCACCAGCAGGATCATGATCATCGGATCCTTAAAGCCTTCCAGGATCTTTTTCCACAGTGGGTCCGGGGGGATCTGCGTCAATACGTTTGCACCGTACTGTTTGCGGCTCTCCTCGACCTGTTTCGCAGTCAAGCCTTTCAGTTCCATTTTTCTTTCCTTCCTTTTTATAACATGCCGGACATCCTGCGGCGCTGCGCAAAGTCTTCCCTCAATGAAGCATGTGCGCGAATCATTCGCTTTCGCGGAAGTCTGGTCCTTTAAGCGGTATTATATCACACCCATATCGAGCAAGTCTACCCTTACTGCGCCCAATTGTCCGCGCGGGAGCCTAAAAAATACAAATTCACCGCCAAGCCCTCATTGGCCGCAGCCATGGTCCGGCGCCCGCTTGACATCACGATATCCGTCCATTATGATAGCATAGTCGATCCTTTCAGCTCCCGGAGGCATGCCCGTTTCCCTCCCTCCTCACGGCTGACACGGAGAAAAGAGCAGAAAACACATTGTCTTTTCAGGTGGTCTATGGAAGATCAAAAGGCTCTGCAAGCCTATATTGAGGCGGTGATCCGGGAAAGGGAACGCTTCCTTGCCCGCCAGGCGCTCAAAAAAACCGGAGCGGATCCCTCAGGGGCACCCGCAAACACCCAGGCTTTCGAAAGCGCTCTCTATCATCTGCGCCGCGCTGACAAGGTGAGCGCCTCCCTCCGGCGCGGAGAACTTCCCACCGATTATTACCGCGCCGATTTCGACCTGCTTGCCCCCCTGATCACATCTTTGCTGGATTCCGGAGAAGAGATCGATCTTGATTTTCTCCGGTCCGTCAGGCGCTGCCGCGTCACACCCGGTCACGCAAGGGCCGCCGTCCGTCTGGTCTCCGGTGATCGGGTCCGCATACTCCTTGGCAAAAGGATGGGACGCATCACCGCCGACGCGGAAGAACGCACGGCGCGTTTCCTTATGCGCGGCAGCCTTGCGTCCCTTGTGCCCGGGGACAGGCACGGCATGAGTGTCAATGCATGGATGATGAGGAACGTGTTTCAGAACGGCCTCCCGGTTTCCGTCATCGACAGCGCTTATTCCCCGGATACTCTCCTTTCCATCATCCGCAGGGAGATCGAGCCGGCCTTTCCGTCCCTGCGGGGCTGCAGGAATATCCGCATGCCCGGAGGGGGCACGGTGGGCGACGCGCTGGACAGGGAATACAGGTCCGCCCGGGATTCCGTGATCGCCCGCACACGAAAGCGCTTTACATCGGACAGGATCCGACGCCTCATCGGCGAAAACAACTCTGTACGACACCTGCAGAAGCGGGCGGATGCCGCTGCCGCCGGAGAAAACCAGATCCGCAGCGCTCTTCTTGACGCAGTCCCGGCCCATTACCGGGATCTTTATCCTGCCGCACGGGCCATGAAGCGCCGTTTTATCCTGCATCTGGGACCGACCAATTCCGGCAAAACCTATGAAGCCTGCGGCCGTCTCCACGGGGCCCGCCAGGGTATTTATTTGGGACCGCTGAGGCTGCTGGCGGCGGAGCAGTTTGAAACGCTGAATCTCCGGGATGTCCCCTGTTCCCTGGTCACCGGAGAGGAACAGATCCGGGTGCCCGGCAGCCGGGTGCAGTCCTCCACCGTCGAGATGGCGGACATGCAGACCCATTACGACGTGGCGGTCATCGACGAATGCCAGATGATCTCTGACCGGGACAGGGGCGGCGCGTGGACTGCCGCTATCCTGGGCTTGTGCGCTGAAGAGATCCACCTGTGCGCCTCCCCTGATGCGGAGCTTCTTTTAACGCAGATGGTCTTGGACTGCGGGGATACACTGTCTGTCACGCGACATGAAAGGATGACCCCGCTTGTGGTGCAGAACGAAGGCTTCCGTTTCCCGGAATCCGTACGCCCCGGAGATGCGCTGATCGTTTTCTCCAAAGCACGGGTCCATGCAGCAGCCGCAGAACTGAGGCAGCAGGGCTTCCGCGTATCGCTGATCTACGGCGCGCTGCCGCCGGACGTGAGGCGAAGCCAGGCCCGGTCCTTCCAGCAAGGGGAAAACGACGTTGTGGTATCTACGGACGCCATTGCCATGGGCATGAACCTTCCCATCGAGCGCGTGGTGTTCCTGGAAAGCGAAAAATACGACGGCGATATCGTCCGTCCCCTCACCGACGCCGAGATCAAGCAGATCGCGGGCCGCGCAGGAAGGTACGGCCAGTACGACACAGGCTATGTCAACGCCTTCGGCTTCCGTGGCACCGTAGCGCGCGCCCTCGCTCATCCCCTTCCTCCCCTGACTGAAGCGTACATCCGTTTTCCCGAAAGCCTGTTGGGCATTCCCCTCCCGCTCAGCGCCATTATCGACCGCTGGCAGGCCATGAAGGACAAAGGCTTTTTCTCCAAGGCCTCGTCGGAAAGGATGGCCCGCTTGACGCAGATGATGGAGACCCGCGATACCGACAAAACGCTGCTCTACCGTTTCGTCTGCATCCCCTTTGACGAGACCGAACCGGATCTTCTCACCCTCTGGCGGCGGATGTACCGCGCAGAATGTGAAGGAGAGCATCTGGAAGCAAAGGAGCTTTTACCTGAACCGGTGGACCCGGAATCCTGCGTCACGGCGGAACTGGACGGCCTGGAAGCGGATTACCGCCGATGCGACCTGATATATAATTACGTTCGCCTGTTCCTGCCATTTCCGGACGAAGTTCTTCAGGAGATCCAGCGCCGCAAGGACCTGATTTCCCAGGGCATCATCCATATCCTGTCTACCCAGAAGCTCCGGACAAGGACCTGCTCCGGCTGCGGACGCTCCCTGCCATGGAACTGGCCATATCCCCTGTGCGACTTTTGCCACCGCGGAGCGCCTGATCGATATCCTAACCGGCGAAGATGATCGGTCCTTTTCGTTCTGTAACGGAAAAACAAATCAACAGCCCGCCGTTCGGCGTGATATCCTTTTCATGACCGGCAAGGACCGGTCCAACTACCCCATATGACAGGAGTGTGAAACCATGGACATCATCGAAACAAGCAAATACATTTCCCTGATCCTCCGGCACAAACCCGAAACCGCCGGTGTCACCCTGGACGAACACGGCTGGGCGAACGTCGAGGAACTGATCGCCGGCGTCGGCAGGACTCATCCCCTGGATATGGAAACACTGGAAGAGATCGTCCGCACCGATCCCAAAGGACGTTATTCCTTTAACGAGGATCATACGCTGATCCGCGCCAACCAAGGCCATTCGATCCCGGTGGATGTGGAACTTCCCGAAAAACAGCCGCCCGCGATCCTCTGGCACGGCACAGGCGAAAAATACGTTACTTCCATCCTCGCCACCGGCCTCGAGCCCAGATCCCGCCTGTACGTCCATCTGTCCGCGGATCGCCGGACTGCCCTAAACGTCGGCACCCGCCATGGCAGGCCCGTGGTCTTTTCCGTGGATGCAGGCCGTATGGCCGCGGACGGTTTCAAATTCTTCCTTTCCGTCAACGGCGTCTGGCTTACAAAGCGCGTTCCTCCGGAGTACCTGACCAGGGAAGAAGAGTAATACATGATCGCAAATCAGGAGCGGAGAAATGTTTTTTCTCCCCGCTCTTTTGTTTTTTTACGCGATAATCTCCTTGTTACCCGGTTTGACTGTTGCCATCGTGGTTGTATCGGATATAATAAAGACAAGGCCATGTGGATCTTGCCGCGTCCGGACAGGGCGTGCCCGGATACGGAAGCGACATGTATAAAGGAGGATATGTCATGAAAAACAAAGCCTCAGTCCGCCTGTTGTCTTTCACGCTCTGCCTTATGCTGGTCCTTTCCGCTGCGGCGGCCGAAACGCGTCAGGGCGTGATTATGCTGGAAGGCATGGAAGAACCGATCGAAGAGACGTTGTTTACAAGTCCCCTCGGCTTTTCCTTCTGGTACGCCGACGGGCATCTGGAGGCTCGTCAGGGCGAAGCAGAAGGCCTTGAGGGCGTCCTGGTCGCCGCGCTCCTGTCGGACGACTATATGGTGCTCTCCGTCATCCCGGAGGAGGAGGCTCAGAAATATGCCGATAAACTCGGCGTAAACATAAGGAAAATGTCTGAAACGTCCCGGGTTCAGATGGACGTGTACCGCGAACAGGAAAACGGCGCGTATTCCTTCCTGACCCTGATCGCGGAGAACGGGCGGTACCTGTCCGCGGCGGGAAAGTATTCCGCTGAAGCCGCGGAGGGAAACGCCAAATATTTCCAGAAAGCGCTTGAAAGCGTCGTACTGATGTCCGAATACGATCTGGATTTCCTGAAAATGCTCCCAGGAGAATGGGTCCTGGAATACGAAGGCGCGGGAGCTGTCCTCACACTGGAAGAAGACGGCGGCATGTCCCTGTACTGCTATGCCCTGGACGGCTCTTTCGCCTATACGCACAGGGGCGCCTGGTCGTATGAGCCCGTGCCGGATTACGGCGGCAGGCTCGCGCTCAGCTTCACCTCCACCGACGATCCGTCACGGCAGGAAAGCGGCTACAGCGTGGATTGCGCGTACGACGCTTACTCCGAAGCCTGGGCGGAAAACGATTCCTGGTTCACGTATCTCATCCTCAATCCCTTACTCTCCAGCAGCGGAGTCACGCCCTTTGAGGAGCTGTTCGGCAGCGACGCCCCGGCCCTGTACAGGGAACGGAAACCGAACATGCGGGTGGTCAGGTGCTCCAGCTTCGTATCCCTGCGCGAATCCAGGTCCACTTCGTCCAAGCGCATCCTGAAGGTCCCCCTGGGAGCGCTTGTGCTCGCATTTCCGGAGGTCGGAGAAGAAAACGGGTTTCTCTACTGCCTGTATCACGGCGAGGAAGGATTCATCCTGAAAGAATACCTGCAGCCAATCGAATAACAGGCATACCCGGGGAGGAACCGGTCTTTCCCGACCGCGTCCGTCCCCGGGAAACGCCGTGGCCTTCACGTGTTTCCGTCCTGCATCCGGATATCGTCACTCCGGCAGATACGGGCTGTCCGACAGGGTCGAAAAGTCAAAACCCTTTTTCATCTCGTCCAGGCTGTCCGCTCCCGCAAGTTTACCCCCGGTCTCGTTCAGATGGGTGACCGTCAGCCGGGCTTTAAGTCCCGGCAGGACGCGGCGGGAGGCCTCCAGATCCCAGAAGACCCGTTCCCGTACCCTCCGGACGTCGAACCATCCGTACCGCAGCCTTTGCTGATGCGGGTTGGGAATGTTGGTCCGGTCCTCCATTTCCGCGTTGATCTCCTCCTTCCGGCATTCTGATGGGAACGGGCCGGGGCCGTGGCGGGTCAGGTAGGTGCGGGTGACGTAATTCACCTCAGCTGCCGTGTTTCCCGGGAGGGACGCGATCCTCCTGGCGGAGACGAGGGACGTGGTATGGCTTGGGGTCAGGTACGGGAAATCCTCCCTGTTCCCCTCGTCCAGTGCCAGCCCCTGGCCGGCCTCGAAAACGAGCGCCTGCCAGGGGCTGGCAGCGTCGTTCCAGCTTTCAAAGACCCGGGTATTTTCCAGCATGCTTTCCACATCCATCCAGGTCCTTTTGATCAGTTCTTCCCGTTCCGCCGCGGCGCGCCACCCCTCGTCCATTTTCATGCCCATCTCTTTGAGCCGTTTGGGCATATAGCTCCCGGACACGTCCCTGGCATACTCATAAAACTCCTTTTCCGACAGGCGGTACAGGTCCCCGTATCTCAGGGCGCCGGGGCAGTCCCTGAAGCGGACGACAGTTTCAAAGATCCCGCATCCGCAGGACCCGTGCCTGGCTTTTCCACGGTTTTCCTCGATGATCTGCCCCAGAATCATATCCCAGGGGAGGGATACGCGACATTTTGAAGACACCATCAGCTCCGGCCGGAGGCCGACGTCCTTCAGTTTTTCCCGTTCCTCCTCAAACAGCAGGGGATTGACGATAAAATCCTCGTCCGCGCAGCTGACAGCTCCCAACGCCGCCGCGGAACCGAAGTGATGGAACACATGTCTCCGCCCGTCCTTCCATTCCACGGTATGTCCGCGCTGCGCCCCGCCGTTGATCAGGACATTCAGGCATTTGCCGCCAAGCCTCTTTGCGGACAGCGCTGCGGCCAGCCCCTTTCCCTCGTCTCCGTAGCTGCTGCCGATGACAATGACCGCCTGCCGCATCCGATTCCTCCTTCCGTTACCACGAAAACAGACTGAACAGCTTTTTCCCGACACCGGCGGGTTCTTCTTCCTTTTTCCACGAGATCCCGCCTTCTTCGTTTGCGTGGGCGGTGATGATCCCGATCAGCTTTTCAGCGATCCCGCCCACCGGCAATACTGTCAGGTGACCCTTTGGGAGAACCGCGCCAAAGCTCCGCAGCGCCCCGTTCAGGTACATATCCGGTTCCCGGTGCATCACATGGATATGCCACAGGTCGTATTTTTCGTTAACCTCCTTATAAAGGTCCCTCGTTTCCACGTCCGCCTGAAGGGAATCCCCGGTGGCCGCCGCCAGGGGGCGGTACGGCAGATATGGGTTCATCGGTTCGTCCCCCATGGTAATGATCAGCCCTTTTTTGCCCCGCTTCAGGCAGTCAATGTCTGTATGCCTGGAGGCCATGTACCAGGCCGCTGTATAGGATTCATAAGCGTTTCCGCCGCCGCCGTGCTCCATCCATATCCGGTCCAGCTGCTCCGCGATGCGGATATCGGATTCGAACTGGGAAATCTGGATCGGCGCCCTGTCGTACGCCAGATCCCCGATGCCCATCACCATGAATTCGACATCCTTCACCGTGCCGTACAGCCTTGTCATGACCTCGTTCATCTTTTTCGCGACTTCCGCCGAGGCCAGGCCCATGCTTCCGGTCACGTCCAGCGCCAGGATCACCGGCATCGTGGCGGGATGCTCGCCGCTGTCACGGCATTCCCGCGACACATTGCGGGGATCCAGCAGCGGATCCAGGCCCCTCTGCCTGAAGATCTGCCGGTCCGTAAGGCTTTCATCCAGATGTCCCGACGCATCTACAGTCCTCCCGACCGACGTGCTGTAGCGTTCAAAGCTTTCCCTGGTCCAGTGTCCGTAGCCCATGATCACGCCTCCTTTTCTTCGTCGTCACCGTTCAGTTCCTCAAACAGTCCGTCCATCCAGTCCCCTCCGCCGCCCATCATGATCAGCGGCAGCATGTTTCCGCTTCCGTCCCCCTTTCCCCTAAGCATGGAGGACAGCATCATGTATTTCATCATCCGTCCCGCTCCTTTTTTCCCCCCGGCGCCGCCTGCGCCGAAAAGCGACACGATCCTGCCGAAAAGGTAGGTATTTCCCATGAACAAATGCCTTTCCGGGACCAGGGACTGTACCGCCGCGGTTTCAAAGTGCACGGCTGTCACCGTGTCCCCGTCGGAAGAAAGCACGCACACCGGCATACCGCCCGACAGGATGATGTCCCCGGCCTGACCCTGTTCGTGGGAAGAACGAAGAAGAAATCCTCTCCCGCATCCACCGCGAAACCGTCGCAGTTGATCAGGCGCTTGTTTTTCATGTCCCACATCCGGTACCCGGACGAAGTCCTGACCGCAATGCCCCCGTTCAGGCCAAGCCTGCACATCCCCGGGGCCACTTTCCCGCAGATTCCCTCCATGGCGTTCATCTTTTTTCCTCCTTTTTACGCGCAGGAAATACATCCGCCGCTGATTATGGTAAAATTTGGCAGTTATTGCGTACAGTATATCATCCGCCCTCAGATGTTCTTCGCTTTCAAAGGCGGCTCTTTTCCCTTTTCCGCGGGGAACGGCTGCCCGTCCCCCGCGGGATACCCGTTTCCGGGGCGTACCCAGGTATGATTATTTCTCCCTGTCCAGGCGGAAGGCCACCGATCTCCTGAGGTAGGACAAGTATTTCTCGTCACGGCACATGGCCTTTCCCGGCGAATCGGAGAGCTTGGCGACGGACCTGCCGTTGACGGTCTGCAGCTTGATGACGATATTCAGCGCCTTCTCGCAGGTATCGTTGGATACGAACGTCCCTATGCCGAAGGACACCTTTGTCCTTCCCCTGAAGTAATCGTACAATTCCTGCGCGCGGTCAAAATCCAGGCTGTCGCTGAACAGGAGCAGCTTGGTCTTCGGATCAGCCCCGTATTTTTTGTAGTGCGCGATCATTTTTTCGCCCCACTCGAAGGGGTCGCCGCTGTCGTGCCGGACACCGGTAAAGTTGTTTACCATGGCGCGGTTGAAATCCAGCAGGAACAGATCCGTGGTGATGGTATCGGTGAGAGCCGTGCCGTTATCTCCTTTGTACTCGTTATACCAGTCCGCGAGGGCGTAATGGTTGGTATAAGCCAGGGGGATCTCGTCGATGCCCTGGTACATCTGCACATACTCATGGGCATAGGTGCCGATGGGGGTCAGACCATATTTCCAGGCCAGGTAGACGTTGGATGTGCCCACCATGTTTTCTGTCTCAAGGCTCAGACGCCGGACCGCTTCATCCTCCCATTCCCGGGAAAGCCGGCGGCGGCAGCCGAACTCAGCGAAACTGAAGGTGTATTTACCGCTGCGGAAGGCTTCGATCTTGCTTTCCAGACGCTCCCTGGCGGACTCAAGCAGCACATTATAATCATACCTCATGCGGAAATAGACCTCGTTGACGATCTCCAGGAGGTAGATCTCGAACTGCATGGCGGAGAACAGCGGGCCATGCACAACGATGGAAAGCTTTCCGTCATCCGAGAGAGACGTCTCCACATAATCCCGGATGGGATGCCACAGGCGCAGGAATTCGACATAGTCGCCCTTAATAAAGCGGATGGACCTCAGGTAGTCCAATTCCTCCCGGGAGAAGGTCAAGCCGCACAAATGGTCGATCTGGGCGTTGATCTCCTCCAGCATTTCCCGGGTGAACCTGACGTCTTCGCTGCGGCACTTGAAATAGTACTCGCCGGTCAGGTCCGTATGCTTGTGGAAGATCACCTGGTCCATGTTGAACTTGTAAAGGTCGGTATCCAAAAGCGATACCACAATGGGCTCAAGCTTCATTGTCGTGTTCCTCCTTCGCCTTTTTTCCGTGTCCTGCAATGATCTTTCTGTTTTCATCAAAAGTTCTGTTTTATACGCCCGAGCCTTATAACAGGTCCAGGATCTCTTCCGGTACCATGACGTCGATCTCCCTGCGGATCTCCTTCATTTGCGCCACCCGGCTGCGCACCAGGGTGGAAGAAATATTCCTGGTTTCCGCAGGAGTCTCAAGGATCGTCAGATACGGAGAAAGGGAGGTAAGGTACGCACTCTCCCGGATCATCCTGCCGCACATATCCGCACCGCGGGTCAGGACCACGATGCCGAATTCCCGGGCGATCTCATCAACATGTGCCCAGATTTCAGCAAGCTCCGGCAGCTTGTCGCTGCCGATCAGAAGCGATGCTTCCTTCCCCGCGTCCCGGAGGCGGCACAGGGTCTCATAGGTCCGGGGCTGGCTTTTCTGACGTATCTCAACATCGCTGACTTCCATCCAGGGCCTCGATCCGGCAGTGAGACGCAGCATTTCCAGCCTCTCGCTGTCCCCGTAGGCATAATCCTTCCCCTGGAAATCACGGATATAATTGTCCTTGGACGGGATGAACAGCACCCCTTTGGCTCCGGTCGCCTTCATGGCGTATTCCGCAAGCCGGATATGGGCGTTCGTCGGCGGATTGAAAGCCCCGAAAAACGCCAGGTATTCCTTTTTCATGTCATCCTCCCCTCTTATGGACTTTTCGACAGGCGGAAGTATCGTCCCGCGCGGCCGGGATGCGGGATCATGTCCCGAAGGGATCAAGGATCACGGGCATCCGGCGTTTGTGCATATTCGCTTTTTCCCTGCGGCGGATCTTTTCGTCGGTTTCCGGGTTTCCGCAGGAGCCTTCCCGGAGCAGAAGGTGAATGTCACGGTAGGAAAGGCCCAGTTTTTCCTCGTCGCTCATCCCGCTCAGCCCATCCGTCGGGGTCTTGACCACCAGGTCCCGGGGGAGCTCGGACATCGTCAGCCCCACCTCCACCACTTCCAGGCTGGTCAGGCTGCCCAGGACCGAAAAATCACAGGACGTGTCCCCGTCCTTGGTGCAGTAACCGACCGTCGCCTCACTCAGGTTACCGGTGCCCGCCAGGCGAGCCCCCAGGGACTGGGCAATATAGCGCAGCACCGTCATCCTCAGCCGCGGACCTACGTTGATGTCGCTCTCCCGGCTGAAGGGAATGGCAAATTCCCCTTCCCCGCACGCCGCTTCCCTCTGGTCTGTGATTGATTTCAGGGCGTCGTGGATACCGCCGATATTCACTGTGCGGCGGCGGATACCCAGGGCATTGCATACCCTGACGCTGTCTGAAATATCCTTCTGGACGCCGTCGGGGAGCATAACGCCGTACACGTTGTCCCCGCCCAGGGCCCTGGCGCACAGGGCTGCCGTCACGGTGGAATCCTTCCCTCCCGAGATGCCGATGACCACCTTTTCAAAGCCCTGCCGCGCCGAAATATCCCTGATGGCCGCCACCAGGCTGTCCCTGACTTTTTCCGCATCAAAACGGTATTCCTTCATGGCTGTTTCTCCTGTTCAGATAGTCGGTTTAAATAATCGTTTACCATGATATCTGACTGCCGGGAGGACCCGGATAGCCTTCCGCGGGGGACCAATGTCAAAGAATATCGATCTGGCAGCTGGCCATGGTCTCCAGCGCTGCCCGATGCTTTTCGGGCGTGACCCCCGCGCAGCAGCTTTCCCGTACCCGGATATCCGCACCGGGAAAATACGCTTTAAGAAGAAGCGCGTTGGATATTACGCAGATGTCGGTGCACAGGCCGATCACTTCCACTGTCAATCGGTCGCCTTCCTCAGTCACGGCGCGGATGATCTCCGGCAGACGAACGCTGCCGAAGGTGGGTTTTTCCACCATGACGCAGCCCTTCAGTTCGTTCGCGATCGTTTTGTCCAAGGCCCATCCCCCGGTGCCGCGTACGCAGTGCTTCACCGGCAGCTTCAGCCCCTCCGGGGTCGTAAGGTAATCCTCTCCGTGGGTATCCAGGGTGGCGATAACGGTGTATCCCTCTTCCCTGCATTCCCTGATCCTCCTTGCGGCCGCGGCCACGATTGCCTGCGCTTCCTTTGTGCCCAGGGCGCCGTCAACAAAATCTTTCTGCATATCCACGACGATCAGAAATTTCTTTTCGCTCATTTTTGTCCTCTCCTTTCAATTTATCAGGCAGTAGAGCCCCGAGGGGCGCCCCCTGCCGGACCTGGCGGTTTTTTCCGTCTGGACGATCCGCCCGGTCTTTTCGTATTTTGCAAGAATACCGCGCCGGAAATTGCTGTCATCCAGCTTTTTACCGAGTATCGCCTCGTGCACGTCCTGCAGCTCTCCCAGTGAAAAGCACTCTGTATCCCGAAGGAAACGGAAACCGATCGACGTATAATCCAGTTTGCCCTGCAGCCTGGTGATCCCCATGCGGATGATGGACTCATGGTCGAATGCCAGTTCTTCTTTCCCCAGCCGCCGGCCATCCTCCCCGGTCAGGATGGGATCCGGACACGAAGTGTCGATATCAAAGCGGTGAAGGGGCGTCCCAGCCAGCTTCCCGTCAAGGCCTCCGGCGGAAACGATCGCCAGGTATCCGACCGAGATCACCCTGCCCCGGGGATCTCTTCCGACCTGGGTAAAGGTGTAGAGCTGCTCCAGGTACGCATTTCCGATGGGAAGCATCTCCTCCATCAGCCTGCGGGCGGCGTCCTCCGCCGATTCCTCCAGCGCCACAAAACGGCCCGGCAGTGCCCACAGTCCATCGAAAGGGGGATTTATCCTGCGTGACAGGAGCAGCCTCAGCTTCCCTTCCCCATAGGTCAGGATCATCAGATCCACCGCCACATACAGCTGATCGCCGCTCAAAGTGATGTGCATTGGCCTCGTCTCTTTCTTGGTCACTTTGACCATAATTAAAATAACACATTGCGGAACGGATGTCAAGCATTTTTTGTCGCTTTGAATATAATTATTTACGCGATCCCCTTCCGGTGCTTTGACATTCCTAACAGCATGGGGAGGGACCTGCTTGGATCAGCATCTACCCTGCAGAGATCGCCCAAAGGGCAGAAAGCACGATTCAGCTCCCTTGATCGAAAAACGGCCGGGTATTACCCGACCGTCGTCTCTTTTGTTTTAGCAGCCGCTTTTTTTGCGGCAGCCTTTTTATTTGCTTTTTGCTTTTCCGCGCCAGTGTCAGAACGGACGATCCGCCTGCGGATATTTCCGCGGATCTTTTCGGCGACTCTTAAATATATCTGCCTGTCCTCATCTGAAACGTCCTCGAAGCACAACTCCTCGTAATCTTTCTCGAGCTGCTCAAATTCTGCGTCGAGTTCATTTCCGGCGATGACGAAGCCTTCCTTTTTTTTACCGTCAGGACTTGTCCCGCGCCCGATGAACCCGGCTGAGGCCAGACGCATCGTCAGCATGGTCACGCTTACCTTGCCGATATCGAGGTAAATACCGATATCCTCCATGGTCACGGGCTTCTTAAGACACCAGAGAAGGTAAAGGATCCGCATTTCGTCCAGCGTCAGGTCGTGCTTGACGCCAATGGTTTCCAGATACCGGCTGGCAAGCTGCTTGCCAAGGTAATACTGGGCTGAGACTGAATTGTCCAGGGCAGGCGCAAAAGGCACATCGGCGCCACGCTCCTTCCCCAGGCTCTTCGCCCCGCTGCTCCAGGGCAGGACCAGGGAATCGGTGCTTACGGCAAGATAGATCGACAATATGACCGCCCGGCGCTCCTGGTATGATTTTTCATCGAAGACCTGTTTATAGAAGCTGTCGTAATAGCGGACCACGTTCCGCTTCATGGTGACGATGCCGTTCAGGCTGACGTGCTGCTCGATCAGGGAGCCGGGCGTCCTGATATAGTAGTAGACCGGTGCTTTCAGCACTGCGATATCTTTAACATGCAGAAGATATTCAAGGTTGAAGATCACGTCCTCGCCATAGTTTACGCTTTCATCCAGCCGCACGTGATATTTTTCGATCAGGTCTCTGCGGTAGAGCTTGTTCCACAAGACGCCGAAATACAGATCCGCCGGGGCTTTCATCATCGCCTCGGCATATTTGTCCCTGGAGATCATCCCGCCGCGGTCAATGCCTCCCTTAAGAGAGATCTTTCCTTCGAACACACGATAAAAATCGCCGATCACCATGTCCGCTTTCTGCGCGTCAGCCTCCCTCACAAGCAGCTTGATCGCATCCATGGGCAGCCAGTCGTCGGAATCGACAAACGCCACAAATTCACCGGCAGCCGCCTCCAGACCCATGTTCCTGGCAGAAGATACTCCGCCGTTTTTCTTGGTCAACGAACGGACGCGAGGATCCGATATCTCATAATCCACAGCGATCCGCACGGAATCATCACGGCTGCCGTCGTCCACGAGGATCACCTCAAAATCTCTGAAATCCTGTTTCAGAATGCTGTCCACACAGCGTTTCAGCGTTTTGGATGCATTGTAAACCGGAACGATTATACTGATCCTGGCCATATGGCACTCTCCTGTTCGGGCATAGTCTGTTGCTGCGCAGGGAAAAACCATGCGTACTTTTTAGATTATACTCCAACTTTGGGGGTTGCGCAATCTACGTGTGACTATCCGAAAATGGCAAAAGCGATGGCGGCGGGCATCCCCTCGTTCGTGAGGCCGGTCTCAGCCACGCCGGCGAACCGACCTTCTGCTTGGCGGCCTGGGCTTCGAAGCCGCTCCAGGTGATCTTCAACTCCTCGGGTCCGTGGCAAACGCGGCGGAAGTTGTTGTCGGTGAAGCCTGTCACGTCCGGTATCCCCTGTATCTCGGAATCGATATTTGCAATGACCGCACCGGGCTCCTGCCGGATGAGCCAAGGGAATATTTCTCATACCGATCTCTTTTAAAACAGCCAATGCTGTTTTAATTGCGCCGAAGGCGCGCATGAGATCGCATGGAAAAGCCAAAGACCGCCCACGGAACGCGTGTCCGAAGGCGGCTTTTTTTGATCATGCTTATCAGCGTGTCGGATTGCCCGTAACGATACCGTAGACCAGCAGGATGATGATTAGAAGTGATGTCACGACGATCACCGTGTCGATCGTCCGCAGGGATACATGCTCCTTGATCTTGTCGTACAGCCTGTACCGACGCGGCAGCCGTTCATTCCCCGTTGGTTTTTCGGCAGAAGCCCTTGCGGCTTCCATTTCCGCTCGGGCGTCACGCCCTTCGTTTCTGCCCTTCATATGATCACTTCTTGACGATATACTTGCGTACGTCGATGGACACAGCCAGGATTATGATCAGGCCGCGGATGATGTACTGGATGTACGGGTTGACACCCAGGAACTGAAGCGCGTACACGATGGCCTGCATGATGACCGCGCCGATAACGACGCCCTGGATGGTGCCGACGCCGCCGGAGAAACTGACGCCGCCGACGACAACGGCGCTGATGGCGTCCGTCTCGTAGTTCAGGCCCGTATTGGCGCCGACAGCCGTGATCCGCCCGGCTTCCAGGAAAGCGGCGATGCCGTACAGCACGCCGGCCATCAGGTAGACCAGCATGATGGTCTTGGCCACGTTGACGCCTGACACTGCCGCGGCCTCGGTATTGCCGCCAACGGCAAACATGTTCTTACCAAGCTTTGTCTTGTTCCAGATCACCCAGACGATCGCCGCAAGCACGATGAAGTAGATGACCACCACCGGAACGCGGAGCTCGCCAAGCATGATGCCGCCGGCGGAGATGTCAAGGAAGGTCTGGTCCAGGGTGGAAAGGGCCTGGGCTGTACCGGAAGGCTGGGATTCGATGTAGAGGCAGTTGGCGCCATAGGCGATCAGCTGGGTGCCCAGGGTAACGATGAAGGCGTGCAGGTGCAGCTTAGCAACACCGAAACCGTTGATCATGCTGAAGGCGACGGCCACCGCGATGGATGCGAACAGCGGGATCAAAAGCCCGAAGGCGCCCAGTGAGGAAACCATCGTGGGATACATCCTGCTGGTATAGGTAACGGACTGCACCAGGGAAGCCGTCACCGCGGCGGAAATACCCAGAACACGGCCGATGGAAAGGTCCGTACCGGCAAGCACGATGAGCCCCGCGCACCCCAGGGCCAGGATGCCCTTGGTGGATGCGTTCTGCAGGATGTTAAGGATATTGGTCATGCTCAAAAAGTCGATCCGGATAATTGAGACCACCACCAGGATCAGACCCAGGATGATAAACAGGGCGTAATTGAGCAGGAAAGCCATTACCTTTGCCGTTTTCGGGTTGACCGCCCTGGTCCTGGCCCTGGGCTTGATGTCCATGGCCTGGATCAGAAAATACGCCAGCGCGGCGACGATCAGTACGATGCCTACAAACTGGAACTGCACCGCGTTGGTCATATGGGCGTTTTGAAGCAGCCCGGGAACGGCAGCCCTGAACAGGTCCAGCAGCGTTTCGTTGTCGGCGATCTTCTGGAAGGACTCCTCGTCCATGCCCAGCTCGGCCATGGCCATATCCCGGCGCATGGCGTCAGCCCGGGTGCGGTCCTTGATGAGATCGTTGAAATTATCCTGCGTCACCGTCTCGTCCACGCTGTGGGCATAGGCGAAAAACTTCTCCCGGTCCTTGGCGTTGGCGGCGGCGGTCTCATACGCTGCGCGCCCGTCCACCGCTTTGTCTACCGCCGCGGGGTCCTGGCCCAGTTCCTTCAGGAAGGCTTTGATCTTATCCGCGCCGATATCGCCGATCTTGCCAAGTTCCTTCAGCTTGGAAGGATCCTGGATATAGATCATGGCCGATTTTTCGTCGGATCCCATCATTTTTGCGGCGTTGGAATATATGGCCCTGCCGGTCATGCCGTAAGCGGCAAGCGCGATACCGACCAGGAGCACAGCCAGCATGATGATGCTGGTAATCCTTCTTTTAGTCATCCGTCTTCACCTCATCACACATACTTGGCTGCCAGGGCCATAATGGTCTCCTGTTCGCCGGGGATATCGCCGAAATCCTTGCCCCGCTCCACGATCCCTGCCACCTGGCCGTTGGACATGACCAGGATCCGGTCGCAGATGCCAAGCAGCTCCGGCATTTCCGAAGACACCATCATCACGCCCTTGCCCTGCTCCGCAAGGTTCAGGATCAACTGATAGATCTCATATTTGGCGCCGACATCGATGCCGCGGGTCGGCTCGTCCAAAAGCAGAACATCCGGCTGGGTCAAAAGCCACCGGCCGATGATCACTTTCTGCTGGTTCCCACCCGAAAGACTCTTGATATGGGTCTTTTTGCTCGGGGTCTTGACCCTGATGGACTCGATCACCCAGTCTGTGTCCTTATCCATCTTTTTGCTGTTCAGGAGGGGTTTCCCATAAGCATCCACATTGGCGATGATGGAATTGAAAAGGATGGTGTTTTCGCCAAAGATGCCTGTGGCACGCCGTTCCTCAGTGATCAGGGCAAAGCCGTTTTTCCGTGCTTCGTCGGTGGTGGAATTGTCGATCTTTTTCCCCGACATGGTCACGCTGCCGCCGCCCTTGGTAAAATACCCGAACAGCGTGTTGAGCAGTTCCGTCCGGCGCGAGCCCACCAGCCCCGCAACGCCCAGGACTTCGCCCCGGTGTAGCTGGAAACTGACCGAATGACATGTGGGTTCATACATACCGGAGAAATCCTGCACGTCCAGAAGAACATCGCCTATCTGATTATTTTTCGGCGGGAACTGGTTGGTCATCTCTCGGCCGACCATCAGGCGGATGATCTCAGCCTTGGTCAGTTCCGATGCGGGCCTTGTCGCGATCCACTGGCCGTCCCGCATGATGGTGACATCGTCTGAGATCCGCAGGATCTCGTCCATCTTGTGACTGATATAGATGATGCCGACCCCCTCGGCGGTCAGCCGGTTCATGATGCGGAACAGATGTTCCACTTCATCCTCCGTAAGGCTGCTGGTGGGTTCGTCAAGCACAAGGATGCGGGCATTATAGGACACTGCCTTTGCGATCTCGACCATCTGCCTTTTGGAAACAGACAATTCCCCGATGATCTGCTTCGGGTCCACGTCGATCTCCAGCTTTTCAAACACTTCCTTGGTCTCGTCATACATCTTTTTGCTGTCGACGATCCCAAGCTTGTTGGTGGGAAAGCGGCCCAGCCAAACGTTTTCCATCACATTGCGGCGCAGCACCTGGTTGAGTTCCTGGTGCACCATGGCGACGCCGTTGTCCAAAGCGTCTCGGGGACTGGAAAAGGCCACCGGTTTCCCGTTCATGGAAACCGTGCCCCCGTCCCGGGTATATATACCGAAAAGGCATTTCATCAGGGTGGATTTTCCGGCGCCGTTCTCTCCCATCAGCGCGTGGACCGTGCCGGCACGCAATTGCAGCTTTGCATGGTCAAGCGCCTTGACGCCGGGAAACTGCTTTTCGATATCCAGCATTTCCAGCAGATACTGATTCTCGGACATATCTTCGCATCACCGCTTTCCGCATTTAAAACAGGCCGTTTTCCGGCGCTTTTTTGTTCGAAGTGTTTCCACAGCCGATTATGGGGTTTTATGATGTGTGGTGAACGGGAGATCCCGTCAACCCCTCAAAACAGTTCCGGCAGCCGAAGCCGCCGGAACCGTTTTTAATTCCCGGGTTCAGTCTGAATGCATACGATTATTCCGCGATGCTGTCGGCAGTGATCTTCGCGTAGGGGATATAAACGGAACAGCCGTCCGCGTTCAGGGTGTACCTATCCTCGAGGCCTTCGATCCAGGTGCCGTTCAGCAGGTAGTTCATCGCAAAGCGGATGTTGGCTTCGCCCATGGCATCGCCGTCCTGCTTGACGGTAGCGGTCATCTTACCGGCCTTGATGGCTTCGATGGCGGCGTCGGTGGCGTCAACACCGATGACGGCGATGGACTTGCCGCCTTCGGCGCCGGTGTTGTAACCGGACTGGTTCAGCGCGGCGATGACGCCGAGGGCCATATCATCGTTGTTGGCGAAAACCAGTTCGATTTCGGGATGGGCCTGCCAGGTGGAGAGCATGAAATCGTTGGCCTTGCCGGTATCCCAGTCGGCAACGATGACGTCGGTCACCATCTGCAGCGGCACGCCGAGCTCAACGGCGGTCTCTTCGGAATACTGAGTGCGGGCAATGGCTTCGGGGTTGTTCGCAACGCCCTTGAACTCCACGAACTGGATGACGCCGTCGCCGCTGATATCCAGGGCGGCAGGATCGGCAGCCCACAGATCCGCCAGGATCTCGCCCTGCATGTCGCCGGCTTCACGGGGCAGGGTTCCGACAAAGAACGCACCGGACTCCTTGACGACCGCATCGTAGGTCTCCTCAGACGGCGGGATATTGTAGAACAGGAAGGGGATGCCGGCCGCGGTGAACTTGTCTACCAGGATCTGGCCGCCGGCGGGCTCGGCGAGGTTGATGATGACGAAGTCGGGTTTCTTGCCGATGACCTGGTCAGCCTGCTCGACCTGCTTGGCCATGTCGTCCTGCGCATCGTCCATGGTCAGGTTGATGGTGACGCCCAATTCTTCCTCGATGATCGCTTTCCATTTCATCATGCCCTGGCGCACGGTGGAGCCGTAGGTGTCGTCGAACTTCCACACGAGCACGTGGATGTTGAATTCCGTCTTTGCCTCGGCATGGATGGCAACACAGGACAGGGTCAACAGAAGCGCGAGTACGATGGATACCAGTCTCTTCATAGGGGTCCCTCCTTAAAATATTGTTGGCACTCCGGCCTTTTGGTAACGGAATCTTGATACCCGGCATAAACAGAGCCGCAGCAGATAAAATGATTATTGCATAATCCGGTCAATTTGTCAACAAAATGATCATTTGCCGCATCCGCCGTATCGCAAACGCGCCGGGCTTTACCCTGTTTGAACAAATACGGTCATCAGAGGCGGATGGATCTTCCCTGAGCCGTTTATGGCTCGCTCTCCCAGAACGCCTCCCCGCGCTGTGCGGCGGAAATGAGCGACTCGTCAAAACAAATGTCTTCAAGCCTGTATTCAGCGTCGCTGCGCCGTGTTTCATACACGACGCCGCATTCCAGCCTACACCTTCGGACCCTGATATGCGACGCATAGGACTTGGCCGGCTCGCCTCCCTTCAGGTCGCAGAACTGCGTCCAAGGCAAAAGGCAGAACGCGTTCTCCACCCGGCCCGAAATATCCTCGCACAGGATATGTTCGTATCTCTGGGGTGTGTCCGGCCGCATTTTCAGCCACAGCATATGGAAACCCGAGTCCACAGTGATCCTGCGGAGGATCACGTTTTTTACATGGACTGCCTCGGAGCCCAGCGTCAGGCAGGCATGGCAGAAGCCGTAATGGCAATCTTCCACCAGGATCCTTTCGTTGGGGCCGTTTTCAGGAAGTTTATCGGCCTTTAAACCTTTGCCTCCCTTCAGGGCGACCGCGTCGTCGTTGACATGCATATCGCAGTTCCTGATCACGACATCGCTGCAAACATCCAGGTCCACGGCGTCGGTGCTGGGCGCCTTCACCGGCTCAAACGGTGAAAATATGGAACAGCCCGTGACTTTGACATAACGGCAGCGGTAAAAATGGCAGGTCCAGAACTGGGAATTCTGAAGGCGCAGTCCGGAAATGGTGACGTTTTCGCTTTCGGAAATATAGATAAGCCTTGCCCGCTGTTCGTCCTTGTTGGTACACGAAGGATTCCATTTTCGCCTCAGCCAGAAAGCCTTCCAGGATCTGAGGCCGTTTCCGTCGATGGTCCCTTCCCCGCATAACGTGAAACCGTTGCAGCGGTCCGCGTTGATGAGTGCGGGGAAATAGTCGCAGGTCTCCCCTTCGATGCGCGTCTTCATCGGAGGATAATCGCTGATATCGTCGCTGCCCTTAAGGCAGCCTCCTTCCATGACACAGAGGTTCACCCCCGGACGGAAAAACAGCGCCCCGGTCACATAGGTGCCTCGCGGCACCACGATCACGCCGCCGCCTTCCCCTGCGGCCCGGTCGATCAGGCCCTGGATGATCCTCGTCTGCGGCGTGCCGTCGCCTGCCGCGCCCGCCTCGGTAATGGGATACTGTCTGCCCAGGTCCGTGATGTCCGGTGTACGCCGGTCATGGTACCAGGCGGACATGGGTGTGCCGTCCGGAAAACAGTCCAACGTATTATTCATCTCAGCCTCCGTTATCGTATTATTGATATCATGCCGGTCCTTGTTTTTTCACGGTATATGCTATATGATTATCACGCCCTCGCCTTTTAGACCCAGGCCGGGCAGAGAGGAAAAAAAGATGAGGATCATCACCGTTTCGCGCCAATTCGGCAGCGGGGGCAGGGAACTGGGCAAGCGCCTGGCCGGCATCCTGAATTGGGATTACTATGACCGGGAGATCATTGCCGCCCTGGCCGATGAACAGGGCCTGGACCCAGAATACGTCCGACGGACTCTTTCCACCCATGGCTGGCATCATTACCAATTGACTTACCGTAACAGCTTTCAGCGTTCCCTGGCCCCGTCCTTTCATACCGGCGGCCTATTGGCGGGACAGCGCGATATCATCCTGGAGATCGCACAGGCCGGGAATGACTGCGTCATCGTCGGCCGCGACGCCGACGTGATCCTGCACGACATGAATCCCTTCCGGGTCTTCGTCTGCGCCGATATCGCTTCCCGCCTGAACAGGTGCATGGCTCACGAAGCAAAAAAGGACGCTGGCGAACAATTGAGCGAAAAGGAGATCCTCCGGAATATCCGCCGGATCGACAGGAACAGGACCCGCACCAGGGAAGTGCTGACCGGCAAACACGCCGCGGATTTCAGCGCTTTCGACCTGATAGTGAACACGTCGAACAAAAACATCCGGACCCTTGCGGAGGCGGTGGCAGAATTCTCCGGCCACTGGTTTGAAAACGATGATCAGACATCACGCGGCTAATGACCTGACTGAGGGCACAGTCTGGAAAAAGCTCCTCGTCTTTTTCCTGCCCATCGCGGCGGGGACCATCATACAGCAATTGTACAACACGGTGGACGGCCTGATCGTCGGACGCTTTGTCGGCACCGAAGCCCTTGCGGCCGTCGGCGGCAGCTCCGCTCAGATCATCAACGTGCTGGTGGGATTTTTTGTTGCTGTCACCTCGGGCGCTTCCGTTGTCATCGGGCAGATCTACGGCGCCGGCCGCAGGGAAGACCTGAAGCGCGCTGTCGGCAACGCTGTGGCGGCGATGGCCATATTCGGCGCAGCCCTCACGGCGTTCGGTCTTACCGCCTCCCCGTGGATGCTCGGCCTTCTTTCCACGCCCCTGGAGACCATGGAAGGCGCCATTCTGTACCTAAGGATCTATTTTGCGGGCGTACCCTTCATGATGATCCTGAACATGGAATCCGGCATTCTGCGGGCTGTAGGCGACAGTTTTCATCCGTTCCTGTACATGGTGGTCGGATGCCTGTCGAACATCGTGATGGATATGCTTTTCGTGATCGTCTTCCACTGGGGCGTTGCGGGCGTCGCCATCGCCACGGTCCTGTCTCAGACAGTCAATATGGTCCTGCTCACCCTTCGGCTGACCGGGCCGAAAACGGAATACGGTCTGGAATGGTCCTGCTTTCGCATCAGATGGGTCTATCTTCGCAACATGCTGCGTCTGGGGATCCCCGCGGGCCTTCAGTCCTCAATGTACAGCCTGTCCAATATTATCATCCAGGTGGCAGTCAATTCACTGGGCACCGTCGTGGTGGCCTCCTGGGCCATGTCATCCAAAACAGACGGCATCTTCTGGGCTGTCAGCAATGCCCTGGGCGCTGCGATTACAGGCTTTATTGCCCAGAACCAAGGCGCCGGGAAGACCGACCGCATGAAGCAGTGCGTCAGACAGGGGCTGGTCATCTCCTTTCTTTTCACGATCCTGTTGAGTGTCGGAATCATGCTGACGGCCATTCCCCTGCTGCATGTGCTCACCGAAGACCAGGCCGTCGTCGAAACCACCTATACCATCATGTCCTATTTCGTTCCTTACTATTTCACATGGGTGCTGGTGGAGGTCCTTTCCGCGGTTCTCAGGGGTGTCGGGGACGCAGTAAGGCCTGTGATCATCATCGGCATCGGCATTTGCCTTTTCCGTGTCATTTGGATCCTTACGGTGTTCGCCCATTTCGGCACCCTCCTATCCCTGTGCCTGTCCTATGTGGCGTCGTGGACCCTGACCAGCACGGTGCTTTCCGTCTACTATAGAAGGGGCCGCTGGCGCTCAAGCAGGCGGATCGTGGACAGATGATCCCTCTTTCCGAGCCGTTTTCACAGGAGCATACGTTTTCCCCTGGATACGGCTGTGTGCGGGTATGCGTTTGCATCTTTACCAGTATACCACCCGGGGCGGCGATTGCAAGACCCTTGAGATCAGGGCTTCTTTCTTCAAGCTATAGAGTATCCGGAAACGGTACTTCCCGCAGGGCCGAAACGCAGGAGAAAGCATAGTGTTCGCTGAATGAAGACTGCCCGGCGCAGACTTTCCATCGGTTTTTCTTGTTTTTACATTCACGATCCCTTATTTTCGGATAATTTGCTCCGCGGGCTATTGTCAGGTTTGGGATTACAGTTTATAATTCGTATATGGACTGGCAGTGGACCGGTTTCACCAATATTACTACATTTTGTCAGGAGGAAAAACGATGAAAAAGTTCTTGGCCGTACTGGCGGCACTGTGTGTCATGGCTCTGCCTATTGCCGGGCTTGCCGAGGAAGCTGTAACGGAAACTCCCGCTATGGCGACCCAGGTGCAGTATGCTTTCGGAAACTTCCAGCTGTCTGTGAACGGGCAGCCCCTGGATTTTTCCGGTCTGGAGATCGACGGTTCCATTACCGCGGATCCCAACGGCAGCTTCCTGGAGAGCACCCAGTATTTTGTCGGTGAGCAGATGGCCATCGGGGCGGATGCGCTCATGGATTCGGGTGTGCTGACCCTTGCCCTCCGGGGTGTGGACGGCGTGTACCTGACCCCCGCCCTTTCCCTGAATGTCGCCGAGGTCATGCAGCAGTATATGGCTGCGGCAGGCGGCGTGGATATCGAAACCATGATCAACCAGTACATGGGCAAGGCCATGAGCGTTTTAGGCGCCGTGATGGTCCGCCTGAATCAGCTTGAACCCGAAGATTCCGTCTGGAGTGATTACCGGTTCTGTGACGACGTCGTATCCGATATTGCTGTGAGGATCTACACCCTGGACTCCGATACCCTGAACGACATCGCAGCTGAAGTAAAAACCGCCTTTGAAATTTCGTCTCCCATTTCTTTCGACGGCATCACCCTTAAGTTTGTGAGCGGCGCCAACCAGGAAGGCCGCACCGTCTTTTCCGTGATCGTGAACAACGAGAAAGAATTCTACAGCGTGGACGTCCAGGTATTCAGCGCCGACGGCGGACAGACCCTCTACCTCTGTGCCTTCAGCGGTGACACCCCCATTGCCTCTGCGCTTGCAGTATATTCCATCATAGAGAATGTTTTCAGCGCGAATCTCGCCGTCAATGTGCCCGGCACATCCCTGACCCTCGGTCTCACCGGCACATCCCAAGAGAATTCCTTCAACGGCCAGTTCCAGTGCGGCCTGGCATCCGGGGAAAACACCTTGGATTTCCTCACCGACCTGTACTTCGCCCTTGGACAGGGCGGCCTTGCTGACGCGACCGATCTTGCGGCCCTGGAAACCGTGGACATGATGGCGCTCACCCAGGATCAGGAAGCTGCGAACGCGCTCGGCCAGAAGTGGGCCCCCTCCCTGATGGAAAGCTTCACCCTTCTCCAACAGGTCCCCGCTCTCAATATGCTTTTGCAGTCATTTCTTCCTTCCGCTGGAACCGTGGCCGAATGATCCTGCCTGAAAGTTCTTCCCGGAGCCTTCTCCTCAAAAGGGAGGAGGCTCCTTTTTCATGCCGTGACAGATGCCTGTCACCACCCGCTTAGAATTGCCCGCCGGGCATGGCCGCATTATCTGCTTTATCGGTACGTTCCACTATTTGTTCATGTTAACAACAGCCTTATGAAAAACGAGTCCAGGCACCGGAAGAGCGCTGTGAAATCATTCCGATCTAATGATGACTGGCAATCTTTTCAGCGATCAATATTGATAAGCAGATGTGATAAACGTACCAGAAAAAGCCCCGGCGCACCGGCGGCCGCATCTTCGCTTTATAGCGGCATGATCTGTCCGTTGGTTCTCGGCACCATAGAAATAGGCGGGGGCCACAGCCCCCGCCCGCCTGGCGTTTGTGATTTACTTTGCTTCCACGAAGTCCACTTCGCTCAGGAAATCGATGCACATCTGTATCTGTTCTTCTGTCAGTTCCTTGTTGGAAGCCGCCGGATTGGGCCTCATCAGGAATTCGATGGAATATCCCTTGTACACGGTCAGGATGTCCACAAAATCTTCATCGGGACCGATCTCCTTGACAACCATCAGCTTGGTGCCGTATGCTGTCTCCCTGTAGGTGATATCCACGATGTTCATCTCGGTGAAGGAAGCCTCCAGGACTGCGAGGGTATCCGGATCCATGTCGTTCATACGCTCAATTTCCGCAACCATTTCGTCATAGGCAATGGTCAGTTCCATAATGGGCTTTTCGGGATCCGCAGAAGTTACAGAGGCAATGATCCGTGATCCGAGGGTATTGATGTACTGGATCTGGTAATCCTCGGGGATGGCGCACTGAATGGCAAAATCACCGTGGACGGTAAGCTTGCCCAGCTGCGTCTTTTCTTCAGGATCTTTCGTTTCGGCCTCAGCAGGGGCGGGATACATGTCGTTGATATATGACTTGGCAATATATCCGGTGCTGCCGGTAGACAGAAGGATGCCGTAATACCATCCGTCGGTCTCGCCCAGGATCTTCAGCTGGGTCCCGTCGCTCAGGGTACAGATGGATTTGGCTGCAACGCCCGGTCCCTCGCGGAAATTGATCCAACCGGAGGAGCGGGTCGCCCGCACCGTGCCGATCATCGGTGTACCGAAGGCTCTGTAGGATTTCATTTGTTTTTCCATTTCAGCTTCTTTGCGGGCAACGGTATCCGGGGTAGGGGCAGGGGTAGGCGCGGCGGTGGGCGCCGGCGTGACATTTTTCCCGGCAGGTGCGGCGGTGGCTTTCCTGGCGGGCCGCGGCGTCGGCCTGGTGGACACAACAAAACGAGCCATCATATAGGCGTATCCGGTGGAGCTCCGGCTGAATTCGATGATGTACCACTCAGGATCAGTGGAGATCCCGGCCACCCTGACCTCGCCGCCGTAGGGGATCTCTCCGGCCTTGTTATACTTAGTGATCTCGGGCGAACTGCGCACATTCACAGGAAGGCCGTTGTCGGCATAGGCATACATGATCTTTGCCGGCTTGAATTCCACACTGGCCGGGAAGGGAAGGTCGGTGCTGTCATATTCTCCGATATAAACAATGGTCGTATCCGTTTCCGGATCGTATGCGATCGGGCCGCCGACATATTCAACAGTATCCTCCTGTTCCTCTGCCACGTCCCCTATTTCGTCCTCTGTCTCGCCCACTATCTCGTCCTCGACCTCATCCTCGGCGAAAACTGCAGGCATGAGGGTCAGCAGCATGGCGAGTATCAGAAGGATCGTCCAAAGGCGTTTCAACATTTTTCCTTACCTCCCATTGATCGGGTTTGGCCCCATTTATTTTCTGTCAGGACCCTGTCCGGGGCACGGTATTTGTCGCAGCCGCGTCCGGATCCGTTCATGGCGATATGATATCATTATCATGAAAAAAAGTCAAAGCGTATCACGCAGCCCTGTTCTCAACACGCTTAATGAAAGGCTGATCGGCCGCTTTTTGTCATTTCCGTACGGACCGCACCCGTTTGTTTCCGGGGAAAATGGCTCTCTGCGGGCATACCAGAACGCACAGATGGCAGCCGACGCATTTTTTCCCACTGAGGACGGGGCGCCGGTTTTCATCCATGCGGATGGCCTGGTGGCCTCCGTCCATACAGGAAATAGCGCACCTAAAGCAGCCGATGCATTTCTTGCGGTCGAAACGCGGGAAAACCACCGTATCCCTTTCCAAAATATCGGTGGTGGCGCTAAGGGTATCGAGGCCGAGACCAACCGCTTCCCCAACGGACGAAAAGCCTTTTTCCGTCAGGTACAGGTTCAGTCCTTCCTTCAGGTCATCGATGATCCTGTATCCGTACTGCATCACCGCGGTGGTCACCTGAAGGCTGTGGGCCCCCAGCATGATGAATTCCAGGGCATCCTGCCAGGTCTCGATCCCTCCCATAGCCGTAAAGTGCATCCCGGAGAGCACGGGATCAGCGGCCAGTTCCGCAATAAACCTGAGAGCGATGGGCTTGACCGCATTGCCGCTGTACCCGCCCACGGCGCTTCGGCCATGGACGGCGGGGGATGAGATATAGGTGTGAGGATTGACCCCAATGATGGACTTGATGGTGTTGATCGCCGCGATCCCGTCGGCGCCGCCCAGCTTTGCGGCCCTGGCGGCCGGAGCCATCGCCATCACGTTCGGGGTCAGCTTGGCTAGGACCGGGATGGAACAGGAACGTTTTGCCGACGCCGTGAACCTCTCTACCAGCTCCGGCACCTGACCGATATCCGATCCGAGCCCGCCCTCGGACATATTGGGGCAGGAAAAATTCAGTTCCACAGCGTCCGCACCGCTGTCCTCGCACATGCGTGCAAGCAGGCCCCATTCCCTTTCATCCTGTCCCATGATGGACGCGAGGATCAATTTGCCGGGATACGCTTTCTTCAGCCTGCGGAAAGTCTCCATATTTTCCGCCACCGAGTGATCCGACAGCTGTTCGATGTTCTTGAAGCCGATGATCCCGCCGCTGTCCCCCGATATGGCGGAAAACCGGGGAGAAGCCTCATGGATGTCCAGGGAGCATACGGTCTTGAAGCAGGCACCGGCCCAGCCGGCGTCAAAAGCGCGGGCGCACATGTCATAGGTCGACGCGACCACCGACGATGACAGGAGGAACGGGTTTTCCAGCGGAACGCCCAGAAAATCGCATTTCAGCCTGTCCTCATTTTCCGGCAGGGGTGTTTCTGCCTCCGGAAGCACCTCGGTGCGGAGCCTGTTCAGCAGTTCCCGGATGGGGACCTGGCCGGGACGGACACATGCGCCTTCACATGGCGCGGCACATCCCACGCAGGGATCATCTTTAGGGAGCCTCAGCGCAGCGCCCTGTTCGTTGCGGAACCAGACGTTCCTTAACAGTTTCGCCGGATCGACTCCGCGGGGGCACGCAGCCCCGCAGGGGGGATCGCCGCACAGGACGCACCGGATCATTTCGGACCTTGGGATCATCGGATCGGTTCTGATCATCTATCTGTCCTCCCTTTCAACAAAATCAAAAGCCGCGGCCGGATCATGTCCCTTTCCGGTCCAGCGGAAAATGGCATGCGACGGTTCTTTCATCCTGCGTCTGAAGCGGCGGCTCTTCCTCGGCGCATATCTTGCCAGCATAGGGACACCTGGTATGAAAACGGCAGCCTGCCGGCGGATCAATGGGACTGGGTATCTCGCCCGTCAGGAGCGAGGATGCATCCGTCCTCGCCTTTGGATCCGCTTTGGGGACCGCTCTCAGCAGAAAGGATGTGTACGGGTGCGCTGGCGATGACCAGATTTCCCCGGTAGGTCCCGATTCACAGACCTTTCCAAGGAACATGACGCAGACCCTGTCGGAGATATGCCGCACCACCGAAAGATCGTGGCTGATAAACAGGTATGTCAGCCGGCGGGTCCTCCTCAGTTCCGAAAGGAGATTGAGAATCTGGTTCTGGACCGAGACATCCAGGGCCGATACCGGCTCGTCGCAGACGATGACCTCCGGTGACTGGGCAATGGCCCTCGCGATGCCGATCCGCTGCCGCTGACCTCCGGAAAACTGGTGGGGATAGCGGTACAGGAAATCTCCCGGTACCCCCACCGCATCCATCAGTTCCAGGACCTTTTCGGTGGTTTCCTTCTTTCCGGAACAGATGTGATGGGTCACAAGAGGCTCCGCGATCAGGTCACGTACCGTCATGCGGGGGTTCAGGGACGCGTACGGGTCCTGGAAGATCATTTGGAAGCATCGCCGGACCGCGGCAAATTCCCTGTCAGACATGCCTGTCAGCATCTGACCTCGAAAAAGCACCTGGCCCGAAGTGGGCTTGAGGGCGCCGATCATCATCCTGCCCAGAGTGGATTTTCCGCATCCGGATTCCCCCACCAGGCCTAAGGTCTCCCCTTCCTTCAACCCAAGCGTCACGTTTGAAACCGCATGGACCGTTTTGTTCCTGCCCGCGGGGAACTCCTTCGTCAGATCCTTCCCCTCCAGAAGAAAACCGCTCATTCCGCCGCCTCCCCTTCAGCCAGACAACACCTCAGCAGGTGCCCGTTCCCCGTATCGATCAGGCGCGGCACATCCTGGCGGCATTCCATCCGACATTCGGGACAGCGCGGAGAAAAACCGCAGCCCGCGGGCATGCGTGTCAGGTTCGGCACAGCGCCCGGAATGGTATCCAGCACGTCCCCGCCGCCGCGCAGGGACCGGACCGAGTTCAAAAGGCCCCGGGTGTAGGGATGCAGCGGCCGGTCAAACAGCTCCGCCACATCAGCGCTTTCCACCATTCGTCCCGCATACATCACATATACATGGTCGCACAGCTGGGCGATGACGCCCAGGTCGTGGCTGATCAGGAGAATGCCGGTGCCCCCTAAGGACAACGTACGCATCAATTGCAGGATCTGCGCTTCCACGGTCACGTCCAGGGCCGTGGTAGGTTCGTCAGCGATCAACAGCCGGGGGCCAAGGATCATGGCCATGGCGATCATCACCCTCTGGCGCAGTCCTCCGGAAAGCTGATGGGGATAGCATGAACAGCGTTTCTTCGCCTCCGGCACACCGACCGATGTCAGGATCTCCACGCTCCGGCGCGCCGCTTCCTCCGCGGTCACTTTATCATGGATGCGTATGGCTTCTTCCACCTGGCGGCCCACTTTCATCACCGGGTTCAGACTGGTCATGGGTTCCTGAAAGATCATGGACATTTTAGATCCGCGCAGAGCGCGTTTCTCTTTTTCCGGCATCCCCACAAGCTCCCTGCCGTCCAGGAGGATCGACCCCGAAATGACACGTCCGGGATACCGTATCAGTCCCATCACCGACCGGGCGGTCATGCTTTTCCCGCATCCTGATTCGCCGACGATGCCCACGATCTTCCCCTCGGGAACATTCAGGGAAACGTCGTTCACCGCCAAAGCCTCGCCCTTCAGGGTCGGGAAACCTACGCACAGATGGCTGATCTCCAGGATATTGCGCATAAGGGACGCTCCTGTCACTGATTCTTTCGGTACGGGTCCAGCACGTCCGCAAGCCCGTCCCCAAGGAAATTGAAAGCCAGTACGATCACCATGATCGCCGCGCTGGGGATCAGGCTGAGCCACGGGGTGCTGTACAGGAACTGCCTTCCCGTATTGACCATCAGCCCCCAGGAAGCGTCCGGGGGCTGGATCCCCAGCCCCAGGAAACTAAGACTGCTTTCGGTAAGGATGGAGGCAGGGATATTCAGGGTGAATAGCACAAGCATGGTGGGAATACAGTTGGGAAGGATATGCCGCAGCATGATCCGGATCCCCCCAACGCCGGTGATCCTCGCCGCTTCCACATACTCTGTTTTGATGATCCTCAACGTCTCCGACCGCACCACCCTCGCGACGCCGGCCCAGTTGACCAGGGACAGAGTCAGAAAGATGTTCATCAGCCCGCCGCCCAGGGTGTACATGATGACCATGGCCAGGAGCATCGATGGAAAAGCCAGCATCAGGTCGGCCATGCGCATGATGACCGCGTCGGTCTTCCCACCCGCATATCCGGAAACGATGCCCAGCGCCGCGCCGAGGAACATGCTCACAAGGGACGGCACCACGCCGATAAGCAGGGAGACCCGGGACCCGAAGAGCATGCGGGTCAGGATGTCCCTTCCCCCCTCATCGGTCCCGAAAAGATGCTCCGGGGACGGGGGTGACAGGCGGTGCCTGAGGTCCATCTGCTTTTCGGTATAGGGTGTCAGAACGGGGGCCAGCACCGCCGCAAGGACGAACAGCAGGATGACGGCGGCAGAGATGACAGCCAGTTTGTTTTCCCTGGTCAGGCGCCGCAGAACGGCCCTGAAACCGTCGGTCTCCGGCAGCCGCTCCTCTTCCGGCCTGGTGATTTTTTCTTTTTCACAGACGGCGCGTTTTTTCAGCATTTTCAGCCCTCCTTCCGGATCCGCGGATCCAGCACACCGTAAAGGAGGTCCGCCGTCAGGTTGCCAAGGATCACCAAGGCAGTGGAGAAAAGCGCGGTCCCCTGCAAAAGAGGGATATCCCTGCCCTCGATGGCCTGGACAGCCAGCCGGCCGATACCGTTGATGGCAAAGATGCTTTCGGTGATGACCGCACCGGACAGAAGGCTGGACAGCTGCAGCGCCATCATCGTGACCACCGGAAGCATGGCGTCGCGCATCGCATGGAATATGAGGACGCCGGCTTGCCCGCGCCCCTTGGCGCGGGCAGTGTCGATATAATCCGCCTGCAGGATCTCAAGAAGGGTGGACCTGACCAGGCGGGATATGCTGCCGGCGCTGTTCCAGCCCAGGGCAACAGCGGGAAGGATGAAGCTTTTCCAGCTTTTCACCCCGGAGATATCCAGCCAGTGAAGATGATAGGCAAACACATATTGCAGTATCATCGCGGCCATGAACACGGGCACCGAAACACCCAGCAGCGAAAAGCCCATAAACAGCCGGTCTAAAACACTGTTTTTACGCACGGCGGAAATCGTTCCGCATACGATGCCCAGGACCCAGGCAAACAGCGCGGCGCAGAGGGCCAGGATCAGCGTATTGGGGAAAGCCGTCCGGATCAACAGGTCCACCGGCTTCCCCATGGAATAGCTCGTGCCGAAATCACCCCTCAGGGCGTCCAGGATATACCTGATAAACTGGACAGGGATCGGCTGGTCCAGCCCCAGTTCCGATGTCATGCGATCTATGGCGGCAGCGTCCACATGCTCGCCCATCATCGTAGCGATCGGGTTGCCGGGGACCACCCTGAGCATCAGGAATATCATAAGCGCCACCAGGACCAGGACCAGAAAGGCCTGAAGGAAGCGGCGCAGGACATGATTCAGCATTCGGCCTCCTTTGGGATATAGGGCTGCGCTGCAGGGGACGGGACTTTATTTTCCCGTCCCCCGTATGGGGCGCTCCGGGATCCGGGAGGGTCATTTCAGGATCACGTCGATGATATAGAAATCGGAAAACCCGGCCCAGTGAGGCGTGAAGGAAGCCACCCGGTCCCCCAGGCAGTACAGATGAAGCTCTTCGAACATCGGGATCCACGCAGCGTCTTCGCCGATGATCTTCTGTTCCAGAGCCCGGTATTCCGCCTCACGCTCCCCGTCGTCAACAATGGCCCGCGCGGCGGAGACCCTCTCCATGATCCCGGTATCCGCATAGTTCAGGCTGCGGACGGCGGTGTTGGCGGGGCTGCCGAAGAAGGTATACATGATGTTTGCAGGATCGTTGTAATCCATACCCCAGCGGGCCACAAAAGCATCCATGGTGCCGGAATTGCGCAGGTCCAGCCAGGAGGAATGGTCGTAGCTCCTTACCTCCGCCTTGATCCCGACCGCTGCCAGATACTCGCTGACCGCTTCGTAGACCAGGCGCACATTGCTGCCGGCGGTGTTGTCCAAAGCCAGGACGAAGTGCACGTCGCCATCCCTGTAACCCGCCTCGGAAAGGAGGGCACGGGCTCCGTCAGGATCGTATGCAAAGCCGGAAAGGGCGTCGTTGTGGCCCCAGATACCCGTGGGAATGATCCCGTTTTCCCGCACCGCGTTGTCAAAATAAATACCTGTGATGATGCTTTCCACATCCAAAGCCATCCCGATGGCTTTCCGTACCCGGACGTCGCTCATATATTCGTTGCCGGAGTTGATTGCAAGATACGTAAGTCCTACCTTAGGAGTGGAAACGATCCTCTCCGGCCAGGCAAGCTTGTAGCTGGTTTCCACAATGGCGCTGTCCAGACCCTGGAGGTCGATGATGTCCAGTTCGCCGTTGCGGAACATCAAGTCCTGGGTCCCGGCGTCCGGGATCACGCTGACGATCAGTTTCTTGACGCTGGGTTCTTCTCCCCAGTAGAGAGGATTGTACACTAGGGTGTAGTGATCGTTGGAGACCCATTCGGTAATGATGTATGGGCCGCTGCCGATAGTGTCGGCCGGGTCGGTGCCGAACTGTTTCGCCTCCGCCATCGTCTCAGCGTCCACCACAGACATGAATGGCGCGGAAAGCTCGGCGATGAAGCCCGCGTTGGGGGCGCTCAGGGTGATGGAAAAATGGGTGTCGTCCGCGATCTTAAAGCCCGAAAGCGTGTTGCTTTCACCATTCACCAGGGCTTCGGCCCCGGCGACCTCCAGCGCCACATCCGTATTGCTCCGGTTCTCCTTAAGAAGCCGTTCAAAGCTGTATTGAACGTCGGAAGCCGTCAGCGGACTGCCGTTGGAAAAGACGACTCCCTCCCGGAGGACGAAATCGTACGTCAGGCCGTCCTCGCTTACGCTATAGTCCACGCAAAGGCTCTTCACCGCCTGGGAGGTCCCGTCGATCATGCGGGTCTCAAACAGCCGGTCGAACACGTTCATCGGGATCATATAATCGTCGGTCGTCTTCGTTACGTCCATTGTGGAAATGTCATACAATACCGCCGTGCGAAGAACGCCCTCCCCCGGTTCGTCGGCCAAGGCGTGGACCACGGCCAGAGCAAGGATCACGGAAAGCAGCAACGCAAATGTCTTCTTCATCTGTTTCATCCCTTTCTCCGTTTGTTTCTATAGAGACCCCATCGGGGCACACCGCTTTTGTTTCACAGATTCCGCCTTACTTTTCAATAATGGTAATGCGGACCCGGTCAGGCCCGTCAAAGCTTACGCACCTCAGACCGGTATATGGGTCCAGAGATATCTTTTCAGTTCTGATCCCATTCCGGTTCAGGCGCCTGATGACAGGCCCGAGATTTCGGCAGGACAAGGTCAGCTCCTGCTCCCTGTCGGCGAACTCCGAATTCAGGCAGTGGACCACCACCTGGGTGCCGCCCATTTCCAGCAGCATGTCCGTGCCCGAGGAATCCAGGGGGACCAGCTGTTTTTTCAGCCGGAATCCCAGCTTCATCACATAATAATCCCAGATATCCTCTTCCCTGGACGCCATAAGCACCGTCCGTGACAGGTCCATACGGCGGGCAAACGGGTAAAGCGTCCTGCTCCTGGCGTTCTTTTTCCAGCGCCGATACGCTTTCAGTTCCCTGCGCCAATCAGGATGGGTCACAACATATGCCACGGAAATGAAAAGGACCTGGCCCAGGAACCCGCCCGCAGTATTCGCCGCCAGGTCGTCCAGGTCATACAATCCCCTGCGGGTAACCAGCTGCAGGTTTTCGATAAACAGTGAAGTCAGGAAACAGGCCGCGACCGGGCGGTAACGGACTTTGGCGCGGAACCATGGAAAGATATACGGCAAAAGGTATCCCATCGGTACAAAAAGAAGAACATTCATGTATACCTGGATGACATCCTCCGGTTTGAATATCCGTACATGGGAGAACGCCTCCGCCGGGCCTTCGGCAAAAAACGCTTTGACGAAATTCCAAAGGCCGAAATCGATGCTGACAGCCTTTTTCAGGTCTTCGAAAATGGCGGCATGGACCTGATAATTCGTTGATGCCGTCCGAGAAAAAAAGACAAGGTATGCCGCAACCAGAAGATATACGCCGAACAATGAGTAAAGCAGCGTCTGGCGCAGGCTCTTCAGTTTTTCCGCTTCAGGATTGGCGCTGATCCCGCCTTCCAGGTTCAGTCCAAGGCGCTTGCAGATCCTCCGGTCGAGAAGGGGAAGCAGAAAGACCAGGATCAAAACAAAAGCAGTGACGAAAGCACCGGTGTAAACGCTGTTAGCGTCCGGGATCATGTTTTTCCTCCGCAGCCAGATTGTTTTATTGCCCTGAAGCCCGTGTCCGGCGCGGACAAAACGCCGGAATACCGCGGTCCATGGCAGGCCCCGGCAGTCCCGAAGGCTGCTTTATTCCTCCATCAGGCGCTTCAGTTTGACCAAAGCGCTCTGGTGGCGCAGCTTTACCGCCCCATAGCTCAGGTGCATCATCTCTGCGATCTCCGTCAGCGGTTTTCCGTCGTAATAGCGCAGGACGATAATGTCCCTCATTTCCGTGGGCAGCTGTTTCAGCGCCGACGCAAGGGAACTCAGGGATTCCGTATGCAGGATGCTTGCGTCCACCTCAAAATCACCGGCCAGGTTCTCATCCAGTTCCCCGGAAGGCCGGGTCCGGCGGAAATGATCGATCACCGTGTTCCGGGTGATCGTAAAGATCCAGGTGCTGACCGAAGCCTTGGATGAGTCAAAATCGTCCAGCTTCCTCTGCACCTTCTCAAAAACCTCGGAGCACAGGTCCTCGGCGTCAGCCCTTGAGCGGATCCTCGCCGAAATATAGCCCATCACTTTTTTATAATAATCGGTGTAAATCTGTTCCAGATCGCAGGCCGTCATATGTTTTCCTCTCCATTTTCCTTCTTTTTCTGAAAAATGTGGGGGTCTCCCGCGGCATTGACCATATCTGCTTCGTCCATGTCAAGCTCCCGCCTGACAGCGTACCGCGCATGGACCGAATCGATCACATCCTGCAGGTCTCTGTTCTGCTCAAAAGCCTGGAAATCAAAAAGGGCTTTCAATCTTCTTTCCAAAGTATAACCTCCCCGGAACAGCCGCGGATCCGGCGTTTTCCACCATGGATAACGGCTGTTTTGCATTATAAGGCGTCGGATGCCGCGTCGGTGATTTGCAAGATCACTCTGCACTTTTCTTTTCCGATACCGCGGTGAAGATACGCGCCGTTATAGTTCCATTATACACACATCCGGATGAAAATGCACGCACAAAACAATGTTTTTTCGTGATTGTCCGATATTCGGTCATGTTTTTCGGTTTTTGTTCCCGTTCCCCCGATCCCGGAGTCTGAATACAGCGTCAGGGCGGAACAGATCCTGTTCCGCCCTGTCCGGAGACACTTTATCATTCCAGTTCGAAAGCGCCGGTATAAAGCTGATAATACTTGCCTTTCTTTTCGATCAGCTGGTCGTGGGTACCGCGCTCGATGATACGGCCTTGCTCCAAAACCATGATCACGTCGGAATTCTGCACGGTAGACAGCCGGTGAGCGATCACAAACACCGTACGCCCCTGCATCAGCGCGTCCATGCCCTTTTGAACGATGGCTTCGGTGCGGGTATCAATGGAGGATGTGGCCTCGTCGAGGATCATGACCGGCGGATCCGCCACCGCGGCCCTGGCGATGGACAGAAGCTGCCTCTGGCCCTGGCTCAGGTTGGCGCCGTCGCTCTCCAGCATGGTCTGGTAACCCTGGGGCAGCATGTTGATGAAGGAATCGGCATTGACCAGCTTGGCCGCAGCGATGCACTCCTCGTCGGTGGCGTCCAGTTTGCCGTAACGGATGTTGTCCATCACTGTCCCGGTAAACAGGTTTACTTCCTGCAGTACCACGCCCAGGGAGTGACGCAGGTCCGGTTTGCAGATCTTGTTGATGTTGATCTCGTCATACCGCACCTTGCCGTCGGCAATGTCATAGAACCGGTTGATCAGGTTGGTGATGGTGGTCTTTCCCGCGCCGGTGGCGCCGACCAGGGCCACCTTCTGCCCGGGCTTTGCATACAGCGTGATATCGTGCAGCACCAGCCGGTCCTCTTCATAGCCGAAGTCCACGTGGTCGAAGGTGACCTGGCCCATCAGCTCGCGGTAATCCACCGTCCCGTTGCCGTGGCGGTGCTTCCACGCCCACAGCCCCGTACGCTCGGCGCTTTCGGTCAGGTTGCCGTTTTCATCCCGTACGGCGTTGACCAGCATGACATATCCGTTGTCTTTTTCGCTTTCCTCATCCAGCAGCTGGAATATACGCCCGGCGCCGGCCATGGCCATCACGATGACGTTGAGCTGCTGGGAAAGCTGGGATACCGGATTGATGAAATTGCGGCTGAGCTGAAGAAAGGTAACGATGTTGCCCAGGGACAGGACACCGATGCCGGTCAGGGCAAGGTTCGTGACCCCGCCAACCGCCATCAGGCCGCCTCCGATGGCGATAACGGCATAAAGGAGATAACCCAGGTTGTTGTTGATGGGGCCGAGGATACTGGAATAGATGTTGGCTTTGCTGGACACGTTGAACAATTCGCCGTTCAGTTCGTCAAATTCCTTTTTGCTCTTCTCCTCGTGGCAAAAGACCTTGACCACCTTCTGGCCGTTCATCATTTCTTCGATGTAAGCGTTCACATCGCCCAGGGCCTGCTGCTGCTTCATGAAGAACGTCCCGCTGTGGCCCGCCACCTTGACCGTCACCTTCATGATCAGAACCATGCTCAGGATGACTACGAGTGTCAGCCACACGCTGGTGAGCAGCATGGATACAAAAACCGATATGATGGTCATCCCGGAGGAGATCAGCTGGGGAATGGACTGAGTGATCAGCTGACGCAGGGTGTCGGTATCGTTGGTATACCGGCTCATGATGTCGCCGTAAGCGTTGGTATCAAAATACTTGATGGGCAGGGTCTGCATGTGCTCGAACATGCTGTCGCGGATGGTCTTGAGCACGCCTTGTCCCACCACAACCATGATCCTCTGGTAAATATAGGCGCAGGCGATGGAAAACAGGTAAAGGCAGCCCATGAATACCAGCAGACGGATAAGGCCCGTATAGACCACTTCTTCGTTCCTCACAGCCGCCTCAGCCATGGGCTTGATGTGGTTGTCGATCAGCTTGCCGAGGAAGATGGAGGAACCGGCCCCGATGACGGCCGAGATGACGATGCAGAGGATCACGATGATAAAATGCACCTTATACGCCATGATATACTGCATCAGGCGTTTAAAGGTGTTTTTATCCATTTTTTTGACGGCCCCGATACCGGCCATGGCGCCGCCGCGTCCGCCCGGCCTTCCCTGGACCGGAGCGGCATGCCTGCGTCCGGAGGAGGACATGTTATTGTTCCTGTTTTCAGACATTCTCTGTCGCCCCCTTCTTCTGAGACTCGGCGATCTCGCGGTAGATCGCGCTGTTCTTCATCAGGTTCGCGGGGGTGTCACAGGCGACGACCCTGCCCGCGTCCAGGAGCACCACCATATCGGCGTCCTCCACGGAAGCCACTCTCTGGGCGATGATCAGCTTGGTGGTGTCGGGGATCTCGGTGCGGAAAGCGGAACGGATCATCGCGTCCGTGCGGGTGTCCACCGCGCTGGTAGAATCGTCCAGGATCAGGATCTTCGGTTTTTTGAGCAGAGCGCGGGCGATGCACAGGCGCTGCTTCTGGCCGCCCGATACATTGGCCCCTCCATGCTCGATCCAGGTATCGTAGCCATCAGGCATTTTTCGGACAAATTCGTCGGCGCACGCCGCTTTCGCCGCGGCGACGATCTCCTCGTCGGTGGCGTTCTCGTTGCCCCAGCGCAAATTATCCTTGACTGTGCCGGCGAACAGCTCGTTTTTCTGCAGTACCATGGACACCTGTTCCCTCAAAAATTCCATATCGTACTGCCTCACGTCCACGCCGCCCACCGTCAGCGTTCCGTCGGTGACGTCATAAAGACGCGGGATCAACTGCACCAGCGTGGATTTACTGGAACCGGTGCCGCCCAGGATCCCCACAGTCGCACCGGAGGGGATATCCAGGCATATATCAGTCAGAGCCAGACGGTCTTTATTGCCGGAATAGCTGAAGGATACATGGTCAAAGCGGATGGATCCATCCTTCATTTGCGTCACCGGACTGTCCGGATTGGCCATGGTGGTCTCCTCGTTCAGCACCTCGCTGATGCGGTCGACGGAGGCCCGGGAGATCGTGAACATGATGATCATAAAGGAAAGCATCATCAGGGAGCCAAGGATCATGTTGACATAGGTGAACATGGAATTGAGCTGGCCCACGGTCATCCCGTCGGGATTCAGCGCCCCGTTTCCGCTCTGTACGATCAGCCGGGCGCCAAACCAGGATACCAGGATCATGCAGCCGTACACACACAGGTTCATCAGCGGGCCGTTGAAGGCGACGATTTTTTCCGCTTTTGAGAAATCCCTGAAAATGTCCTCCGAAACGCTTTTGAACTTACGGTTTTCATAGTCCTCGCGCACATAGTTTTTGACCACACGGATCCCTCGCACGTTTTCACGCACCACTCCGTTCAGCCGGTCATAGGTCTTGAATACCCGGGTGAAAACGGGATGCGCGTGGGACATGATCAGGAATAGGCCCAAGCCCAGGATCGGCAGCGCGATCAGGAACACCATGCTCAGCCGGCTGTTGATCCTCACGGCCATGATCACCGCGAACACCAGCATGATCGGGGCACGGAAGGCCATGCGGATCAGCATCTGAAACGCGTTCTGCACGTTGGTCACGTCGGTGGTCAGCCTCGTTACCAGGGACGAAGTAGAAAAGCGGTCGATATTGGCAAAGGAAAAGTCCTGGATGCGGTAGAACAGGTCCTGCCGCAGGTTTTTTGCAAAGCCCGCGCCGGCAATGGAAGCGCTCCGGCCGGCCATCACACCGAAAAACAGGGATATAAAGGACGCCAGCACCAAAAGCGCACCCATCAGGGCTACATGCTTCATATCGCCCATTTCTATGCCCCTGTCGATAATGGAAGCCGTGATCATCGGGATCAGAACTTCCATGACGACCTCGCCCATCATCAATATGGGCGACAGGAACGCGTATTTTTTATATTCCCGGACCGATCTTGCCAGTTTCCTCATCTTGTTCATGGCCGGTGATCCTCTTTTCCGGAGCCTGTCTGCTCCTCTTTTTCAAGGTTGCGGATCATAATGCCGCACAACCTTTCGAATTGTTCCTTTTCCTCCGGGGAAATCCCCTTCAGGGCAGCTTCGTCCACGCGACGGCAGTCCGCCTCAAATTCCCTGAAAAGCGAGACCGCTTTTTCCGAAAGTGCCAGTTTTTTGAGTCTCGCATCGCTGCGGACGGAATGCCGCGTCAAAAGGCCGTTTTCCTCCATCAAACTGAGAACGGTGCTCACGGTGGAACGGCTCATCCCCAGGTCGTTCTCAAGATTTTTCTGGAATATTTCCCTGTCCCTGTGATGATAAAGGTAGCCGATGATCCAGCCATGGGTGCCGGTCAGGTGCTCCATGCAGGATCTCGCCTGTGATTGATCTATGGCTTTTTTCATCAGCCGGGCGAGGCAATGGATCTGTCTCCCGAAATTTTGTTCCACGTCTGCCTCCTTTCAAAAATGTTCACGCGTGAACAATTCAGCATTGAACTGTTTATGCGTGAACATTTTAATATGGTTTCCTTCGGATGTCAATGCGCCTGGTCAGGACTCAGAAAAACTTTTCCGTAACATAATCAAGCAGGTATTGCTGGCCCAGATCGTTCAGGTGGATGCCGTCAGCGCAGTACAGTTCTTCAAAACGGCGGTTGGAAAGCAATGCGTCCCGCAGGTCGACGATATCCGCGTTTTCGCTCAGCGCCGCAGTCCGGGCAGCAGTGGCCCAGCGTTCCTGCCAGCGGGAGATCTGCTCCGGATCACCCAGATATTTCAGCAGACCTTTTCCGTCATAACGCCTTGAAAGGAAAGAAAAATAACGGTACCCGACCACTGGCACGGGGGTGGCGACCAGGGGCTCCATCCCTCCGGTGCGCAAAAGGCGGATCAGACGCCGCATGGCCGTTTTAAAACGGTCCAGCGGAACGCTGGGCAGATATTCCCCTTCCGGATCTCGACTGATGGCCTCCCACGGCATATTGCAATCATTTCCCCCAAATTCGATCACCCCAACACCTCCTGGAACCAAACCGGAAGGGTCAAAGCTTTCCAGGCACCCTTCCGCCGTCTGCCCCATCACCGAAAGGTTCCTCACCGGGCAAAGCGCACGTGAGGCCAGCATGCGGACGCAGCCCCGGGCCGACAACCTGTAACGGCCATGTTCCTCGCTCCAGACGATCCCCTTGCCTATGGAATCACCCCAGACGACGATCCCCGGAATGTCCTGTTTCATACCTTCGCCTCCTGTTTTCTACTTTCTTTTATGTGGTTTTCAATACTATTTTATGCAGTCGAACGTATTTTGTCAATAAAAAAAAGGTGTGCCGCTTTATTTGCGGACACACATGCGATATAATAATATTGATATTATCACATTTCGGGGGTGATCGCATGAGACTGCAGAAATACCTTGCGCTGTGCGGGGTCGCAAGCCGCCGCCACGCTGAGGAAATGATCGCATCGGGCCGGGTCACCGTTAACGGGATCACGGTCACACAGATGGGGACCCAGGCGGAGGAAGGCGACATTGTCTGTGTGGACGGCAGGCAGGTGTTTCCCGAGGCCGAAAAGAAATACATTATTTATCACAAGCCCGCCGGGGAGGTGACCACGGTATCCGATCCTGAGGGACGTCCCACCGTCCTGGACCGTTTCAGCGATATCGGCGTCCGCCTTTTCCCGGTGGGCCGTCTGGATTATGACAGCGAAGGACTCCTTCTCCTGACCAACGACGGCGAACTGGCTGAAAAAATGATGCATCCGAGTCACGAGGTGGACAAAGCCTATTACTGTAAGGTGCTGGGCACCGTTACGCCCGAAGCGCTGCAGCAGCTTGCCAAAGGTGTGATGCTGGACGATCACCTGACCTCCCCGGCCAGGGTCCGCCTGATCAGACAGGAGACCTTTGACGCCATTGTCATGGTCACCATCCACGAGGGAAGGAACCGCCAGGTCCGCAGGATGTTTGAGGAACTGGGCTACAAGGTGCTGATGCTCCGCCGTGTACGTTTCGGCCCCCTGGACCTGGGGGACCTGAAACGCGGCCAGTGGCGCTTTCTTGAGGAAAACGAGATCCGCGAACTGAAGCGCACCCTGTGATCCTATAGTCCGTTTATCATGACTTGTTTTTATTCCGGGGGATCTTTTTGTGTTCCCCCATTTCAGTGATAAGGATACGCCATGGGATATCAGCTCAGATCCGCCCGTTTTCTTGCTCAGGACGCCCTGCGCTCACTTTTGTGCGAAGGCTGTACCGCTGTGGACTGTACCGCCGGCAATGGACACGATACCTGTTTCCTTGCAGAACTATGCGGAAGCACTGGACACGTGTATGCATTTGACATCCAGGAGGACGCCCTCGCTTCCGCTGCCGCCCTATTGCAAAGGGAAGGCCTTTCGGACAGGGTGACCCTGATCCATGACGGCCACCAGAACGTCCTCCGGTACCTGTCCGACCCGGTGGACGCCGTCATGTTCAACCTTGGCTGGCTCCCGGGCGGAGACAAAAGCGTGACCACTCTTTGGGAGACCACCCGCACCGCTGTTTCGGACGCCATGACGCTTCTCAAAAAAGGCGGCGTGATGACGGTTTGCGTTTACCCCGGACACCGGGAGGGAAACGTCGAACGGGAAAACCTCGGGGATCTGCTTTCAAGCCTTCGTCCCCAGGAATACAATGTGCTCCATTCGGTCTTTGCCAATGCCGGTCCCGGCGCGCCGGAATGCTGGATCGTTCAAAAGCAATAAAACAGGCTGCCGCAGCAGCCTTTCTTATATCGTTCCCTTAATCATTGTCCCGCGCCGTTTTCCAGCAGCCAGGACGGAGGTTCTCCCTCCCCCGCCCGAAGCAAAGCCCCCATGAACGGCAGCACATTGGCGTCGTTCCGGTTAGCGGAAAGGACGCACATCACCATGCCCCTGTTGTCCAGGGACATGCCTTCCATATAGCCATAATAGCTGTCCAGAGGAATGCCGTAAAGCTGAAGCTCTTCATCGTATATGGTGTTCCCCTGGGCATCGCTGCCCACCGCCATGCAAACCTTGCCCACGCTCAGGTCCACGCCTTCAACCGGCAGGGTGCCGTCATCCACAAAGGCCTGCAGGTTCAAAAAAGCGCCAGCGGAGGCATAAGACTTGAAGTCGGCGGAAGGAAGGATATAGATGTCCCCCTCCCCGGCGGCGATCCAGACGCTCATCTGCATCTCGGAGGAATAATCGTTGGTGGCCGCCATAAGCGTCGACGATACCAGTTCCATCTCGGGGACGCTCTCCTTCCATATTTTTTCCAGAAAAGCGTCGGCCACGGCCTGGGAGGTGGTGGCACATTTGATATACACGTCGATCCTTTTTTCCTGCGGCACGCGGTAGGCCGTCTGGGCATAGATCAGGTTCCATCCCAGGATGGCTCCGGCCACCAGCACAATATATTTCCAGCCGTGATAGGTGAGGTGATCGCTCAGCTTTTTCCTGGTCAGGGGTGTTTTGAACTGCATGCTACCCATTTCCTTTATCATCGTCCTGTCCTTTCGGACAATTTACTATATCACGGATTCCGGGCAAAACAAAGTACCTGATAATACATATATCATAAAAAAATTCCCCTTTGCCGTCAAAATTGTGTCAGGAATACGACATGCAGAAACTTCAGCGCCGATTGACAACCTATCCCGCCGCTGTTAAAATGGTCATGTTTTTGACGACAGACACCGTCATCGGAATGGAGGAGCTTTCCATTGACTGAATCCGGCAGAAAAACGCTGACTCACAGGCTTTTGGCCCAAAAAAGGACACTGATCACGCTCTTCATCATGTATGCGGTGTTCTGCGTTTTCAGGTACCTGATGGCCCTGTCCACATCCAGATACCCGATCGTCATGATCGACGAGATCCTGTATTACAGCATGGCCCGTTCCATGGGAGCCCATGGCAGGATCTCTTTTATGGGACAGCCGGCCAACTATAATTCCGTGCTGTTTTCCATACTTCTTTCACCCGTCTACTGGCTGCCTGAAGGGACGGATTTTTACCGCATCATCCAGTTGATCTGCGTTCTCCTTTTCAACCTGGCCCTGTTCCCGATCTACGCGCTGGCACGGCGCGTCTGTGGGGACGCTCGAAAGGCCCTGGTACTTTCCTTTATATCCATGCTTGCGCCGGATTTCATCCTGGAACAGCTGATCATGAGCGAGTGCATCCTGTACCCGATTTTCTTCCTGTCCATGTATCTTTTTTACGTTTATCTGCAGGATAAAAACATCATCCATATGGTATGGTTCGGCCTGCTGGCCGGGGCGGTTTTCTGCACCAAGCCCGGGATCATCGCCTACTCCGCGGTCGCGGTGGTTTTCCTCCTCGTTGCCGGACTTGCCAGGAAGGACCGCCGGATGTGCCTTGCCACCCTGGCGGCAGCAGGGACCATGGCGGCCTTCGCACTGGTCTTTTACCTTTTTGTTTCCCTGGTCTTCAACCATCACCCGAACCAGTATTTTGGCTTATACCAAAGCCAGCTTTCCCTGAAAGACAAAGCCCTCAGTCCCTCCTTCCTGTTCACCTCCGCCTGGACGTACCCCTGCTGCTTCATCCTTGCCTGCGCGGGCGGCATTTTTATCACACCCATTATGCGTATGAAGGACATGGGCGGCCGGGACAGGATGACGCTGCTGGTCATGCTGGCATCGGTGTTCGTCCTGCTGATGGGGACCGCCTGGACTGTCAACCGGGTGGAAAATGACCTGGCGATCCACCTTCGTTACACCGCCGAATTCATCCCCCTCTTCCTTATCATGACCTTCGCCCGCGACGCCTCTGACGAAGAAAAACGAGAACGCGCCGAACGGAAAGCCCTTCGCCGGGCAAAAAAACATCCTTCTCCCCCTGCGCCGGAAACGGCGGTCGGCATGGAGACCTCTTCAGATGACGCCGCGCAAGCCCTTCCGCAGGCAGCTCCCCTGCCGGCAGCCGAGGCTGAGAACCCGCCGGAAAAGCCCCGTCCATCCCTCAGCCTGTATCTCCTGTTCCCACTGTATATGCTGATCGTGGTGGCCTTTTTCGATGTCCTGGGCAGTATCCAGGAAAGCGACAACGTGGTTTTTGAACTGTCCGTGTCCTGGCTGAATACCAAAGTGTGGGGAACCAATTTCCTGATGGCCTTCCTTGCGGTCGCCGTCATCCTGTTCACAGCGGTCTTGATCGTCGGCCGTTTCCGCACAAAGTTCCGGCAATGGGCAAGCGCCGCCGCGGCCCTATGCGTATTCATTACCGGGGAATTCACCTACGGCACACTGCGATCCTATATCCAGCCCATCATGGAGGAATCCACAAATGGGATCAGCAGCGTCCTTGACGGCGATCCCTACCTGTATGTTTACAGCACCTGGGTATATTACAACACCGAATTGGACATCCGCTCCCGTGATGAAACCACCATGTGCTACGTCAACGACCTTTACAACAATATGATGCACCAGGGCGGATATTACGTTCCCTTCGTGCCCAACACCCAGCGCGGCGCCATTCCCGCAAACAAGACTCCGGATACGGACCTGATCGTCATGGACACCAACTCCTTCCATCAGATCCAGCTGTCCGACACCGCCTCCGTGATCGCCAGCACCCCTCTGCTGAAAGCCATCCGAATCACGCCCGGTGAACGCTGGCTGGACAGTATGATGGGCGGCATTGTCGACGGGAATGTCCTGCGCAGGGGCACGACGCTGAATATCGTCCTGTTCAACGAAGCGCTGTCCAGCGGCAGGGGCCAGCTGAAATTCGATATCGACGTGGACGAAGAGACGGATCTGATCCTCACCATCGAGGGCAGGAAGCCCCAGGTATTCACCGTTCCCAATTACCGGGACACCTACACCATGGATATCCCGAAAGGCGCCACCTGGATAACCATCGTCCTTCCCAACAGCTCCGCCCATCTTTACGGCTATGAGACCATCGTGGTCGACTGAAAAAGCCTTCCTATCCCGGGAGACGCGGATCGCGTCCCCCTTATTATGCGTTTTTTCGGCTTTTTGCGCCTATCCGCCATTTTCCTATTTTCAGGGCAAACGCGGCGGCACAGAAAAAAACGGCAGCCCGGGTCCTGCCCGGTGCTGCCTTTGACGCGTCACTGCACCATGTTCAGCCGATCACGGCTTTATGATATATCTTCTTGCCCTTGCGGATCTTCACGCCGTCCTTCAGGCGATCCGCGGACACGATATATCCGATATCCGGTACCTTTTCGCCTTCAAGGGTCACGCCGCCCTGTTCGATCAGTCGGCGGATCTCGCCCTTGCTTTTACCAAGTCCGCAGCGCATCATCAGATCGACGATATTGAACCCGCCTTCCGGCACTTCGTCAGCCGCAAGGGTCGTCATAGGCATATTGCTGTCGTCGCCCTCTCCGCCGAACAGCGCTTTGGCCGCCTGGCGTGCCTTCTCCGCTTCCTCGCGGCCGTGGACCAGCGTCGTCAGCTCCATCGCCAGGATCTCCTTCTTTTCATTGATCCTGGAAGCGTCCCAGCGTTCCATTTCCTCGATCTCTTCCAGCGGCACAAAGGTGAGCATGCGGATGCACTTCATCACATCCTCGTCGCCCACGTTGCGCCAGTACTGGTAAAACTCGAAGGGGGAAGTCTTGTCGGGATCCAGCCACACCGCGCCTTTTGCGGTCTTGCCCATCTTTTTGCCCTCGCTGTTGAGCAGCAGGGTGATGGTCATGGCGTAGGCGTCGCCCTCGCCCTTGCGGCGGATCAGCTCGGTGCCCGCCAGCATGTTGCTCCACTGGTCATCGCCGCCGAACTGCATATTGCAGCCGTACACCCTGTGCAGGTGCAGGAAATCATAGGCCTGCATGATCATGTAATTGAATTCAAAGAAGCTCAGGCCCCTTTCCATCCGCTGCTTGTAGCATTCGGCGCGCAGCATGTTGTTGACGGAGAAGCATGCGCCAACCTCCCGCAGCAGGTCCACATATTTCAGGTCCAGGAGCCAGTCCCCGTTGTTGACGATGACAGCCTTGTCCTCGCCGAATTCAATGAATCGTTCCATCTGCTTTTTGAAGCAATCGCAGTTGTGCCGGATGATCTCCTGGGTCATCATCGGCCGCATGTCGGTGCGCCCGGAGGGGTCGCCCACCATGCCGGTGCCGCCGCCCAGAAGGACTACCGGCTTGTTGCCCGCCATCTGCAGGCGTTTCATCAGGCACAGGGCCATAAAGTGCCCCACGTGAAGCGAGTCCGCGGTGGGATCGAATCCGATATAGAACCGCGCGCCTCCGTTGTTGATCAGTTCACGGATCTCCTGTTCATCCGTCACCTGGGCAATAAGTCCGCGAGCCTGGAGTTCTTCGTAGATCTGCACTTTTTCCACATCCTTTCTTATCAGCAATCCGGTGATCCGAAGAAAACGCCCTCTGTTTCCACGGAAACAGAGGGCGATCGATCGCGGTACCACCTCTTGTTCGGATATCCTGTGCACCGGATACCCCTCAAGACCGCTGTAACGGGCAGCCCGTCCGACCCTACTGAGACATGCCGTTCGGGAGGAAGCTCGGGAATGTATTCGGCCTGCTTTCCCACAGCCTCGCATCGACCGGCTGCTCTCTTAAGGCGTCCGCAGGCGTACTTCTTTCCGTCAAAGCCTTATTGGAAAGGAATATACCATAAACCCCGAGAAAAGGCAAGGATTCTTTTTGAAAAAACCTGCGGATTTCTACCTCATTTGCCTGTTTTTCTATTTCCCCGCCCGCCGACTTGGGGTATAATGATCCCGCTGTCCATTTCGGCAGCCATATGAAAGTACGATAGGGGTCCCTGATATGATTTACCTTGATCACGCCGCCACGTCCCCCCTGTGCCCGGAAGCGCTTGAAGCCGTGAGGCCCTTCCTGAACGAAAACTTTTTTAACCCCTCCTCCCTCTATACCCCCGCCCGTGACGCGCGGAAAGCCATAAAGGAAGCCCGCGAGACTGTCGCCTCCTGCATAGGCGCGGTTCCGGAAGAGATCGTGTTCACCTCCGGCGGCACCGAAGGCGACAACTGGGCCGTCAAAGGCGCGGCGCTTTCCGCCATGACGGGACCATTTCCCCGGAGGATCGTGACCCAGGCCACGGAGCACCATGCCGTGCTCCTGCCCTGCGAATCCCTGAAGGCCCTGGGCTTTGAATCCGTTTGCCTGCCGGTGAACCGCAAGGGCGTCCTTTCCCCCGATGCCTTGAAACAGGCGCTGAAAACAAGAACGCTGCTCGTTTCGGTGATGACCGCGAACAATGAGACCGGCACCCTGCAGCCGGTGTGCGAACTGGCGGAGATCGCCCACGCGGCGGGCGCCCTCTTCCACACGGACGCCGTCCAGGCCGTCGGACATATCCCCCTGAACATGAATATCATCCCTGCGGATCTTTTGACCTCTTCGGCCCACAAATTTGGAGGTCCCCGGGGCACTGGCTTCCTGTATATCCGCCGCGGCACCCATCTTCCCCCGCTGCTTGAGGGAGGCGGACAGGAAATGGGCCTGCGCTCCGGCACCGAAAACACCGCCGCCATTATCGGCATGGCCGCTACCCTCAAAAAGCGCACCGATGCCATGGCGGAGGAGATGTTCCATAAGGAGCACCTCCGCGGCCTCCTGATCGACCGCCTGCTGCGCCGCGGCCTGGAGTTCGTTATCAACAGCGACGACAAGCATCTTCCGGGTCTACTCAATATCAGCTTCCGGGACGCCGACGGTGAAATGATCCTCCACCGGCTGGACCTGATGGGATTTCAGGTTTCCACAGGAGCCGCCTGCAATTCCATGTCCACCGAGATCAGCCACGTCATCCGTGCCCAGGGTCTCCCCGAAAAATACGCGAAGGGAACCATCCGCGTTTCCTTCGGCCCGGAAAACACCGAGGACGACGCCGAACGCCTCGCCGAAGCCCTGGGGACCATCGTGGTCCAGCCGCATCAATGCGCCTGCGGCAAAAACTGAAGGCAGAGAACTTTTTAAAGATCGTCTCCCTAACGTCCCCAATAAAGGGGCCGCGCCCCCTTCGCCGCGGGCCCCGTCCCGCCTGTCCAACAAAATTTCGCACGGCTCGCGCATGAATTAAGAGTCTGTTCATATTGTGACATATTTGTTACGAAATATTACAAAAGTATTACCAAAAGGATTTATCACCCGTCATGTCGAAAGATAAAGCGAGGTGATAGAGATGAAGAAGTACTTTGAA
>JAFWWK010000240.1 GCA_017523615.1 Clostridia bacterium
GCCGATGTAGATGAACACTTCGATGTCCAGCTTGTCCAGCAGCTCGAAAATACGCTCGTAAACGGCCTTGTCCTCGTGGATCTCCGGCAGCTTGTAGCGGCAGGTACCCAGGAAAGCGGAAGGAGTGCGCTTGAGCAGCTCCAGGTCCAGCTCGTTTTTGATATACTCGGACAGGTCGACATACTGCTCATCCATGAAGCCCTGGATGCCGTAGCGCATACCGTAGACCTTGTTGAAGCCGCGCTCCATGGCGGTTTTGAACACGCCAGCGAGGCTGGAGTTGATGACGGCCGTGGGGCCGCCGGACTGACCGACGAGAACGTTTCCCTTCATTCTTGTTGCCTCATTTCAATTTTTTTATACAGACTCCGTTCGTCCGGGGACGGCCGGAGCAGATAACGGTTTCGGAAGAGATCCTCAGGCACCGCGGCGCTGATCGGGGATGAGCCGCGGTCATCTGTCGCAAAACAGAATTCCGAAAAATTATACATCCGATGCGAAGACTTGTCAACCGGATACATATAGTAAGAATAATTCATCCGCATATGTTGGGAAATATCCATCGCCCGCCCAGACGGCCGGGTTGTTTTCGATATTTTCGCAGACGCGGTCATAAATATGCAGGTGCTCGGGCATGATGACACATGAGGGGAACAATACGTCCTGAAACACTTCCGGTATACGTTCCAGCGCCAACGACATTATTTTACCGGTTTCGGAAAGCAGCATTTCACCGTTGCCCGGTGTGATCCGCCCAAGAATACAGGCTTTGTCCGCAGGCATACAGTCACAAAATACTCCCCGTCCGATGAATAATCATACCCCTTCAGCCGATTTTGCTCTCGGATAAAACGGGCATAGGCACTTCCTTTCCGTTCCCGGGATCTCCTTCTCCTCCGCGTTCACTCCATCGCCATCAGGTCCGGCAGCGTGGCCTCGAAATCGACCCCGTACCAGGGCTTGTCCCCATCCTTCAAAGTCACCTCGATGGTGTGGGCGGTGTAATCGGCGGCGATGCGCATCGCGTCGCGCCAGTTGCGCCCCTTCATCATTTCCCCAACGCACGTGCTGGAGAACAGGTCCCCGGTACCGTGATAGGACGCGTCGATCCGCCGGTTCTGGTATATGTAGTATTCCCCGCTCGCGCGGTCGTACCCCATCACGCCGGTCTGCCCCTTTTCCATGGACACGCCCGTCAGCACGCTGACCTTCGCCCCCAGGGAATCCAGGCCGGCAAGGAGCTCCTTGATATAACCGACGTCGTATTCCTCCCGGTATTCCATCCCCGTCATCAGGGCGGCCTCGGTGATATTGGGCACAATGATGTCGGCCCCTGCGCAAAGCTCGGCGTTCTTTTTGACATAATCCATATCAAAAGCCGGATACAGCTTTCCGTTGTCAGCCATGACAGGGTCGACGACGATCAGGGTGTCCCTGCCCCGGAACATGTCAAACAGCCTGCGGACCTGGTCGATCTGCCCGATGCTCCCCAAGTACCCGGTATAGATGGCGTCGAAGGCAACGCCCTCGCTCTTCCAGTGGGCCGCGATGGGATCGATCTGGTCGGAAAGGTCCTTGCAGGTAAAGTTTTTGAACATCGTATGGGTCGAAAGGAGCGCCGTGGGCAGGATCACCGTTTCGGATCCCAGCGCCGAGATCACCGGCAATGCGATGGTCAGGGAGCATTTTCCCAGGCATGAAATATCCTGGATGGTCAGTACGCGTTTCATTTGACGAACCCTCCTGTGCGCGGGCCTTCCGGTCCGTTTTCATTCATATCCCGGCGTCGGACACCGGTCGGACAAAGTTTAATCTCCGCACCGCGCCATGTCAAGCCGACGGATTGTTTTTCCGCCGTTCTGTTGACTTAGAGTCCGCTCCATGGATTAAAATATCCTCGTCGGCGCCGCCGCGCCGCGGAAAAGTACAATACAGGAGGCGTATGCCATGCGTTTGGGAGGGACCGTCGCGGGAATGTACTCGGGACCCGTCGAATGGGAACAGCTTCTTAAAGCGTCGCACTTCAGGGCAGTCACCGCTCCCTTCAACTGCCGCACCCCTCGGGAGGAAGCCGCGGCTTTCGCCGCCGCCGCCCGGCGGCAGGACGCCGTGATCGCCGAGGTCGGGGTATGGAAAAACCTGTTCGACCCCGATCCCGCATCCGCCGCCGCGGCCATGGAATATGCCAAGGGCCAGCTGGCCCTGGCCGACGAATGGGGCATTCCCTGCTGCGTCAACATCGTGGGCACCCAAAGCGCCGCCGGATGGGACGCCGCGGACCGGAGCAACTTTACCCCCGAAACCTACGAAAAGATCATTGACAGTATCAGGAAGATCATCGACAGCGTCAAACCGGATCGGGCCTTTTACTGCATCGAGCCAATGCCCTGGATGGTGCCTGACAGCCCGGAGGCTTACCTTCAGCTGATCCGGGACGTGGACCGCAGGCAGTTCGGCGCGCACATGGATTTTGTGAACATGATCAACTGTCCCCGACGCTTTCTGGACGCCGAAGGATTCATTGAGGAATGCTTCCGCGCCCTGGCCCCCTATATCAAAAGCACCCACCTGAAGGATTCCCGCATGCACCCCACCAGGCTCACCGCCGTCCTTGAGGAATGCAGCCCCGGCGAGGGCTGCCTTGACTTTGCCGCGGTTCTTGGGATCATCGACCGCTATCTGCCCGCCGATGCCCCTGTGCTGCTTGAGCATATGCAGACCTTTGACGAATACAGCCGGGCCTACGCCCATGTGGCCGTTCAGGCTCAGAGGGCAGGCGTCGCTGTTTAAAGGGTCAATACTTTTCGCATCCGTTTCAGGACTTTGAGGCGCATCCTTTCTCCCCCGCGCTTGATGGAAATCTTTTTACATACGGACAGCCTGGTTCATCAAAAACCGAAACGTACTCCGGCATTTTCGGCAGATCTCCTGTCTGCCGGCCGGAGTACGTTTGGTTTGTATTACCGGATCCCTGATTGACCGCGAAACGGATAGTAACTATGCAAAGGGCGCAGGTTGTTTTACCTCTTCCATTTCCACCTTTGGCCGCACATGCTGCACTTGTATCCTGAGAGCAGGCTTTTGCTGACCTGCGATGATCCGCAGAAGATACAGATCCCCATTTTCTGCCGCTTCACTACCAGGTCCTCCCTGCTGCAGTGTCCGCCTTGCGTTACGGCTCCTGCGTCCGGTATTTTCAGATGATACAGATCCTCCTGCCGCTGCTTTTTATCTTCTTCCTGGCGTCTCTTCTCCTCTTTTTCCTTTTCCTGACGCTGCTTCTCTTCTTCTTTTTCCTCCGATATGTAACTAAGGTCCAACATCCGACTGAGCCCATCCGGAACCGGGAAATGGTCCCCGGCATGGTGCAGCATATCTTCCTCTGCAAAACGGACCTGTCGGTCCCGCAGATGCCGGCTGTCATTTATGATGACCGTCCCATCCGGCCGGAGCCCGACGACCCAGTCCCCTGCGGCTGCGACAGCAATAATGTTCTCCCATGCTTTGATACTGCTGGAAAAACCATAGGTCACAAGCGGTTTCCCCCCGTCTGTCAGGCCGATGATCTGATAGCTGCTTGAACCCGCAAGATCGACGAGATGCGTCCACGCCGCCGCGTCGCATTTTTTATCTGTTTTCCCTGTATACAAGACCCTTCCCTCATCTGTCAGGCCGTACGTCCCGTTTTCCACGCAGAGGACTTTCCTGATCCCCCTCCAATCATCGGTGTCGCACTCGCCGTAATCCTCATGTCCGTCGTCAAGAAACCAGGATCTGACGGTCCCGTCTCTGCGCAGCGCCGCCACGTGGTGCGGATGCTCAGGCGGCATCGAAAAATCGACATATTCCCGTCCCGGTCCTTCACTGTATTTCCGGTCATTGACATACAGGACGCCGTCGAGAGAAAGCGTGACCTGATACTCTCCTTGAGAACCGGAAACACGGATCTTCCGGATGCTGCCGCACGGGATCCGAAGAAAATGCATTGCTTCCTCCTTATGCCCCCGGAGCATCCGCACCCTTCCGTCCACAACCGCATACAATCTGCTCCTGACACAGAAAACATCTGTCCATGCTCCTTCCGCCGCGTATCCTGTGATCGGGATCTTCCTGCCCGTACTGTAATCGGAATACCTCCCGACGGTCATGACATATGCCGCAAGATCCGGGAACGCCAGTGTAAATGCGATTTCATTTGGCGGTTCATCCATCATGGCAGCCTGGAACAGCACTCCGTTCCTGGCCAGTGCTTCCCGCTCCCCGGCGATAAACCTTCTTTGTCCCTCCTCCTGCTCCTTCTTCTTCCGGAGCCTCTCCTCTTCTTCCCGCTGTTTCTTTTCTTCTCTCTCCTTCTGCTGCCGGAGCCTCTCCTCCTCTTCCCGCCGTTTATTTTCTTCTCTCTCCTTCTGCTGCCGGAGCCTCTCCTCCTCTTCCCGCCGTTTATTTTCTTCTCTCTCCTTCTGCTGCCGGAGCCTCTCCTCTTCTTCCTGCCGTTTCTTCTCCTCTTTTTCCTTTGATATATAATCTAGGTCTATCATCCGGCTGTGCACATCCGGAACCGCTAAATGGTCTCCGGCTTGGTGCAGCATATCTTCTTTCACAAAACGGATCTGTCGGTCCTGCAGGTACCTGCCATCATATATGATGACTGTCCCATCCGGCCGGAGCCCGACGACCCAGTCCTCTGCGGCTGCGACAGCAATAATGTTTTCCCATGCTTTGATACTGTCGGATAAACCATAGCTCACAAGCAGCTTCCCCTGATCTGTCAGGCCGACGATCTTTAAGCTGCTTGAACCCGCAAGATCGACGAGATGCGTCCACGCCGTCACGACAGAATTTTTATCTGTTTTCCCTGTATACAAGACCCTTCCGTCATCTGTCAGTCCGTACGTCCCTTTTTCCACGCAGAGGACTTTCCTGATCCCCCTCCAATCTTTGGTGTCGCATTCGCCGTAATCCGCATCACGTCCGTCTTTAAGAAACCAGGATCTGACGGTCCCGTCTCTGCGCAGCGCAGCCACGTGGTGCGGATACTCAGGCGGCATCGAAAAATCGACATATTCCCGTCCCGGTCCTTCACTGTATTTCCGGTCATTGATATACAGGACGCCGTCAAGGAAAAGTGTGACCTGGTACTTTCGCCCAAAATCATCACTGACCCGGATCTTCCGGATGCCGCTGCACGGGATCTTAAGGGAAGACATCGCCTCCTCCGCATTGCCCCGGGGGATCCACACCTTCCCGTTCGCAATTGCATACAGTTGTCCATGGACGAAGAAAACATCTGTCCAAGCGCCCTCCGCCCCGTATTTTGTGATTGGGATCTTCCTTCCCCTACTGTAGTCAGCTCTAGCTTCGACAGTCATGAAATATGCCGAAGAATTCGGGAACGCCAGCGTAAATGCGATTTTATACGGGGATTCTTTCATCGAAGCAGCCTGGAACAACACTCTGTTCCTGACAAATGCTTCGCGTTCTTCAGTGATGAACTTCCGTTGTTTTTCTTCCTGCTCCTTCTGCTTCCGGAGCCTCTCCTCTTCTTCCTGTCGTTTCTTTTCTTCTCTCTCCTTCTGCTGCCGGAGCCTCTCCTCTTTTTCCCGCCGTTTCTTTTCTTCTCTCTCCTTCTGCAGCTTTGCCTCCCGGGCTTTTGTCGGTATATCTATGATCTTCCCCTTTCCCGACAGGATCTTTTCCAGTGCTTTCCTAAGGCCTTCCCCTTTATGTCTGTATAATCTTCTGATCACGAAATCTATGTGTTCCCCGCTGGGAATATGCTGTAAATGCCATGTTGATTCTTTCAGCAGATACCACGTTGAATCTGTATGATAGTGTTTTTTTTCGTTCTGGAGATCGTATCCGAAATAAGCGTAAAAATCGAATTCGGACATAAATTCCTGAAAGGACGGGGATGTCTTTGACTGACCGATAATGGATTCATCCGTCTCTTCCTCACTCTGACAAAAATAATGATCCGGGGCACCGTACTCCCGTTCATGGCATGATCTCCTGATAAAAACAAACCGTCCCTTGGCGTCCAGATAGTACCAGAAATCCACGCTGTAGGTCGTATCCTGATTGTACTGATCGCTTGTTCTGGACACTTCCCTTGTATTCTTCAGATTCCATCCGCTGTCCTCTCCCAGGCTGTCCTTGTACTTGTCAAGGATCTGCGCGGTCAGCTGGCGGATCTCCTCTTCACAGTCATGGTCCTCTTTACTAATGTAGGCGTATAACTCCTCCCTTGTAGTTTCCCTCGGCTGATCGCACTTTTCAATGATCCGTTCCCCTTTTCCGGATCGGTCTCCGAGACGGATGGCTTCCTTCGCATATTTTTCAGCAGCATCAATGTCAGCGGGAATATCATCCACGTAAGAAGATGCCAGGATCAGGTAAAGGGCGATCAGGTCAGGGCTGCCGCTTCCCTTTCCCGCTTCGGCGGCACGCGCAAGCGTTTTTCTCTTTTCTCTGCAGTAATGCTCTTTCGTCAGCGGCATGCCGCCGCTCTCACCGCAGGCCATGGCTGCCAGGTCACAGGCCGTCGCGAAAGTCCTGTAGTATTCCAGCCTGTTCGGCCTGAGCGCGATCGCTCTGTTTATCGCATTCCGTGCGCTCCGGATCAGGCTTGTCAGTTCATTCCCGCTTCCGTACGATCGTTCCCGGAGCAGCGCCTGTGCATACCTTATGTTCCGCACGGCGTCAAGGTGTTCCGTCCCCGCTTCCTCTTCCTCTGTACGGATATGTTTCCGCGCGTTGCCGATCGCCGTTTCACAAAGGGAATAATCTTCATTTTCCAGGTATTCTTCAGCACGGCGGATCCATTTTTCGAACTCGGAAACTGCGTGAAGGTCCCCGTGTTCTTCCGGTCCATCCTCATAAAGAAGCTCCCGATCATACCGCTGCCTGGAATCTTCCGAAACGAATATATCCCCTGCTTCCCTGATCAATGCAAGCTTCCGCTGGGCCTCCTCCGGCTGCCGGATCTCACGACGGAGCCATGTCTGTTCCCGCTGCTTCAGTTCCTCCAGGATCCCGGAGACGTCCTTGTTCCTGTCAAGGTCCAGTTCCTTATAGAAGTCGGTCACCGGTTTCCCGTTCATTCTGCCCGTCCCCTTTCAGCCATGTCTGTAATTTATTTCCCAAGGTTTTGTATGCATTCGTCGCAGATCCTGCTCAGCTGTCTCATTTCGTTGGCAGCGTTTGCAAGAGACCGTACCGCCGCGGACAGGGACATCACCGCTTCCTGCCCGCTGCAGCTTCCCTGGACCAGCGAGGCGATCGCCGCCGACTGTGCGGCTATGCTGCTGTTCGCTGCCCCGACCATCCGGGCCAGTTCGTCCGACGTCTCTTTGATGGAAAAGGTTTCCTTTCTTATTTCTTCAATATTCATCTTTTCGACCCTCCTCAGATCATTCTGACACGCTGCAGCTTTTCCTTCGCGTCCTGCAGCCGGCCGATCGATTCCTCCACCTGCTGCCTTGTCCGCGCCAGCTGCGCCTGCATCCTGGATTCATAGTCCAGGGTACTGCCTTCCAGCGCGTTGTGCACGCGGGCCGAAGTCTTTTCGATCTCCGACAGGTAGCTCCTCAGCTTCATTATCTGATCGTCGATCTGCCTCTGTGCGTTGACGATCGCAGAGATCATTTGCTGGACCATCGACATTTTGTTCTCCTCCTTTATTGCCGCATGATCTTGCCGATCACGCTGATATCCTCCGCAGTGACCGGTGAATACGGTATGAATGTTATCTCCTCTGAAAACTCGATCCTGTCGCTGATCAGGGCCCTGTTGCGCTGGGAATTCCAGCGTACGAACGGACTTGTCATCGTCTGCACCGACCCTTCGTCCAGCCGCAGGAACACCCTTGAATCAAACGCATCCGACTTGCCGAAGGGCGCGATCTGTGCTGAGAAGGCTGAGACCTTGTTCCACCATCCGATCAGGTGCATGTTAACTGCCGGCCCCTTTTCCGCAAACTCCTTCAGTACAGAAGCCTGGGTGTAGGGATCCTTTTCATATTCCCACCGGTCCAGCGCCGCAGCGAACAGATACACCGCCTCGCCGGGCTTCGCCTCCTCCGGCAGGCCCCTCACCTTCCGCTCAAACATCTCGCAAGGAATATCCTCTATCCTGAAGCCCAGGCAGTCCATCAGCTTCCTGAACAGGGGAAAACGGTCCCCGTAGTCCTCACCGGCATACCGGAAATCGCAGAAGAGGAACCTGGCATTCCCATCGGGATGCTGCAGCGCCAGGGAGACCGCGGCGCTCTGCAGGATCCCGGCAGCCTGGTCGCATTCCCTGTCCGGCGAGCCGAAAACGGCAATGTTGCGTCCGGCATGATCTCCCATGGGCAGGACCACTTTTTCCCCGTCGATGGAGATCCTGCTCCCGATCACTGCCATGGGCGTTATCACATGCTTCCGAAGTTCCGTCAATGTATCTGCCGCGTCGGAGACAGTCATCCGGCGATCACTCTCAAACACATAGGGGGGCTTGCGGCGATCTTTCGCTTTCTTCCACATTTCCCGGCGAACAGGCGCAAGTACCGCCTCATCCGCAAAAGCTGCGATCATTTTCCTGTTCTGGCTGATCTCACCGTAATCCAGGTTTACGATCGCTTCCCTCGGCCGCAGGAAGGCAGCTGCGGAATTGTTTTCCGCGAGGACCTGCTGCGATTCCGATTTGGAATTCTTAAGCGCGATCCGGATCGGCACCTGACTGAAAAGGCTGTCGGCTTTGCCTGCCAGCGCCCTGTTGACGGTCAGTGCCTGTGAAGCCAGGATAAAATGGATACCGGCAGCTCTAAAAAGCCGTACGGATCTTTCCAGATCGTCGGCGATCATCTGCGCCTCATTCGGTTCATCACCGAACATCATCTGGAACTCGTCAATGATCACCACGATCCGCGGCATCCGTTCCTCCGGGTACTGCTCCCTGAGATCCCGGATACCCTTCACGTTATGATCCTTCAGGATGCGCATCCTGGTCTGGTATGTCCTGTGCAGGGAGTCCATCACCGCAAGCCCGAAGCTCACGTCGCACTCCAGCCCAAGCACCCTGGCATGGGGAAGAAACTCCACATGCCCGATGTCGGAAAACACCTTGAACGTGACGCCCTCCTTGAAGTCCAGCAGATAAAGCTCCAGTTCATCCGGCGAATAGCGCACGCACATACTGTGGATGATGACCGAGATCAGGTTGGATTTTCCCTGGCCCACAGCTCCGGTTATGACTGCGTTATGCCGCTGGTTGATCTCGTCCCCGATGGTGATCTCCATATTCTCCATGCCGTATTTCCCCGCGGAAAACGTGATCCCGTATGTGGAATCCTCCGTCCAGATCCTTTCCGTGTCCTGAATATCCCGGAAAGGGACCGCCGGCATCGGCATGCTCCGGACCTGTTTCATGTATTCAGCGCATACGGCGATGATCTCCTCAGCCCCGGCAGGTCTATAGGTTATTTTCTTTCCCGCGGCGGTCACAAAGCCGCTGCCCGGCTCCAAAACGGTGATGTCCGGAGCGATAGACGATACCTTCAGTTCTATCTCCCTGCCGTTGCCCAGCGAACGGCTGATACAGGTCGTTGACAGGATCAGGAAGGAGATACCGCACTTCGGCCCGGTCCGCATCAAAAGTGAAAGGCGTCCCAGCGTCTCCGCATCCACCATTCCCAGGTCTGTTACCAGCACGATCAGCCTGTACCCTTCCACGGGACTGTTGATCTGTTTGCGAAACTCAGTCAGCGTGTTTGCTCTTCCCTGGATCACATTCTGAACTGCCGTGATCTGCTGTTCCAGATTTTTCATTTCGCTCTGGAATCCCTGCATATCCGGTATCAGGCGGATCACCTTGTTTTCCCCCGTGGACAGCCTTGAAAACGGAGCAAACAGGCCGGACAGATCGGCGTCATAGCCAAGTATGGAAAGCTGTCCCGGATATGTCCGTATGATCGCGTCGTGGATGATCCGGCGTGCCAGCATGATCTCCCCTTCGCCATACGTGTTGTTGATCCAGATATTCCCTTCTCCAATAAAACCGATCTTCGTTTCCTGCTCATTATCCAGCCGGAGAAAAGAACAGACATCGAGCATATCCAATTTTACTCGCTCCTTTATTTAAAAAACTGACAGGCCTACATCGTGACAGACTGACGATCGATGTTTAATTCTAACATATTTGCGATCAAAATAAAACCAAAAAAATAGAAAACCTGATATAAAGTCATCCCGGCAAAGCGGCGGTTAAAACGCCGCTCTGCCGGGATGTGAACACAGCAGCCTTGTGGCAGCCGGAAGTAGATCAGGCGGCGGAACGGAGCTGCTTCAGCGGCCCCGGGCCGGCTTTCCTGCCTTATCTCTTCTGACCTTCGCCTGGCACTTCATGTCACCGGGATTTTCCCAACGCATCTTTTTTCTTCTTTCCACGCAGTGTGGCCCTGCGAACGGCTTTTTCGATCTCCACGATGGGGATCACCGAAAGGGCCAGTCCCATGGCGGTCAGGTATTCCTTCGGGCTGATGGCCTGGAAGGAGAACGCGTCCCTCAGGAAGGGAATAAAGATAACGGCGGCCGTCACCAGCAGCGAAAACGCCAGGGTGCCCCACAGCCACAGGTTCTGCTTTTTGAGGCTGAACAGGGACGAAACGCGGGACCGCATGTTGAATGAATGGAATATCTCGATCA
>JAFWWK010000241.1 GCA_017523615.1 Clostridia bacterium
GCGTCCGCCCTTGCGGGCGCCCACGCCCAGAAGGATGGCGGCGATGCCGAGGATGGTGGCTGCGGCGCCTGCACTGACGCCGAAGAGAAGGGGGAACAGGACCGCGATGCCGATGCCTAGGACCGCCAGGACAATACCGAGAACGGGATGACCGACCTTGTTTTTGTTTTCGTAAGTGCTCATATCTTAGATCCTCCGATTGTTTTTTTTTTCATTGGGAAGCGCGATGGCGTTTCCATGGTTTGATACGCGCGCCCCGGAGGGATGGCAGGCGGATCGTGGGATTTTTTGCGCCGATTTTCGCTTCTTTTTTTGCCCGCGGAACAAGCGCAAAGGGCCGTTCCTCTGGGATGAACGCCGTTCCGGGGCGGTTGGGGCCTGCGCGGCTCCAAACCCCGCGGCAGAGGTTATCACCCCTGCACCCCGGTCCGGCGAACGGCATGCCGCCGACAAACGGCAGTGTCCGCCTGTCCGGGACGCGGGGGACAAGACCAGGGAAAGATTCCAAGGACGGCGCAAAAAGAAGGGCGGTGCACAAAATTGCTGGTACGCGTGGAACAAGCCTGGGGAAAGACCCCGATGGCGGCGTAAAAAAAAACGGCGCAAAAAAGAAGGGCGGCAGCCCTTCTTCTATCGGTGCTGAACCGAGCGGATTCGTCAGTATGTGAATTATACGGTGTCGCCTAAATGGTTTTCCACACTCGATCAACCATTAAGAAAAGAATTCAATTTCAATGATCCGCTTAGATAAAGAGGTCTAAATATTTAAAATATTCGTCTCTGGAAATTTCTTTATAGTCGTATGGATTACCGCATATGCTGCATCGTCCATGACGGCCGGGAAAATCACCATGGATTTCTTTGACATAGCACATTTCGTCCCAAAGAACGTAATGACCGCAACGCTTACATATAAAATATTTTAGGGGCTCTATGGTTTGGGTCTCTTTGTTAAATTCAACGGTTTGCCATCCGGTAACCGGTGCCTTTTCCTCTCTGCGGAAGGTAAATAGATCAATCAAACACCCAAGTGCGGCGCCGACGGCAAAACAAATAACTGCAATAAATATATAAACGAGGATTTTATTACCAGTTGACATATTTCTTCCGTCTGGTATGGAGATAATAAACGTGGAAAAAATAAAGGAAAAAAGTATCCCAATATAGCCGACAGGAAGTGTGTGATAAAAAAACGTATGCCGAGGGCCGCCTGCAAAGCGTTCATATAAGTCCTTGATTTTTTCCCACATGTCGGAATCCTCCTTTGTAATATGCTCGTTCAGGATAGTTTGAGTACATAGATCCATATATTTCTCGAAACTGTTCAGCCGTTCCATGAGGAAACGACTGAACAGTTACGATAAATGATTTCAGAAAAGAAGAAGCAGAACCGCAGCCCCTGCCGCTCCTCCTTCAAAATAGCCGATCTGCTGACGATTTGCCCCGCTGCCTTTGTATACATTCTGCCTGCTGTCATAGCTTCCTATGAGTTCCTCTCTGCCGTTGCTCAGGCGATATACTTTTTCCTGGCCGTATCTGCCGATCTTTACTTTATCACGACCATTGACGCGAAACACATAAGGGGGATCGATCGTTCCGATCAGCGTTCCGCCCAGAGTGCTCTGTCCCCGATAGACCTCTGTGCCATAATCATTCATGCATCCGACCTGCTTATAATTGAATGCGTTCGTTCCGGTAAATAGTCTGTTCATAACATGTTTCTCCTTTCCTCTGCGTCATTGGTCCGAAAGTATCACAGTATTTCATACCAGCAGATCATACAGAAGCAGCAAAGCAGCCGCGCCTGCCGGATCACCGTCATATTGACCGATCTCCTTCTTTGATCCCCAACCTCCTGTCACCTGATAAACAGTGCCGTTGTCATATCTGCCGACTTCGATCTTTTCCCAGCCGCCGGGCGTTTTCAGCTGATAGATCACTCCGCCGCTGTAACTCCCGATCTCTGTATAAGAGGAAAAGAACCCCCCGTGTTCTCTGTAGACAATTCCATTGCGGCTTTTCCCGATAAGTTTCTTTTCCCCCAACAATGACGTTCCGCCGCGATACACGAGACCGTCGGAGTTGATCACGCCGACCGGTTTGCCTTTTCCCACAAAACAAGAACCGGCATATAAGAAGTGTTCCATAATTATTTACTCCTTTCTCTCCTTCTTATTTTCAGGGAAACCCGGGCGGCCGGTTTTTTCTCCGGTTTGCCGCGATTTCCTTCTGACAGTTCAATTATATCGGCCTCCAGCCGGCTGCCGTAGTCTGTCTTTTCGGAGGCGGGAAAGCGTATATTGATCACGGGATACATTTTTCCTGTTCCGCTGCATAACAAAACTCCCGCCTCGCGGCAGTGCCGGGGCGGGAGATGTTTGAACTATTATATTATCGGTGCGGGGTACATCACAGGGCCTTGGTCTCGGTGGCGGTGGCGGAAACGCTGACGGTGACGGCGCCGTTCTGGGCGGTGTAGTCCTTCAGCGTCTGCAGTTCGTCCGTCAGGGCCTTCATTTTGGCTTCGTCCCCGGCGACCTTGAAGTAAACAGAGGAAAGACCCATGTAGGGATTCTCGAAGCACTCGGCGAAGACGGGAGCCTTGCCGGTCTCCAGGGCGGCCTTGTGCATCATGTTCATGGCGGTGACGGTGGTGAACATCATGGCGATGGCGGCGGCGATGGCGATGCCGCCGGTCACGATGGCGCCGATGCCGCGTCCGCCCTTGCGGGCGCCCATGCCCAGAAGGATGGCGACGACGCCGAGGATGGTTGCCGCGGCGCCTGCGATGACGCCGAAGAGAAGGGTGAACAGGACCGCGATGCCGATGCCCAGGATCGCCAGGACAATGCCGAGAACGGGATGACCGACCTTGTTTTTGTTTTCGTAAGTGCTCATATCTTAGATCCTCCGATCGTTTTTTTATTCATTGGGAAGCGCGATGGCGTTTCCATGGTTTGATACGCGCGCCCCGGAGGGATGGCAGGAGGATCACGGGATTTTTTGCGCCGATTTTCGATTCTTTTTTTGCCCGCGGAACAAGCGCAAAGGGTCGTTTCTCTGGGAAGAACGCCGGTCCGGGGCGTTTGGGGCCTGCGCGGCCCCTAACCCCGCGGCTGAGGTTTTCTCCCCTGCACCCCGATCCGGCGAACGGCCTGCTGCCGACAAACGGCGGTGTCTGCCTGTCTGGGACGCGGGGGGAGGAGAAATGGAAAAAGACCCCGATGGCGGCGCAAAGGAAAGGACGCGGGGGGACGGGAAACGGAAAAAGACCCCAAGGGCGGCGTAAAAAGAAGGGCGGTGCACAAAATTGCTGGTACGCGGGGAACAAGCCCGGGGAAAGACCTCGATGGCGGCGCAAAAAGAAAGGTCGCGGGGAACGAGAATGTGAAAAGACCCCGATGGCGGCGCAAAAAAAACGCAAAAAAGGTCCGCGACGTGAAGAAGAAAAAGGAAGACTTGACCGGGCAGGGGCTTTGTGGTAGGATAACAACGAAAACAGGGAAAGGAAGGTCTCCGGGAGACGATGAAGAAACACAGCTGATTTTCGGCCGCATCGGATCCCTGCCGTCAGGCAGGCGTATTTGTGCCGCCGTAAAGAAGCTGTGTCAGGCTCCATCACCCGGGTACGCGGGCTTATTGCCCTGTGCGTATCCAGGTCCCGGCGGCGTTCGGTCACGGCTCCTTCACGGTGGGAAGGAGTTGATTTTTTTATGCCTTCGATCAAGACAAACCATACGGACACAGGGGGCGGGAGGCTTTTGCTGTCGGCGGCCGGGATCAGGCGCGTATACGGCCTGAGGACGGTGCTTGACATCCCCCGCCTGGAGATATTTGCGGGTGACCGCATCGGCCTGATCGGCGAAAACGGCGCAGGCAAATCCACGCTATTGAAGATCCTTGCGGGGGAGGAGGAACCGGACAGCGGCAGCGTCCGCCGCCTTTGCGGCACGGCTTTCATCCATCAGTCGGGCAGCGCGGAGGAAAACGGGAACGCGGCCATGCGGGCCGTGTTCCGGACGGAGGAGGACCGGGAGGGCCTGTCCGGGGGCGAGGAGACCCGCAGGCGGGTGGCCATGGCCCTGTCGCAGGCGACGCCGCTTCTGTTTGCCGACGAGCCCACCACCGACCTGGACCGGGAAGGGGCGCGGATGCTTCGGAAGGAACTGAAGTCCTTCCCGGGAGCGTTGGTGCTGGTATCCCACGACCGGGCGCTGCTGGAGGAAAACTGCCGGATCATCTGGCACCTTCAGGACGGGACGATCAGCGTCTTCCCCGGGACCTATTCCGCCTGGCGTGAGGAGCAGAAGCGCAGGAGGGAATTCCAGACGTTTGAATACGAACAGTACCGTGCCGAAAAAAAGCGCCTGGAAGGCGCGATGCAGCAAAAAAGGGAATGGGCCTCTTCGGTCAGGAAAGCGCCCAAGCGCATGGGCAACAGCGAAGCCCGGCTCCATACCCGGGAATACACCAACGCGGTCCTGAAGCAGAGCAAGGGGGCGAAGACACTGCAGGATCGCATCGACAGGCTGGAAAAAAAGGACCGCCCCCGGGAGGATCCTCCCATCCGCATGGCCCTGGGGACCCGGAACCCCATCCGCGCCCATACGGCCCTTACGGTCCGTGTTTCCTCCCTTTCGGCTGGAGGGAAGGAGCTGATCCGGGATTCGGGATTTGTGCTGCCTTCGGGTACCCATACGGCGCTCATCGGCCCCAACGGCGCGGGCAAGACCACGCTGCTCCGCGCGATCGCCGGGAAGACCGCCCCGGGCGTTGTTTTCCGGGGAGAGGCAGCCTTCAACCCGGCGGCAAAGTGGGTCCTGTTCGATCAGAGCCACGAACGCGCCCTGGACATGGAAAAAACGGCGCTTGAAAACGTGCTGTCGGATTCATCGGCCCCGGAGGCCGACGCGCGGACCGTCCTGGCCCGGCTGAACCTGAGGGGCGACGCCGTGTTCAAGAAGACGGGGGTGCTTTCCGGCGGGGAGCGGGCCAAGACGGCGCTGGCGCGGGTACTGCTGTCCGACGCCAACCTGATCATCCTGGACGAGCCCACCAATCACCTGGATGTGTTCACCCTGGAAGCGCTGGAGGATCTTTTGAAGGATTACGGCGGCACGCTGCTGTTCGTAAGCCACGACGAAGGGCTCCTCAGCGCCTGCGCCGCCCGGGTGGTGCGGCTGGAGGACGGGAAGCTGGTCACCTGGGAGGGGACCATGGACGGTATGCGCGCCGAAAAAGGGCGCGACCGAGCCCGGGAAAAGGAGGAAATGGACCTGACGCTCCTTGAGATGCGCCTGGCCGCCCTGGCCGCGCGCATGGCCGCCCCGATGAAGGGCGATAAGCCTGAAGAGCTTGAGGAGCAGTACCTGGCCCTTGCGGAGCGGCTGAAGGAAGCCAGGCAGGCAGGGAAGCGCTGACTTTGCCCCACAGGCGGGGACCAGCGCAAAAATGCGGCCGGGCCGTTCGCCGGTCCGGGGGTAAAACCTTTGCCGGGGTCCGGGGCCGCGCCGGCCCCGGGAAAGGGGCATCGCGGACATGGAACAGCATATGGCGCCGCCGCGTTCCGCGGCGCAACAAACCGGCGGCAGGGGGACCTGCCGCCGGTTTTCGCGCCTTTTTGCGATCCGGTGGATCAGGTGGCGCGTTTCTCCTCAATGTCCCTGACCACCCCGGCCCATTCGGCGGGGGAGGTGGTGTAATAGTCCGGCTCCTCCTCGGGGCAGGATGCGAACTTGACGTAGCGGGGAGTGCAGTCCAGCATCACCGATATCATGCCCACGCCGTTCGCGCCCTTGATGTCCCGCAGGCGGTTGTTGCCGAACATGACCATGCGGACGAAGTCCTTCTCCTGAAGGCCCAGGGCCTCCCGGGCCGCGTTGAACATCTTCGGGGAAGGTTTCAGCTCCCCAACGGCCTCTGAGATGATGTGGCATTCGAACAGATCCCACACCTCAAGGCGCCTGAGGATGTTGTTGAAGGAGCGGACGGTGCCGTCAGCCACCAGGGCCAGGCGGTAGCCTTGGGCATGAAAGCCACGGAGCGCTTCCAGGGCGCCGGGAAAGGGCTCCGCGCTGAGGACGTCCCCATTTTCATCGAATACCTGCGTGCCCTCGTCCACCAGGGTGTCACCGCAGTCAAAGCAGAGGATCAGGTCTTTTTTTGTTTCCTTCATCGGTTCTTCCTCCCTTGGAATGGATCCGGGTCCCCAATAAAAGAGTCGAGTTTTAGAAAAAGGCGTACTCTCATGGCGTTTGAGCGCCGGTGAATGTCAGACAAACCTTCTGACGGCCCGCACTGTGCGGACCTCAAAAGGCGCAAGGACAAGCGTCAGGCTGCGGCCGTGCCCCAGGCATTCGCCCCGGCCTGTTTCCTCGGCCATGTCGGAGGAGTAAAAATCGCAGTCCCAGGGGAGGGTGACTGTGCCGTTGCCGGTCTGCCGGAGACTTTGGTACAAACGCAGGATGATCCCGTCCCCGTCCAGGGCGGGCTTCACCGTTTCCAGGATGACCGGGCCCGGGCCGACAGCAGGACCCTCGAAGGGTTCGAGGCGGCCGGCGATCGGTACGAGGGGGCGGTTGAGGGCGTATCCCTCGCGGACGACGCCGCTCGACGCGAAAGACGAGGCGAAGGGATAAAGGGAATAGGTGAAGACATGCTTCCCCTGGTTGTTTTTATCATCCGGCACCAGCGGACCGCGGCAAAGGGTGAGCGCCATCTCGCCCCGGCCCGTGGAGAGGGCATAAATGCCGTTGTTGAGGAGCGCGAAACCGCGGTTTTCCTCAGCCAGGGCCGAGAAACGGTGCTGCGGCACCTCGTAGCGGTCGGCGGCAAAAGCGTCGGAGCGGTGGCAGGGCCTGAGGACATGGCCGAACTGCATCTCATGGATGGCATTGTCCGCAAGGACATTGCTTTCAAAATGGCACTTCAGCATGCGCCGGCGCTCGTGCCAGTCGAGCTCCGTTTCGAAATCCACCCGCCGTGAGGAGGCGGTGAGCCGAATGGCCTGCACGGCCTCGCTTCGGGAAAAGCGGCGGATGACCCGGCATTCGGCCGCGGCGCCGGAGGAGGAGACGAGGGCGACCTCAGTTTCAAAGGGATCCGGGATGCGTCGGCTTTCCCAGTCCCGGTCCATCTCCCATGCGTCGTAGACCGATTGGATATTGGCATACAGCCGCCAGTCGTTCATCCGCTGGCCTTCGGAGATGAGGGGCAGGCCGTTTTCTTTGTCCGTCAGGGAGGCGATCGATCCGTCCGGGGCGACGGTCAGGGACAGGAAGCGGTTCTCCATAACGATCATGTCTCCGCGGACATACGCTCTGGCGTCCGCGGGTCCGGGCCTGTTCTCCGCAGGAGCCCATCCGGAGGCGGGGACCGATACGTACTTCATATCTCCGCCGGGAAGCCGGATGTATTCCTCCCTTGCCCAGGGGAGAGGATTGATGAAGCTGATCCCCCCACCGGCGGGGGAGCCAACGGAACGGACGGCCCGAAGCGCGGCGGCCCAAGCACCGGAAACCGCGTTTTCAAGGTCACGCTCCGCCTCCTTGTGGACGCGGCGGATGCCCGCGCCTCCGGCGACGTCGTGGAACTGGCAGAAGAGCAGCCTTTCCCACAGGGGCTCAAGGGCGGCGCTTTCCCCGGCCGGGTCGTCCAGCAGGCTGACGGCGGTCTCGGCGAAGGCAAGAGCTTCCTCAGCCCGCCGCATCAATTGCTTCTGCCGCCGCTGGCTGGTCCAGGTGCCGCGGTGCCAGGCGAGGTAAAGCTCTCCCGTCCAGCGGTGTTTTGTGGCGTTCGGAGCGGCCGCCTCGAAATAGTCCTTCAGGGGATGGTACGCGCTGCGGGCGCAGCCCTCCAGGTCCTGAAGACGCTGTGTGATCTCCACCATGTCCGCCGTGGGGCCGCCCCCTCCGTCGCCGTAGCCGAAAGGATGGAGCATCACGCCGCCGTCGCTCTCCGCCGCGCGTTCCGTGTACCACCGGCGGTGGAAAGTGAAGGGGCTGACGGGTCCGTTGTCCCGCATGAAGGAGAGCGCCTGGACGCAGCTGCCGTCCATGCCCTCCCAGATGAAGTCCTGGTAGGGGAAGGGCTGGCACTCCGGGTCGGCGCGCATCAGCTTCTGGGTGGCGAAATACCGGACCCCCGTTTTTTTGAACAGCTGGGGCAGGACGGCGGAAAAGCCGAAACAGTCCGGCAGGAAGGCGACGGCGCTCTCGGTCCCCGTGACGGAGCGGAACCACCGGCGGCCCCGGGACAATTGGCGGATAAGGCTTTCGCCCGAGGGAAGGTTTGTGTCGCACTCCACATAGAACGCGCCGTCGGGGCAGACCTGCCCGCGCCGGCACGCCGCGAGCACCCTTTCCCACAGGGCGGGGTCGGCGCCGCGGAGCATCTCCATCAGCGCCGGTTCCACCATCAGGAAGCGGTAGGAGGGATAGCGCTCCAATAACTGTACCTGGGTGGCGTAGGTGCGGACGGCCTTACGGCGCGTTTCCTTTCGGGCCACAGCCACGCCAGGTCGATGTGGGACTGCC
>JAFWWK010000242.1 GCA_017523615.1 Clostridia bacterium
CTTTGGACTATACTGTCTCTGGTATTGTTTCATCACAAGAACATTATACCACAAAAAGTGCCTCCTTGCCTTTTTTCAAAGGTCAGAGGCACTTTTTGTTTCTTCCCGTTGGGTCTGTGACTTTTTTCACAGCCCCTTTTTTGATGCTTTTCGGGAGGGGCGGGTATGCGCTGGATGCCATAAATCGGTATCAATACTGGGCCGCGGCCATGGCGCGGGTAAGCTCCACCATGCCGGCGTATAGGGTGTCTGAAGACGGGGAGCCTGAGAGGAGGCCGCCGAGGCTGTTGTATGCGTTGATCAGGTCATAATAGCCGGGGCTGTCCGGTGACAGGGCGTCCAGCAGCGCCTTGGCGCTGTTCATCAGTCCCCAGGCGTCGCTGATCAGCGTACTGTCGGCCATGGAAGCATAGGACGCGCTGGTGTGAATGCCGCAGGTCATGGTGCGGATGGCAGCGTTGTTGGCCGTGGCGTTGTCGGCGGTCATCCTCAGGGACGCGAAGGGGCCGAGCCAGTCCTCCAGGACGCCCTCGTACCGGGTGCCGATGAACCGGTACAGGGGATGGCCGTATGGGATCAGGATCACGGAGCGGGACGCGGTCGAAGGGCAGTAGGTGCCGGCCAGGAGATGGGAATCAGAGCAGACGGTCAGGTTCATGTGCATCTGGCAGGAGGTGGTGGGCACGTTTTCCCGGGGCCACCAGTCCGTGACGGTGCCGTAGCCCATGGCGTCGTGCCGGCAGGCATCGGTGGCCAGCTGGCCCGAAACGGCGCAGGTCTCCACCTTGACCAGACCGAAATTCTCGGCGCTGCCCTCAAGGATTTCCTTGCCGTCCAGGTTTTTGCGGGTGTGGACGGCGCTCATGAAGGCTTGCCACAATTTTGCGGCGGCGCTGCCGCCGGTGGTCTTGGAGGAAAGTGGCTTGTAATTGTCGTGCCCGATCCATACCGACGCGCAGTACCACCCGGTCATGCCGGTAAAAAACACACCGCGCTGGTCGCTGTTGGTGCCGGTCTTGCCGGCGACGGTCTGGCCGCGGATCTTCGCGTTGGTTCCGGTGCCTTTGGACACCGCGTCCTTGAGCATATCGACCACCAGGAACGCCGTGGAATCCCGGAACACCTGCCGTCGTTCCTGCACCTGGTGAGCGTCGTAGATGGTGTTCCCTGCGCTGTCCATGATGGCCAGGACGCTGATGGGCTCCTGGTACACGCCGTAATTGCCGAATACGCCGAAGGCCACCGTCATTTCCAGAGGTGTGATGCCCGAGGAACCGAGGGTGACGCCGAAAGGCGTTTCGGAGATATGTTCCGCGCTGACTCCCAGGGCCAGCAGGGTATCCGCGGCGGCCGAGACGCCGACGCAGTTCATCATGCACCAGGCGGCGGCGGTATTGTCGGATTTGACCAAAGCCGTGCGCAGTGTTTCCGGCCCCCGGTAGCTGGAGCCGCCGTAGTTCTGGGGCCAGGTATCCCGGCCGGAGGAATCGGTCCAGCCGGTGATGGGCAGTTCCATGTTATAGAGTATCGTGCCCGCGCCGGCGCCGTTCTCTATGGCCGGGGCGTAGACGGCGATGGGCTTGATGGCGGAGCCGACGGGCATGTTCATGTCCGTTGCACGGTTGAGGGTCTTGCGCTGCGCGGGACGGACGCGGCTGCCCACGATGGCTTTGATCTCCCCGGTGCGGTAGTCGAGCACCACCGCCGCGGCCTGGGGCTGGGGGATCTCCTCGTAGGTGCCGTCTGAATTCCTGGCCCGGTAGACGCTGTCCTCCGGGTCCCTGGTCCCGGGCCAATCGGTCCAGTTGTACAGGGTCTCCTCCACGGTGGTCTGGATCTCGGGATCGATGGCAAGGTATATGCGGTAGCCGCCGGTCCTCAGATCCTGCTCCATCCGGGCCCGGTTGGCGGAGGTGTTGGGAAGGCCGTTCATTTCAAGCAGCACCCGGACGGCCTCCCTGACGGCATATTCCACGTAATGTGGATAGGAATACAGCTGGGTGCTCTCCGGGCTTTTTTCAAGTACATGGGCCGTGGCGGGGTCCAGGGCCGCGGCGTATTCGTCATAGGTAATGAACTGGTTTTCGTACATGCACCTGAGAACATAATCCGTGCGGTCGTCGGTGATGGCGGTGTAATCCACGGTGCCGGACTGCCGGGTGTAGAAATTTCGCCGGGGGTTGTAATAATACGGGCTGTTGCAAATCCCCGCCAGCATCGCGCATTCCCTGAGCGTCAGGGCGTCCAGGTCGTTTTTGCCGAAATAGCCGTAGGCGGCGGTCTGCACCCCGTAATAATCCTCGCCCATGTAAATGGTGTTCAGGTAGCACTCCAGGATCTGATCCTTGGTGTAGCGCTGCTCCAACTGCATGGCGAGATAGGCCTCCTGGATCTTGCGCTTGTAGCTCTGCTCGCTGGACAGGAGGGTGTTTTTGATCAGCTGCTGAGTGATGGTGGAGCCCCCCTGGCGGGAGCCGGTAATGGAATTGGCAATGAAGGAGCCGACAATGCGCTTGACGTCGATCCCGTTATGGGTATAGAAGCGGGCATCCTCCACCGCCACGAAGGCGTGCTGGAGGTACCGGGGCATCGACGATATGGACACCATGACCCTGTTTTCGGTGCCGTGGTATTCGGCGATCAGGTTGCCGGAGGCGTCGTAAATAAAGGAGGTCTGCGCCTGGTCGTCAATGGCGGCCAGGTCCAGGTCCGGCGCCGTGTCCACATAGGCGCGGGCAATGCCCACCACCGCCCCAAGACCGGAGAGCATCAGCGCCAGCACCAATACCACCAGGGTGCGGAAGGTATTGACGATCACCGCAAGCACAAAGGAGGGCCTGTGGGGCGTGCTTTTGAAAATGCTCCGCCGGGAGGGTCCCCTCTCCTCATCCCACTCGCCGCCGCCCCAGTCGGCTTCCGGGAATTGCCCGCCTGAAAGATCTCCGGGGCGCTCTTCTTCCGCCGGGCCGTCCTGCGGCACGGGGAAAGCGCCTGTATCGCGATCCCGTATCATTCCGTGTTCGTCCTTTCCGTGCGGCCGCCTCCCTGCGGGGACGGTCCTGACCGATTATAACATAACGCGGCTCCGAATCAAACCGGTAAGATGTAAACCTTTTGCGGCCGCGGGAAGCCGATTGTTGCAAAGCGCGCCATAGTATGCTAAAATAAATGGAATAAACGCGCCCGTACGTTAAGAAACTTTGACAAATACCCGATTTGGCTTGACAGACGCGCTTTCCTGTTTTAACATTCAATTTGGATTTGTGTTATTCCGACGGCTTTGCGCGCCGTCGGAAGGAGGGATGGACGATGGAAACTTCCCGGAAAATGGGTTTTGCGGCACTTCTTATTGCCGTACTGATGACCGTGATCAGCGCGATGAGCGTCCTGGCCGCCGCCGAGTGGCTGGATCCCATCGCGTTCACTATGGAAGCGACCGGGACCGAAATGACGGGCCCCGGGGAAATCGGTATCCAGGTGCGCGTCACCAATACCACGGGTGTGGACATGACCGATCCCGTGACGCTTTATGACCCCGCCGGGAATGTGGTGACTGCCTTTGGCGAAAACGGCTCGAAGATCCTCAAGGCCGAACAGCCCTATTCCTGGAGCGGCACCTACACCGTTTCCCAGGAGGAACTGGAAAGCGGCAGGCTTACCTTCTCCGTCCGCTGCCATATGACGGGCGAGGACGGCATCGTGCGTGAATTTTCCCAGCAGGCCGACATCCTGCTGACCTACGCGGGCGAGCATGCCCGTCTGGGCGTATACCGGACCGTGACGCCGGAAGTCTGCCGCCAGGGCAAGCAGGTCAGCGTCACCTATGAACTGGTGAATACCGGCAACGTGGAGCTGACCGGCATCAAGGTGGCCGAGAAGCTCAACGGCCGCAGCCAGACCGTGGACCATTTGTCCCCCGGCGGCAGCCAGAAGGTCACCTTCACCGCCAATATGGGCACAAACGACATGACCTGCGGCGCGACCATTACCTATAAGGTTTCCGGCGAAAGCGGCCTTAAGACCGAGACCGTTCCGGAGCTCGTCATTCCCCTGGCCCGTCCCGACCTCAAGATGACCCTGGAGGCTGTGGAAAGCGGCATCAATATCGGCGAGACCGCCACGCTGAAGCTGATCTTCGTCAACAACGGCAATATCACCTACAACGGTGTGACCGTGCGGGACGAAAAGCGCGGGGAGGTTTTGACGGGCCTGGAGATCCCGGCCGAAAACACGGTGGAATTCACCAAGGAATTCGTCCTGACCGAGCCCTCCAACTTCAAATTCACCGCCCTTCTGCCGGACAATACCGGCGAGACCAGGGAAATGACATCCCAGCAGGTCAGCGTGCAGGTGTTTGACCCTGACAATGACCTGATCCTTACCCTGGACCTTTCCAGCGACACCACCACGGTGTATGAGTTCCCGGCGGTGCTGCGCTTTACCCTGAATGTGACCAACAACGGCGACAGCGCGGTCAAGAACGTGAAGATCACCCACGGATCGGTCAATATCCGGGATATCAGCCTGTTGGAAGCGGGCCAGACCGTGAAGATCGAGTGCGACGTGGAGATCAAGCAGGAAGGCCAGTTCCGTTTCACCGCGGCGGCCAGGGACAACCTGAACAACAACCGTACTTTCCAGTCCAATGTGATCCGCGTCAGCTATACGGCGCCTACCACCAGGCCTACCGACGTACCGGTGCCCACCGTTGCCCCGCTGGTGACCGAACGGCCGGTGACCGACGCCGACCTGGACCCGATGGTCGTCAAGGGTAGGGACGTTACCCGCCTGCTGGCCTATATCTTTGCCGGGCTTCTTGCCGCCTCTCTTGTCCTTCTGATCGTGGCCGGCATCATGCGCCAGCGTACAAAGAAGCGCAGTGAAAAAGCCTACGACCATCTGGACCTGGCGGCCCGCAGGGATTATGGCAGGGATCCGGATGAGGCGGAGGACGATGAGGACGAAGGGGACGACAGCGGCGATAACGCCGCGCCAGGCGCCGCGGGCCGCGAAGAGGTGACCGAAGAGGATGTAAGGCGTCCCGTTTCGGTGCGCGCCATCCCCAACGATCCCCTGGAGGAAGACGCTCCGGAACCGGAGGTCGCGCCTGAGGACGCGGACCGGGCTGCGCAGCGCATGGACGAGGCGGAGCGCGTCATACAGGACGATGATGACAGCACCTTCCGCGTCAGCCGCCGCGCAGACGGCGCAGCCTCTTCCCAGACTCCTCACCGCAGAGCCGCTCGCAGGCGCCAGAATGTGCAGGACGACGAGGAATAAAACGCTTTAGAGAACAGAATGAACACGGGCTGTGATATCGCTTCACAGCCCGTTTTTCATGCCGCCCCGAAAGATGCGCCGCAGGTCCGGGAACGGAGGGACCTGAAGGCTTTTTCCGGGTCCGAATACTATGAATACTATGAGGGACTATCTTCTTACGTCCTATGCCGGATCATTTTTTTTGCCGCCGTTATCGCCGACGGCGTCATTGCCGCTTTTCAAACTGAGGCTTTCGTTCCCGGCTTCCCCGGAATTGACGCCGTGCTTTTTTTCAAGCCAGGGCAGGAACATGGTGCTGTAAGCGAAATCGATGATCGCCACGGCCGGAACGGCCAGCAGGATGCCGATGACGCCGAACATGTTGCCGCCGGCGATGACGCCGACCATGATCAAAAGGCCTGACACGCCCAGGGAATTGCCGAACAGCTTGGGTTTGATCACATAAGCGTCGCAGGTCTGCAGGACGAGGGTGAAGATCAGGAAGATCAGCGCGTGGGTCGGATTGACCATCAGCAGGATGAATACGGCGATGACCGCGCCGATCATCGGGCCGAAGGTGGGGATCAGGTTGGTGACCGCCGCCACGAAGGAGATCAGGCCCACGTACTGCATGCCGCAGATCGTCATGAACACGGCGTTGACGCCGCCGATGATCAGGCTGTCGATCAGGTTGTAGACGATGTAGCGGTTACAGATCTTGTCGCACTTGCGCAGGAAAATATGCACCTCTTCATAGCGTTCCTCCCCGAAGAGGGCTTTCAGTAGCCGGTGGACGCCGCTTTTCAGCCGCGGCTTTTCTGTGAGCAGATAAATGGACAGGATGAATGCGATCACCCAGCGGAAGACGACCATGCCCACGTTGACGGAGGTGTCGAGCACGGTTTTGCTGTTTTCCTTGATGTATGTGGATATCGTGCCCAGGAGGTTTTCCGTGGAGTCGATGATGCTGGACAGGTCGAACATGCTCTTGGTGACGCCCAGGTTCTCCAGCATGTGATTGACGGTCGCGATGTATCCGTCCAGGTTGCCGACAAAGGTGGAGATGCTGTCGATCAATTGGGGGACCAGGATCAGGCCTGTGAAAAAGATGAAGAGGACCACCACGAAGAAGGCAAGCGCGTTTGAGAGGAGCCGCCGGGTCCCGTCTTTTTTGATCCGGGAGAAAAGCCTTGAGAACAGTCCGGCAAGGGGATTTACGATGTAGGCGATGATGCAGCCCAGGATGACGGGACTGAAATATCCGAAAAAGGTGTTGATGCCGGCTCGGATATTTGAAAAGTCCGCCAGGAAAAAATACAGCAGAACGCCGATACAGATCGCCACCGCGAGCGAATACCAGGGTGCGTTGCGGATCTTTCCCGTTTTCATGGAACTCTCCTCCCACGCGGAATGATCAAGGGATGCCGGGTAAAAATACGGTTTTCCTTGTTAGTACAATATTATTCCTTTTTGCGCATGATGTCAAAGGGCTTCGTGCGGCAAAAAAACACATCCAGATGGGAATAAAGGCGGGAAAAAGAGAAAAAGCTTCGGGAAAAATCTGAAAAAGAAAAGAAAATGGTTGACAACGCCGCGCGGCGGGTGTATAATCTTTTCTGCAGTCAGCGAGCTGACTGGTCAGAAACAGGCGTTGGGGAATGGTGTAACGGCAGCACCTACGACTCTGACTCGTATTGTCTAGGTTCAAATCCTAGTTCCCCAGCCATTTTGCCTCCATTGTCTAGTGGCCTAGGACACCGCCCTCTCAAGGCGGA
>JAFWWK010000243.1 GCA_017523615.1 Clostridia bacterium
CTTTGATCTCCTTCGCCTGGATCCATTTGCCTTCTTCAGGGATGGGAGCGGGACCATGGTTGGGGCCTTTGGCGACACATACCATGTCTTCAACTTCCTTGGTGTATTGCATGTGACTCTGTCCCTCCTGTTCAAGTTGTGATAATCAAGGATGACCGGTTCAGTATACCATATCCGGCAAAGCGCGCGCAACTGTTTTTGGAACTGTTCAGCGAAAATAAGCCCCAAAGGCGCCCCCGCCCGTCCCGCCCGCCGCAGTTCCGATTGTTTCCGGAATCCTTTTATGATAAACTATCTTTAACCGAAGAACCATGATGGGTTGGCCGTTCTTACCTTGTTTAGAAAGGATGATGGATAAATGTTTCGCCGCCTGTTTTGTCTTTTGATGTTCATGTGCCTCACGGCCTTCTGTCCCCAGGCCCTCGCCTCCGAATATGACGAGGTTTTCGTTATCGTCCATACCAACGACGTCCACGGCTATATCGATATCGAGCCCTATGTCAAGGCCCTGGCGGATGACATGAAGGCACGGTATGGAGAGAAGAATGTTCTTACCGTTTCGGCTGGGGATGTGTTTGCCGGCGGGAACGCCGTTGCCCACCTGTACAAAGGCGAAACCATCCCGCCCATTATGGAAGCGGCGGGCTATGATATCCTTGTTCCCGGAAACAACGACATCATCCCCGGAAGGGATCAGCTGCTTTCCCTTGCCGGCATGTTCGGGCACACAAAGGTGCTCTGTGCCAATATGTTCGATCTGTCCTCTCCCGACAGGATGGTTTTTGACGGAACCATGATCACGGAAACCGAAGGCGGCGTCAAAATCGGCCTGTTCGGCCTGACCACGAAGCTCGCCCTGCTTGAAAAGGAATTTGCGATCACGGATACGATCAGCGGGGCGCGCTCGGCCGTCAGCAGCCTTCAGGACGCGGGGTGCGCCGTTATCGTCGGCGTGGGGCACACCGGCTGGAACGACGATCTGGTGACCCCGTCGGCAAACGACGTTACATCGGCGGAGGTCGTTAGGGCGGTCCCCGGGATCGACGTGTTCGTGGACGCCCACAGCCACTCCGTCATCAACGAAGGACGCGGCTGGATCTGCCCGGAGACGGGCACACTGGTGAACCAGGCGTCCTGCAAGGGCGCCTGCGCAGGCGTGATCACGATATATATCAGGGACGGAGCCGCGGTCGAAAAAACCGCCGAACTCCTTACCCTGGAGGAACTGAAGGCCAGGTACATGCCGGATCCCGGCGTCCTGGCGCTGGTAAACGCGGCCTGGGACCGCCTGGCGGGCGATATGGGCGAAAAGTACGCCCTGACCCCGTATTACCTCAACGGCCTGCGCACGGCCGAATCCGTCGACGGGCGCTCCGTCCGCACGGACGAAACGAATCTGGGCGACCTTGTCGCTGATTTCCTCAGGGACTACTCCGCGGCGGACGTGGCCATGGTCCCCGGGGTGCTGATCCGCGGAAGCATCGACGCGGGAGACATCTATACGCTGAATCTTTACGACGTTTTCGCCCTCGGCTGCCCGCTGTACGTTTATGAAATGAGCGGAGAAGACCTGCTGCTTGAAATGGCTTCGTCCCTTTCGGAGCTCCCCTATGAATCGCCCGTTTTCCGTCAGATCAGCGGCGCGTCCTTCGGATATCTTCCGGCTTATACGCTTTCCGAAGACGGGGATAAGGTCTTCACCATCATCGACCCGATGGTGGGCGGGGAAAAGCTGGATCCAAAAAAGATCTACACCGTCGCCATCGGCGAGATCCTCGAAACGCCGGAAGGAATGGAACCGCTGATGACCACGATGGAAGAGGCTGCCGCCGCCATGGGCGATTACCTGGAGACAGGCGAAGCGGTATTCCTGCCCGACGTGGTCCTTCCTGCCGGCCGCATCACGCCGATGGAGGCGATCCCGGAAGGCGCTTTGGTGTATCAGGTGGAGCTTGACTCCGGGGAATAAGCATGAAATGATCTTCAGCGAAGGACGGGCTTTTGAAATGACAGATGCGGAAAGCGAACATTAACTCCCGGGCCTTGCGGGCATAAGGGTCCAGAGGGATGGAGCCCGGTCCATCCTTCCGGCGCCCGCCGGATCGGGAACGGAATGAACGGGCGGAAAAAACGCAGGAAATTTATCGGAGAGAAGGAGTCGTATATGGGTCTGATCCGCGCAATGTTCCAAACCTACAGGGGAAATAAACTATCCGGTGAAAAGCTTGCGCGCCTTCAGCGGGACAGGCTGAAAAAGCTGGTCGATCACGCAAGGAAAAACAGCCCGTTCTATCAGAGCCTCTACGGCCGCGTGGGCGAAGATTTTCGTCTTACGGATCTGCCGCCTGTCACCAAGCCCCAGCTGATGGAAAACTTCGACCGCGTCGTCACCGACCGGCATGTCACGATGGAAGCGGTCGCCGCTTTCTGTGCGGATCTGGACCATGTGGGGAGAATGCTCGACGGCAAGTACCTGGTTTTCCGGACTTCCGGTTCCACGGGCCATCCCGCCGTCGTGCTTTACGACAAGCAATGCATCGACGTTTCCTCCGCCATCGCTGCCCTCCGGACATTTGCGAGGCGTGAGGATTACAAGGCTTTTATGCGTCACGGCAAAAAAACGGCCGGCGTTTTTGCCGATCACGGCTTTTATCTGGCCTGCGGGATGTCCCGCTATCTCCAGTTGAAAATGCCCGGCAGGCGGACAAAGATCACCGTGGACGTCAACGCGCCGGAAGAGGAGATCATCCGGGAATTGAACGGCTTTCAGCCCGCCATGCTCAGCGGATACCCGTCAAATCTTGCCCTGCTTGCCGAATATGACGAATTGGCGATCCGCCCGGACGTGGTGATCACCGGCGGAGAGCTTTTGACGGACGCGGTACGGAAGAAGCTGTCGGATCGTTTCGGATGCCATGTACAAACGCACTATTCCTGCACGGAGGCCGGGGAGATCGCCTGCGAGTGCCGTGAAGGGCACCTGCACATCAACGAGGACTGGGTGATCGTGGAGCCGGTGGACGCGAACGGTCAAAGCGTGGGCCCCGGCGTTCTGTCCGACAAGGCGCTGGTCACCAACCTGACGAACTTCATCCAGCCCTTCATCCGCTATGAGCTGACAGACCGGATCGTCGTCCATCACGAAAAATGCGCCTGCGGCAGGCATTCCTCATGGCTGGAGATCGAAGGCCGCACGGACGACACGCTTTCGTTTGAAAACGGCGTAAAGATCGCGCCGATGTCGCTGTACAGGATCCTGGAGGAAATAAAGCCCATCAGAAGATTCCAGCTGATCCAGACAGGGGCGGCTCAAATGGAGCTGAGGCTGGTCAGCGATCAAAGAAAAGCGGCGTTTGAAGAGGCGCGGAACCGGCTGCTCTCCTTCTTTCTGAGCAAAGGCGTGAAGGATGTGCAGATCACCCTGTCCGACCAGCCCCCGCAGGCCGATCCGGTCAGCGGCAAATACAAGCATATTTTCCGGGGGATGGATCACGACAGACAATGGAATACCGGCTGACAGAAAAAGGCTTTCAGGTACTGAAAGGTGAGGTGGCCGGACCGGGGCTGGCAGACAACGGCGAAAGGATCCTTAAACCTGTATTCACGCACCAGTCTGATAACATCCAGCTTGTTGGGGCCGCAATCCAGCAGTGTGATCTCATACCATGCGGAATGGTGCGTCTGATCATCCATATACTCACCCTCCTTCGGACTCCCGGTTTTACTTCATGGACAGAAAAGAACGCGCTCAACCGGCGTTCGACCCATCTCGCGCGGCGGTCGCTGTTATTTCATTTTACGGTCTGGTATGATGGATACGCAAACGAAAGGAGGACACCTTCATGGAAATGGGAAAAGAGATCCGCCGTTTAAGGGACGCCCGGGGCATCACACAGGAAGCCCTCGCGCAGGCGCTTAACGTGACCGCCCAGACCGTCAGCAAATGGGAATGCGGTACCAGTATGCCGGATGTGCAGATGCTGCCGCAGATCGCTATTTATTTCGGCGTCACCATCGATCAGCTGTTCACCATGGACCCCAGTCAGCAGATGGAGCGTATTGAAAACCGTATTTACAGCCAGGGACTGATCGACAGCGCCGAGGAGCGGCAGCTGGAAAAGCAGCTCGGCGCCCTGGCCGAAAACCCGGAACTTGCAGGGCAGGCCGAACTTATGCTGACCAAGCTTTACAACCACCAGGCGGAGCAGTATCAGGCGCTTGCGGTAAAGCACGGCAGGGAGGCGGTGGAAAAGACCGGCGGGGACCACGACGCCGTCAGCGAGCTCGCCAACGCCTGGGGCAGCTATATCCCCGACTGGAACGAACGCAACCACCACGCGCTGATCGACTGGTTCAGCGGCTATTGCCGCCGCGATCCGGACAACCGCTGCACACTGATGTGGCTTCTGGATAACCTGATCGACGACAGGCGGCTCGCGGAGGCGCGGGAATGGCTCAACAAACTGGCGGCCATGGATCATACCTTCCGCGTCCCCATGTACGGCTACATGATCGCCCTGGCAGCGGGAGAAAAAGAAGAAGCGGAAAATCGCCTCAGGGCGCTTGAGTCCATGGAAAACCAGGAATGGTGCTGGGCTGTCACCCTGGGCGACATCCACACCCTGCGCCAGGAATATGACGAAGCCATCAAATGGTACCGCAGGGGCCAGGAGATGCAGCCGCCGCCCAGGTTTACCGACAGCGCGGCCAGCATCGCCCACATCTGCGAGATCCGGGGCGATAAGAGCGGCGCCATCGCGGCCTACAGGGAAGTTGAGCGCCTGCAGCGCGAAGACTGGGGCATCGTCAGCGGTGAAGAACTGGAAGAGGTAGAACGGGCTATCCAACGGCTGCTGTGATCATCGCATCAGACAAACCGGTAGGTCCGGATATGATCCTTCTCCTGCGCGCCGGATTCAAAGTATTTCAGCAGGATCTCGGCGCAGGCATGGCTGTCGCTGTCCGCCTGATGATGCCTGAGGCTGATGCCGTAATGATCGCACATGACGTTCAGCCTGTGGGAGATTCCGGGGACCAGCCGCCGCCCCATCTGCACGGTGCAGCAGTACCTGGCGGTATTTTTCCACCGGATGCCGTAGTCCTTCAGGCAGTGCTTCAGCACACCCAGGTCAAAAACGGCGTTGTGGGCCGCCAGGATGCCGGAGGACATCTTCGGCTCGATGATCTCCCACAGTTCGGGGAACGTCGGAGCGCCGAACACGGTGTTTTCATCGATCCCCGTCAATTGCGTATTGAACCGGTCAAAGGGCGCCTCCGGGTCCACATAGGAGAAAAACTCCTCTGTGATTTCTCCGTCCTCGATGACGGAGATCCCGATGGCGCTCATTCTGTCGTTATACCGGTTGGGCGTTTCCACGTCAAATACGATGTAGCGGTACAAGGGCATCTCCCTCTCCCATCTTATATTTCCCTTATTCGGGGATCATCCCCGTTCCCCAGCGCCTCCCGCAGGGCTTGAACGTATTTCTCCGCGTGGTTGATGGATAGATCCCCGTGCCGGTACCCCGGAAGGACGGTCACCTGCCAGTCCGGCATGGTTTTTTGCAAAAGCGCCGCCGAACGCCTGATCCCCGGGGTCTCCTTTTCGCCGACGAACAGGCGCGTTTCAGCCCGGCACCGGCGGATGGACTCCTTCATGGCATAGCCTGTATTGGCCTTCATGAAAGCGATCATGTCGTCCTTTAAGATGGCGCAGGAATCACGGTAATAATCCTCGAACAGCTCCGGCTTGATATGCAGCGAACGGAACTGCAGAGCGGCAAAGCGCCTGTTCCTGATCAGGCCCCAGCTCATGCCGAAGGCCGGCCCTATCAGCGCATGGGTCATTTTTGACGGGACGGCCATCGCGCTTTCGACGAACGCATTCCGGCAGATATCACCCCGTTGGGACAGCATCTCAAGAAGGACCTGCCCGCCCAGCGACAGCCCGCCGATGAACCCGACCGATCCTCCCAGGTATTCGTCAATATACTTAATGATCTCCCCGGCGTTGCTTTCGATGGACGTAAACGGCCGGTCGCTTCCCGCGTGCCCGTCCAGGACCGGCAGGACGACGTGGTATTCATCCCGCAGCATTTCCGCCTCTTCCCGGTAATTCCACCAGGACAGTCCGCCGCCATGCAGGAGCATGACGGTTTCCTTATGTTCTTTTCCGTATTCGACGCACTTCATCGCACGCTTTCCCTGCCCTTTCCTCACACGTTTTCCTGTTAAAGAGTATGGCTTGAAAAAGGCACATTTCCATGATGTATGAGCGCCGGCGGAGGCAGGAAAAGCCTCCCGGCTTTTATATCAGGATCCCGTCGCAATGGTCGATCTCATGCTGGATGATCTGGGCGGCGAAGCCATCGAAAGTACCCGTCTGAGGCCGAAAGACCCGGTCCAGGTATTGTACGGTGATCTTCCCGAACCGCACGGTCTTTCGCGTGCCCGCCAGGGACAGGCAGCCCTCCTCCGCTTCATAGGGACCGGATCTTGATGTGATCAGCGGGTTGACCATGACCATCTGCTCCGTTCCATAGCAGAACACGATAATGCGCCTGCGCTCTCCGATCATGTTGGCCGCCATGCCCACGCAGCGGTCCAGGTTGGCCCGCAGGGTATCCGTCAGGTCATCGATGACCCGGCGGTCCGCTTCCGTGGCGTTTTCGGACTTTCCGCCCAGGAAAAACGGGTCGCGTACAATGGGACGGATCATGTTTTTTCCCCCTTTTCAATGTCAGCGGTCCTGCTCTGCGGCGGCCCCGGCGCATATTTTCCGCACGGTCAGCCAGTCCCGGATGATCTCCTCCATTCGCTCCGGACATCGGTCAAAATGATGGGTCTCGCCTGGAATGATCTCCAGTCGGCAGTCCTTAAAGCGCCCGGCGGCCTCCTCGGACTCTTCCGGGGGCACCACGTCGTCCGCATCCCCGTGGAGGATCAGCACAGGCCCCGGAAAACGGTCCAGGGCGTACTCGACCCGCACCGTCTGCGCCACCCGGATATAGTTCCCGGCCAGTGTCAGCCCCTTGATGACCCGGATCTCGTCGGGGACGCGCAGGGGATCAAACTGAAACCCCAGCATGCAGCCTTCTCTGGCACAGCGGGGGATCATAAAAGCGGGGGCCCTGAGGATCAGCCCCCTGACCAGGTCGGGAGCCATGCCGCCCACCAGCGCCGCCGTCAGCCCGCCCTGGGAATGCCCCGACAAATAGATATCCGTCACGAAATCCAGCGTCCGGACATAGCCGATCACTGCCAGGGTATCGGATATCCATTTGTGCAGCGTATGATCCCTGAATTCGCCTCCGCTTTCGCCGTGTCCGTACAGGTCAAAGCGCAGCGTGGCAAAGCCCGCTTCCCGCATGGCTTTACATGCGGCGAGGGTGTGGGGCTTGTCTTTGGTGCTGGTAAAGCCGTGCAGTACGATCGCAAGCGGACAGCGCTCAGCCCCCGGGCGCTCCAGAACGGCGCTTAAACGAATGCCGTCGTTCATGATGGTCAGGTTCCGCATCTTTTTTCTTTTCTCCCGATGGATCATTATCAAAGCCGCCCGCCGCGTCCCGCGAACAGACGCCTTCCCGTTTCATAAAAACTTCCCCGTCACGCTTTCGGCGCAGGAGGCGATGTCTTCCGGCGTGCCGCAGGCGACGATCCGCCCGCCGTCCTCTCCTCCTCCGGGACCCATGTCCACGATCCAGTCCGCGCCGCGGATCACGTCCAGATCATGCTCGATCACGATCACTGTCGCGCCGCTTTCGATCAGGGTGCGGAACACCTTCATCAGGGTCCGCACATCCAGGGGATGCAGCCCGATGGTGGGTTCGTCAAACACAAACACAGAATCCGTCTGCGGCCTGCTCATTTCGCTGGCCAGCTTCAGCCGCTGGGCTTCGCCGCCGGACAGGCTGGGGGTCGCCTCGCCCAATGTCAGATAGCCGAGCCCCAGGTTTTTCAGCACCTCCAGACGGCTGCGCACCAGATCCATATCCCCGCAGAAATCCAAAGCCGTATCGATATCCATGGCCATGACCTCCGGCAGGGATCCGGCATGGCCCGCTTTATTCACATGCCGGATCTGCCAGGCTTCCCTTGAATACCGGGCGCCCCTGCACTCCGGGCAGGGGATGTCCACATCCGGCAGGAACTGCACATCCAGGCTGACCGATCCCGTTCCGTCGCACACGGGACAGCGGAGTTCCCCGGTGTTATAGGAGAAGGCCGACGCTTTTCTGCCCCTGTCCTTCGCATCCCGGGTACGGGCATAGACCTTGCGGAGCTCGTCGTGCACATTGGCGTAGGTCGCCACCGTGGACCGCACATTGATGCCGATGGGCGTGGCGTCGATCAGCTTCACGTGCCCGATGCCCTCGGCGGAGATGCTTTTTACATGCGGCGGCAGTTTTTCGTTTTTTGTCATGGCGTCCAGAGCCGGCACCAGGCTTTCCAGGACCAGCGTGGTCTTTCCGGAGCCGGATACGCCGGTGACTGCCGTCAGCCGCCCCTTCGGGAACTCCGCCTCCAGAGGCCTGACGGTATGCAGTGCCCCGCTGGAAAGACGGATCGCGCCCTGCGCGAACACCTCCGCCTTCGTCCTGTGGGACCAGGAGGCGTTCCCACGCTCCTTCAGGAACGGACCGATCCTGGAAGCGGGATCTTCGGCGATCTCCCTGACAGTGCCCTCCGCGATGACCCGTCCTCCCGCGGCGCCTGCTCCCGGACCCATTTCGATCAGCCAGTCCGCTTCCTTCAGGATCTGCGTGTCGTGGTCCACCAAAATGACGGTATTGCCGTCCGAGGCAAGGTCCCGCATCACGCCCCGCAGCCCCGCGATATTGACGGGATGCAGGCCGATGGAAGGCTCGTCCAGCACATAGAGCACCCCCGTCGTCCGGTTGCGCACAGCCCGGGCCAATTGCATCCGCTGCCGCTCCCCGGTGGACAGGGTGGAAGCGGCCCTGTCCAGGGACAGGTAGGAAAGTCCAAGGTCCATCAGCCGCCCGGCGGCATGATGGAAGGATGAGCAGATGCTCTCCGCCATGGGCCGCATTTCCTCCGGCAGGGAAGGAGGCACCCCGCGGACCCATTCGCACAGGTCGGAAAGCGGCATCCCGCACACCCGGTCCAGGCTCAGGCCGCGGATCCGCGGCGCCCTGGCCGCTTCCGACAGTCTGGTACCGCCGCAGTCCGGGCAGACCTCCTCCCGGAGGAATTTTTCCACCCGTTTCATGCCTTTTTCGTCCGTCACCTTGTTCAGGGCGTTCAGAACGGTCGCCGTGGCGCTGTAATAGGTGAAGTCCATTTCCCCGGCGGTCGCCGTATCCGCTTTTTTCGGCCGATAGAAGATGTGCTTTTTGACCATGGGGCCGCGCAGCACGATCTCCTTCTCCCCATCGGTCAGGTCCCGGTAGGGCACGTCGGTCCGCACCCCCATGGCCCGGCACACGTCCGTCATCAGGGACCACATCAGGCTGTTCCAGGGTGCCACCGCGCCTTCGTCGATGGTCAGCGTTTCGTCCGGTATGAGGGTGCTTTCGTCCACCGTACGGATGGTCCCCGTCCCGCCGCATTTTTTGCAGGCGCCCTGGCTGTTGAACGCCAGTTCCTCCGCCCCTGGGCCGTAGAAACGGGCCCCGCAGCATGGGCAGACCGATTCCTGCCCGGCAGCCACAGCCATGGACGGAGGACAGGAATGCCCATTGGGGCAGCGATGGCTGCCAAGGCGCGAAAACATCAGCCGCAAACTGTTCAAAAGCTCCGTACCGGTGCCGAAGGTGGAACGGATGCCCGGCACGCCGGGACGCTGGTGCAGCGCAAGGGCCGCCGGCACATACTTCACCTCGTCAACGTCCGCCCGGGCGGCCTGGGTCATCCGCCGGCGGGTGTAGGTGGAAAGTGATTCCAGGTATCGCCTGGAACCCTCGGCATACAGTACCCCCAGCGCCAGGGAGGATTTGCCGGACCCGGACACCCCTGCGATCCCGACGATGCGTCCCAGGGGAATATCCACGTCGATGTTTTTCAGGTTATGCACCCTCGCGCCACGCACAAGGATACGGTCCGGCGTTCGTCCGGTCATCTTCTTCGTTTTTCCTTTCCGTCCGGGCCCGTCCCGGATGTTTTCACATACCGCGGGCGGGATCGTGCCGCCGGGAGGATCGCCCCCCCGGCCGGTTCCCGCGGGTTTTAAGGTCCGTCTCCGCACTTTTCTTATCGCACATCGCGGATCGCGACGCCGAGGGCCTTCGCGGCCTCCGGATGATAATGCTTATCCTTCAGGTACACAAAATCCACGGAGGAGATCACCTTTCCCTCCCCCGGCCAGTCGACGCTTCCCGTCCCGTCCGGCGCGAGCCCGTAATCGGCGATCGTTTTCCCGGGAGGCGGGATAAGCACCGTCAGCCTGTCCATCACCCGGTTCCCGAGGAAAAACTCGAATATGCCCAGCTTTGGATCGACGGCGATATGGTTCCCGGTAAAACCGCTGAGGGAAATGGCCTCATCGCTCATATACTCCGGCACCTCGCTGTGACGCTGCACCGGATTGCGGACATAGCATAACAGGCCCAGATGTTGCGTCCAGCCGCCGCCGGGCAGCGGGCGGCCCGTGCGGTTGCGGGCCATCTCCTTCAGATCCCCGGCGGAAAGCACGTCGCCCCGGAGGATGCCCCGGCACAGCCGCGCCATATCCCCGGCGGTGGAAAAAAGGCCCGCGTGCCCGCAGAAGGCTTCCCCATCCGGGGCCATGGCCCTGGCTTTGGGATCATGCGCAGATCCGAGGGAAACGCCCTCCCTGACCAGCCATTTTTCGCCCTGGATCCGATGTTCGCGGTCATAGCACACGCAGCGGGAGATCTCGTTTTCAGGCACGCGGCACCGGGTCTCCTTCATTCCCAGGGGGCGCAGAAGCTCCCGTTCCACGATCTCCGCCAGCGTTTCGTCCGCCGCGCCTTCCAGGATGTACCGCGCCGTCATGGCGTGGATGTCGGAATAGGCGTTCGGCCCGTTGGGAAGGGGACGGCACTTAAACAGCATGGCTTCGGCGGCTTTTTTATCCGGCTGCGCGTCGATCCTCTCAGGCGTCCGCAGCGCGATCTCAAACCCGAGTACCTGGGCGACGGTGATATCCTCAAGAAAAGCGAACTGCGGGGCGTAGCGGGTGACCTTTGCGCCGAAGTCCAGCTTTCCCGCGGCCCTGAGCCGCATGGCGGCAAGGCCCGTGAACAGCTTGGACAGGGATGCCAGGTCGAATATGCTGTCCGCCGTGACCGGCCTTCCGTCCGGGGAAGCGACGCCGCCAAAGGCGGCCCGCGCGGTGTCCCGGGTGCCGCAGACCGCCGACATGCAGGCAAGGGAGCGGCTTACCTGCGTAAAATATCGAATGGCTTCCGGCAGCACGGCTCACACCCATTCCCTGTTTCGTCTGATATAGAATGTTTTCAGGACCTGGGCCAGCAGGCAGTACACCGCCATCAGGATGACCAGCCACAATCCGAAACCCGGTACCATGACCGGAAGATCGAACAGTCCTGCTATGGCGGTAAAGCCGATCAGCAGCGTCGCCGCCACCACCAGCATGGAGGAGAGCGTCAGCTGTTTTGACGCGCGGTCCTGGATAAACGGGATCTTCGGCGTACGGATGGTGTGGATGACGACGGTCTGGGATATCACGCCGAACATGAACCAGCCGCACTGGAAGAACCCTGCCGTCTCATTGCTGTTGAATTTGAACACATGCCAGAGGACCAGGAAGCACATGACGTCCAGCACCGTACTGAGCAGGCCGAAATACACCATGAACTTCTTGATGCCGGGAATATCCCATTTTTTCGGCAGACGGATATATTCGTCCTCCACGTGGTCAAAGGGCATGCCCAATTGAGCAAAGTCGTTCAGGATGTTCTGCACAAGGATATGCAGCGGCATAAGCGGCAGGAAGGGAAGGAAGATGCTTGCGATCAACACCGAGAACATATTGCCGAAATTGCCGCTGACGGACATCTTCAGGTATTTGGACATGTTCGCAAAGGTCCTGCGTCCCTCGATGACGCCTTCGTCCAGCACGTTCAGATCCTTTTCCAGAAGAATGATGTCCGCGACCTCCTTGGCGATGTCCACCGCCGTATCCACGGAGATGCCGACGTCCGCCTGTTTCAGGGGAAGGCTGTCGTTGATGCCGTCGCCCATATAGCCCACGATGTGACCGTTCGATTGCAGCGCTTTCACCACCCGCTGTTTCTGGTAGGGCGACAGCTTGGAGAAGATATGGCATTTTTCACTGGCTTCCTTCAGCGCCGCGTCGTCCATTGCCTCCACCTGGGCGCCGGTGAGCGTGTAGTCGGTGGGGATCCCCAGCCGTCCGCAGATGCTGATGGCCACGCCCTCCGAATCCCCCGTGAGCACCACCGTGCGCACGCCGTTGCGCTTCAGGGCGGCGATGGCGGGTTCCGCCGAGGGCTTGGGCGGGTCAAGGAAGCCCACAAAGCCGATCAGCACCATATCACTCTCGTCCTGCACCCCGAAGGTCTCCACGCCGTGCACGTTGTTTTTTTGTGCCACGGCGATCACGCGGATGCCCTGCAGGTTGTTTTCCTCGGCCAGCTTCCGGGCATTTTGCACGAGCTCCGGCGTAATGGGCTTTACCTCCCCGTCGATCTCGATATATCCGCAGATGGAAAGGACCTCCTCCACGGCGCCTTTGGTGATCAGCTGCCTCTTTCCCTCCTTGTCCCGCAGCACGACGCTCATACGGCGTCGGCTGAAATCAAAGGGGATCTCGTCCTCCCGGGCATAAGCCTCCTTCAGGTAGAAAAGCTCCTCCTTCTCGGCGCGGTTGATGATAGCCACGTCCATCAGGTTTTTGAGCCCCATCTGGAAATAGCTGTTCAGAAAGGCGTGGCGCAGGATGCGCTTGTCCTCGCGTCCCTTTACGTCCATGTATTTTTCCAGCACAATCTCGTCCTGCGTCAGGGTCCCGGTCTTGTCCGTGCACAGCACGTCCATCTCCCCGAAGGTCTGTATGGAACCCAGGCGCTTGACGATGGTCTGTTTCCTGGACATGTTCACGGCGCCCTTGGCCAGAGACGACATCATGATCACCGGAAGCATCTCCGGCATGATGCCCACGGCGATGGTTACGCCGAACATCAGCGATTCCAGCCAGTTCCCCTTGGTGATAAAGTTGGCGATAAAGATGATGGGTACCATGATCACCATGAACCGGATCAGGAGCCTGCTGATGGAATTGACGTTCTGCTCGTAGCTGCTCTTGTCCTGGAATGTGTTCAGGCTTTTTGCCATGCTGCCGAAATAGGTCTGGTTGCCAGTGGCGAGGATCACGGCCATCGCGCTGCCGGAAACGACGTTGCTTCCCATGAAGCCGACGTTGTCCAGTTCGGCAATCGCCGTGCCTTCGCTGTCGATCCCCGCGAATTTCTCCACCGGGTTGCTTTCGCCCGTCAGCTGGGACTGGTCGATGAACAGGTCCTTTGTCCTGATAAAGCGTACGTCCCCGGGGATCATGTCGCCCGAAGCCAGTTTCACGACGTCGCCGGGCACGGCCTCCTCGATGTCTATCTCCACCTCGATACCGTTGCGGATGACGTCGATCCTGTTGCTGATCATCTTCTGCAGCTTTTTCGCCGCGCCGTTGGACTTTTCTTCCTGGACGAAGGAGATCACGCCGGAAACAGCGATGACAAACACCAGCATCAGGAACGTCGCCCAGTTGGGATCGTCCGCGACGATGACATCCGTGACCAGCGTTACCCCGGCCACGGCGAGCAGCACGATGTTGAACGGGTTTATGACGGCTTCCCTTATCCGCTTTAAAAGGCTGTTTTCATTGCCCGCGTCGATGATATTCCTGCCGTATTCCTCCAGGCGCTCGCTTGCTTCCACCGGGTTCAGGCCGTCCTCGCAGGTCGAGAACTGCCGGAAGATCTCCTCCTCCGTCCGCCTTGAGTATCCGATCAGCTTCCGCTCCACGTCGTTTTGCTGCTGCGCCGTCTTTTTCGCTGATTTTTTTACCATTATTCCTTCCCTCCCATGAGCTTTCCCCGATGAGCCGTCATGCGATAGACGTCTTTCACAGCGCGTCCCTCTCCTGTCCCCAAAGAGGGTCTGGCCAGAAAAAACGGACTCTTATGATGTTCCAACGCCGGCAAAGGCAGAAAAAGCCTTTACACGGTCAGACGGAACCAGTCGATGGTCAGCTTTCCCGTCATGCGCAAGGCGATCTCATGCTCACCCGGATCGTTTATCAGGGAAACCTCTTTCTCGGTCATGGCGGGCAGCGCCTCGTTGAGGCGCAGGTGCCCGGCCGTCTTTCCGTCCGAAAGAATTTCGATTTCGGCGTCCTTTTCTCCTTGCAGGCGCAGCGTCATGCGCATATTTTTCTCCATGCCGTATACATGGGGATAACGTGCGCTGTGGGTGCCCTTGTCCTGGGCAACGGCAAAGCCCTCGTGCTTTCCGTCCCGCTTCAATTCGATCTTACGGACATAGGGCGCGTCGATCTCCATGTACCATTCCGCCTGGATCCTGTCCCAGGCCGCGTTGTACTGGCCCACGCCGTACTTTCTGATCTCCTCGTCGAACATCAGCGTGCCATCGTCGCATACGTGCAGGTACATCAGCCAGCTCTGCCGGTAGGACCAGCTTTCCGTGCCGCAGCTCACGGCGTAGAACCACTGCCCCTTCCATTCCGTAAAGGAACCGTGGTCGATAAAAGCCCGTCCGTCGGGATAATGGGGAATGTCCGCTCCGATGTTCCCACGGAAAATATAGGGCCCCAGGCGGCTGTCGGATGTGGCGTAGCGGCCTGCCCAGTACAGATACCACCTGTCGCCGTATCGAAATGCTTCGGCCTGGTCGGACCTGAGTACGCCAAGCAGCTCCTCTTTGGTGTTCTCGTCCGGGTATACCGGCACCTTGCGGGCGCTTCCCGGCACCACCTCGATCATGTTCTCCTTCAGCTGCATGGCCCAGTAGTGGTCCGTCCAGTCGCTCCCGAACACGATCCAGGCCCGGCTGTCCTGATCGTCCGGAAGGATCACGTCGGGGTCGTATGAGTTGGTTGGCGTGATGCCCTTGGGCAGGATGGGCGTTTTCCCCCTGGCGTCCTTAAACGGCCCGTCCGGCCGGTCGCTGACCGCGACGCCGGTGGATTCGCCACCATGGGAATAATAGAGGTAGTACTTCCCGTCCCACGGGCTGCGTACCGCGTCGCAGGCCCAGCAGTCGGTGGAGTCGGCAGGGAGATAGGTATCCTTCCGGTCCAGGGATCTTCTGCACTCCCAATGGACCAGATCCTCGCTAAACAGCACATACCAGTCCCGCATGATGAACTTGTCCCAGCCCTCGTCATGGCCCACATACACATACATGTTTTCCTTCCCCGTATCCGGGTTCACGAAGATCTTGATATGCGGGTCCGGGAACATGTTGTCCGAAACGCCCGCGGGCAGCAATGGGTTCCCGATCCGTGATCCGTTTTCATTGCGATCCATAAGACCCCCTCCGTGTAAATCATATAAGAAAATAAAAAACACCCGGAAGCGCTTTTCCCCGGATAGGAAAGAGATCGTCCTGCGGCCGGCAGGCGAAACCGTGAAAACCTTCGGCCGTTCCTTATCGGTTATTGATTGACAGGGAAAAAGCCAGCCTGTACAATCATAGCAAATAAGAAATCCGTTGTAAAGGTCCGCGGCTTACGGTGCCCGCGCGGTCCGCGTTTCCGCCGCAAAAAGGGAAGCGGCCTTTCAGGGAGGAGATCGCAATGGAAAAAGTCAGAACGGCCGTGGTGGGCTGCGGCATGATCAGCAACATCTACATCAAAAACCTGAAAAGCCTCTTTTCGATCATTGATCTTATCGCCGTGTCCGATCTCGACCGGGCCAAAGCGGAAGAAAAAGCCGGCACCTGGAACATTCGCCGGGTGATGACCGTCGACGAGGTCGCCTCCTCCCCCGAGATCGAAATGGTGATCAACCTGACCCCCGCCTTTGCGCATTACGGCGTCATCAAAAAAATGCTGGAGGCAGGCAAGCATGTATGGACCGAAAAAGTGATGACGGTCACCCTGGACGAAGCCAGGGAGCTGTGCGCCCTGGCGGACCGGAAAGGGCTGTACCTCGGCGTCGCGCCGGATACCGTGCTGGGGGCCGGAGTGCAGACCGCCCGCCGCGCGCTGGATACCGGGATGATCGGCGAAGTCACCTCGGGGATCGCCGTCATCAACCGCGACCAGTCCCTGAACGCCGAGGTGTTCACCTTCCTGCGGGGCAAGGGCGGCTCGCTGCCCTATGACGTGGGCATCTACTATATCGGCGCTCTGCTCTGCCTATTGGGGCCGGTGCGGTCCGTCAAGGCCTTCGGAGCGCCGGCGCCGGTGCACGAACCCCGATTCCTTTTCCGCAACGCGGGGGAAGCGCCGTGGCAGATCCCCGGCAGCGGCGTGCTTTCCGCATCCCTGCGCTTTGGCTGCGGCGCGCTGGTGAGCGTGCTCTTTGACGGCAACACCGTCAACGCTTCCCAGCACATCCTGACGCTGTTCGGCACCCGGGGCGTGCTCAGGGTGGGAGATCCCGATACCTTCGGGGGACAGAACACGCTGCTTTATGCCGATCAAAAGGAATGCGTCCTGCCCTTCACCCACGGTTACGACGGCAAAAACACTTTGGATCCCACCCCCTTTGACTATTACGGCCACCGGGGCGTCGGCGCGGCGGAAATGGCTTATGCCATCCGGCAGGGGCGGCCCAACCGGTGCGGCAGGGAATACGGTCTGCATTGCCTGGAAGTCCTGGAGGCCATGGAAAGATCCGCGTCCACGGGCGAAACGGCGGAACTGGATACGCAGTTTTCCATGAAGCCCCTGTCACCCGGCTATTACAGCAGCTTTATGGGCGGATCCGACCGTGCGGACGCCGAGTTCTCCCTGATGGACTGATCCGGGCGGAACCGCTCTCTCCCCTCCCCGCACAGCAAGGGCCGCGGCGGATGTGTTTCCGCCGCGGCCCAAAGATACCGGGATTTTCTGTTTTACGCCGGAGGGATCACTCGGCGGGCACGAATTCCATATCGCTCAGGAATTTGACGGCCATCTCGATCTCGTGATCGGTCAAGCCCGCGGCGGAATCCGTGAGCAGCACGAATTCGATCGAATAGCCCTTATAGACGGTAAAGAAATCCACATACTCCACGCTGTCCGCGACCTCCTTCACAACCATCAGCTTGGTGCCGAAAGCGGTCTCAGTGTAGGTGATCTCCACGTTATCCTCGGAGGTGAAGGAGCTTTCAATCGCGGCGATCGCATTTTCGTCCAGGTCGTTCAGCCGCTCCACATCCGCCATCATTTCGTCGAACGCCACAGACAGGACCATATAGGGCTTCGCTGCGTCTGCGGACCTGATGGAAACCACCAGCATCCCGTTGCCGTCGCTGGCGATGTTTTCAGTCTGATAGCCGTCGGGCACGGTGCATTCGATGGCGAACATGCCATTAAGGGTGCCAAGAGTCTGCTTTCCCCCGGCCAGGGCAGTGCAGCCCAGCAGCAGAGCCATGCACAGTGTGATCGCAAGCAGTTTTTTCATCGGATTTTTACCTTCCTTATTCATCAGTATTCCGCGGCTCCGGCCGCGTTTTCATTTTTTCGGGATCCGGCCGGTACGGGATCACCTGCGCACCACGTACTGGCGGCTGATAAAGCCGATCAGACCGGTGACAGGATCCTGCACCTGGTACCAGTTTCTCAATTCGGCCAGCACCACCAGCTCTTTGCCCTGGTTGCAGGTAGTGATGCGTTCAGCTTCGGTGGAGGGGGCCCAGCGCATGTTCACCCACCCGGAAGCGCGGGCGGGACGGGCCACCACGGTAAAGGGCACAGGCACGATCTTGGCGGTGCGGAATTCGGCGTTCATGTCATTGAGCACCTTCAGGGCGTCCGTGGTGCCGGGAACCGGCACGGGAGCGGGAGCAGGAGTCACGTACTTGGGCGCGGGCTTCGTGGACACCAGAAAACGGGTCTGCACATAGGCGATATTGCCATTGGCAGGTGCATTGTAGTCGATGCAGGCCCAGCCGTTGGCGTTGGTCATGCGGACGCTGACGGCAGCGCCGTATTCCAGGCGGCCCAGCAGGTTGTTTCCCACGGAGGGATCGCTGCGCACGTTCAGGCTCTTGCCGTCGTCGGTATACACATACATGATCCATTCCGCACCGGCAAAAGACGGCACCAGCAAAGCGGCGATGACCGCGGCCAGCAGCAGGGAAACGATTCGTTTTGTCATTGATGATCCTCCTTTTCATGGTCCGGGGCTTCCGCTCCGGGCAGCGATAAAAGAATCCGCACGGAACGATCCGCAGGCGGCCCATCGTGCCGTCCTCCAGCTTCCCTCCCGTACGGAAAGATTATACCACATATTATTCTTGTCTGTTCAAAGGCAAGGCCGGTCCGGTCGTATTTTACATTTGTAACCGCGATCCGGCCCTTTTCCCGCGGGCAGGGCCTGCCGCATGCTTTCGCACAGCCAGGCCCCGGACAAAGAAACGGTCATCTGCCGTTTATAAGCTTTGATGTGACCATGTTGTCTTCACTTCTGATCAACTGTTCCAGCATTTCCCGGTCTTTCCTGAGCATCTCAACGTATTGGTGCTGTTCGGGAAAGAGATCCGCCAGCTGTTTGGAATAAGCGATCGCTTTCCTGAAAGCGCCGCTTTTGCTTTGGTAAGTAACTGTGCGGATCTGGTTTCCTATCGGAAGCGACCGTCTTTCGGTCGTCGCAGGCGCGGTGTTGCAATATTGAACGATGCAGTTTCTCATATCATGGCAGATCTTTTCCGCATGGTTCTTTGTTTCCCCCGCCGCCCATCTGAGCGGTTTGGTAAGACCGCCCCAGGTCTCGATCTCTGACATCATGGCCTCGATTTGGGATGCAATGGGCTTGCCGTCTTTGTTCTTGGACAGTTTTTCCGTTATCTGGGTGCGAAGTTCTTCTTCCCGGTCGTGGATCCTTAGAATATAGACATCCGACGCCGCCCGCGCAACGCTGCCCTGTCGGTCAATGTCGGTGCCCAACACCTTGCAGAGCATTTCTGTCATGTCCTGATCCCCGGCGATGCGCTCCATCCGTGTACGTACCACCTGCGCGAGTTCCCGGAGCCTGGATTCAAGTGGATCAAACAGGACCGACTCGTCCCGGATCGCCTCCCAGCCGCCGCCGATACGGTCTTCGTTGATCACGTTCATGGTTTCCGCCGCCGTTACTTGCGACAGGATCCGGTCCATGCTGCGGCACAGCCCGACAAACAATTCCGGTCGGGAATCAGGCCAGGCTTCAAAGAAAGCAGCCAGAGCGTTGGCCTGAGCAAGCGGGCATCCAAGCCCTTCAACAGAAGGGACAGGTATGCTTGCGCCTCCCTTCAGTTGTTCGGTATAGCGCAGGAAAGTTTCGCAGACGGCAGGATCCGTCCCCGGAAACCAGCCAAGTTCCGCTTCGATGCGGCGGTTCATCTGCATGACCATTGCCAGCGCTTCCTCCGCGGCCGCGCCTTCCAGCAGGGAGGCTTCATCCGCCTTCTCCGCCAAAATGTGACGGTTATCCCGGGGAGAAGCTTTCAAAACGGCAAAGGGGTTTTCTTTCAGGTTCATTTTCCCGTCCTCTTTTACTTTTTATTCCGCGGCCTGCTCCTCAGAAGAGAGCAGGACCCAAAGCATATACACATCCAGGTTTTCAAGCGTTTCATCGAAGCTGGCCTGAAGCCATGCCTGGTCATGAACGCCCAGCGAGTTTTCTTCGGTATACACATCAGAATTGGAACGGTCCTTGTTTTTATCATACCAGCCGTCTTCGGAAATGATCGGGCTGTGAAAGGAAGAATCAAAAACGGTAAAATGCCCGGGATCTTCGGAATCATAGAGCACGATCGCGTCCACCGCTGTGTAATAACCGCGATAATTAGACGTGGAGGTGCTTGTGTTTTGACCTATAGAAAAGAATGGGCTTTGCGTTCCTGAATAGGTCGTGGTCGTATAGGTATATCCGGAAAGCAGGTAGGACTTGAGCACAGCCAGGTAAGATGTGCATTCGTCAAATGTGTTCGCCCTGAAATTCTCGGAGATATCCATCAGATAGCCGGGAAGGAGATACACGGAATAGTGCGCGTCTGTTTCCTGTATTTCAGCGACTTTGTTTTTCAGGGATCCTTCGGATCCGCTGGTCGAATAATACATCTCTTTTGAAGCATTTTCCGCCACGGATATCGGAAGAATTTTATCCGTCCTGGGAGGAGGCGAATATTCGTCGTCCGTTCTGTACCACTCATTCATCTTGCTGACAGATGAGGCGATGGGGAGGCTGACCAGAATTCCGTCCGGAAATGCGCTTTTAAGGTCCACACCGTCATTGCGCATCCGATAGGAAAGCTTCAGCGCCGTTTCAGGATCCGCGGTGAATAAACCCGTATACGGAGATATTCCTTCGATCCAGGTTTTCCACTCCTCCGCGTTCCGGGCTTCCTCGTTTTCCGCCTGGGATAACAAATATTCGTTATAGACAGAGGCAAATCCATTGTCCTCGTCCTTTCCGCCGCCACGTTTCAAATAAGCCTTCACGAAGGCCCAGCGCTCTCCGACAGGCAGGCTTTCCTCCGAGGTCTGCTTCAGGACCCACCGGTTAAAAGGAGTATAATCGACGATCGGACGGCTCGCGCTCCCAAACGTTGACAAAACGGCATAGGCAGCCTCCGGCCCTTCCCGCAGCGCCACGTTCTTCGCGGCGGTCTCCGTCAGTGGGACCAATTCACTGATTTCGACCCCCAATGAGATCAGTTTTTCCAGAGAAGGCAGGATTTCCGCTTCCTGATGCGCATCCATCATTTCCCGGATCTGTGTCTTGGTCGCCTGGATCTCTTTCTGCCGATTGGCCGCGTTCACCTGAACAAGTATAACTATGCCCGCCACCAGCGCTGCCAAGGCGGCAGCCACGATGATCCCGATCTTCTTTTTGCGGAACTGGATCTTTTTTATTTTCTGCTCTCCCTGGGCGATCATCGCGGCGGCTTCCTTGTAGTTTCCAAGCGCTTTCAACCCGGCGACAGCGCTTTCCACTTCACTCTTGTCGCCGGTTTGTTCTATTTTATGTACAAGGCGCTGATACTCGGCTTCAACCTGCTGAAAACGTTCTTCCAGGTGACGACGGACACGGTCAACGCCTTCCGTGCCCGGGTCCAACATGGCGAGCGTGTCCCGCACCCGGTTGAGTTCCTCTGCTGACGACGTGGCTTTCAGCACCTCATCGAGCGATTCTTCAAGCGGTTTTTGCCAGTCACTGACTATCGGCATCTTATTCATTCTCCTTCCGTCACATGAAATGACCCCTGTCTTTTCCTAAATATGAGAGTCGAGTTTTAGAAAAGGCGTACTCTTATGGTGTCTGAGCGCCGGTGAAGGCAAAAAAACCTTCACCGGCCGGTTTTCTCAGTTCATGCCAAACCCGATACGTCTTTCTTTCCTATCCTTTGGCGGCAAAGCCTTCAGCGCTTCCATCAGCGCTTCAGCGCCGATCCTGTCTTTTCCCGAACGCACGGTCCGTCGCGCGGCATCCCGCACAAGGAAGGAGATGTCGGAGATCGGGCGCCCCCTCATCTCCCGGCTGAGCTGTTCCAAAGGCAGGTCGTCTTCTTTGGGGATGTTTGCCGTCAGGCTCTCTAAAAGGGACATGATCTCTTCCTCGGAGGGCATGCCCACCTCGATCATATGGTCGATGCGTCCGCGGCGCAGTATGGCTTTATCCACCGCCTCCACAAGGTTGGTCATGCCAAAAACCAGCACCCGTTTTTCCTGCGCCTGAGGGATCTTGCGGAGGAATTCCGCGACCTCCTCCAGGTGGATCTCCCGGGAACCCAGACTGCTTTCCCTGCTGGAAAGAAAAGCCTCCAATTCGTCAATGACGATCACCGCCGGGGCGTTTTCCGCGGCCTGGTCAAAGATCTCGCCGATCTTACGGCTGGTTTCATGCACATATTTGCTGCCGATGCTTCCGGAATCGATATAATAGACCGGCCACCCAAGATAGTCTGTCAATTGCCGCACGGCATAGGTCTTCCCGCAGCCCGGAGGCCCATACAGTACGGTCCCGCCCGGAAAGCCCACGCCCATCCGTCGGTATTCTTCCTCCCGGTCAATGATCTCGATGATCTCTTCCTGGAAGAATCGTTCCAGTGCGGGCCTGCCCGGAAGGCTGAAAGCACCGCTTTTGCGGGGATGCCGTTCCCCGGGAGCCAACGGAGCAGCCTGTTCCGCCGAGCCGCCGCCCAGGATGCCGGCGGCGCCTTCGTCCCTGCTCAGGCGCAGCCTGTCGATGAAATGGTCCACATCGCTCTCTGTCAGGTAAGGCGCATAGCGCAGTACGAGGGAAACCGAACTGAGGGGCACGTCGAGCCCTCCGGTCAGGTACCTGCCGGCCGCCTGGTCCACCGACAGGCGCCCGGTCCCTTCCCGGGCGGTCGAAAGGACCAGGGAAAAACGCTCCACATAGATCGCGTCGTCAAGGTCGATCCGGCCCATGCGGTCCAGGGAGCGGCGCAGTGCTTTGACAAACGACAGCGCCTGGCTCCTCTGATGGGGATAGGGACCATAGGCCATGCTTGCGATCTGGCTTCCGGCCCGGCTGCTCAGCACATGGACCTTTTTCCCGTCGGACTCCGCTGTTTCAAACAGGCCGGCCTCCACCCATTCCAGCGTGAGCCAGTGATCGTACATCTCGTCCGGCACCGCCAAGGCGTATCCGTCCTCGGCAGTCGTGTACAATTGCCATTTCGTCCCCCGGACATACAGGCTCCGGATGTGGTTCCCGTCCGCCAGAGTATAATCCGGCGGAAGCCATCGGTCTTCGTTCATTGCAATATCATCCCGTCGTGATTTATTTCCGGACCACGTTCACCTGTTCCATCATCTGCTCCGCAGCGTCAACGGCGTTCGGCTTTTCAATACTCAGGAGCTCAGCGAGCACCTGGCGCATTTGCTGGTAATTCCTGGTCTTCTGGGCGGTCAGTCCCGCGACCCGCAGCTGATCGAACCTGGCACGGTCCATGTAGTTGTCCGGTTGGGCGAGGCGGCGCATCAGGTTGAACTCGACGACGCTGTCCTGCCGCCACAAAAGGAAGTTCGCCCGGGTCTGCAGTTCCTCCATATTGGCTTCGAAAGCGCCCGTATCCCTGTCAACGGAACGTTTGGCCGCCTCCATGGCCACATTGAAAGCGGCGATCTCCTGCGTGCTCGCAATGGACTTGAAATGCTCGAACTTCTCCTTGACCTGGTCCAGGTCAAGCATCCGGATTTCATGGCGATGGGCGCGGCTCATCCTTGACAGCGCGCGCAGGCATTCCAGCAGGTCGTTGTTGGCCTGCAGCAGGCTTTCTGGGTCGTCGGTATGCTCGGCCATATCCCGTATCGCCGCCACCTTCTTCTGCATGGATCTCAACTCCGCGGAATCAGGCAGACGGCCCGCGATCAGGGCCAGTCGCTGCTCCAGGCTCCCGATCTGCCTCAGGAGCCGCGGGTGGTCATCCAGCGCGGTCTGGCCGTCCTGGCGGGAATAGAAATTGGCTTCGTGAAGGTTGACGCCGATGCTCGGAATGGACACGCCCAACCTTAAAGCGCCGGCGTCGCTCATTTCGTAATCGCATATGATCTCGGCGCCCACGGGCACCGTACCCTCGGGCAGCGATTTTCCGGATATCCGGTATGTTCCGATATATCGGTTGTCTTCGATGGGATCCTTGATATCCCCCTCCCACAGCGTAAAGACAAGGGCGTCCTCGCTCCCGGCATACAGGGTCTGGCCGGATACGAAGGTGACCTGGCCGCGCTTGGGCAGCGAATCGTTTTCCTCCACCAGATACAAAGGCACAGCTTTCCCGCCGATCCGGTCCAGGACCTTGACGGCAATGGGGCTGGTGGCGGGGATCGTTCCGATGACCGCCATGGTCCGGATAATGGATATGCACTCCTCCGGCAGCCGCACCTGGTGTCCGGCCCCATCCCAGACCTCCACCCTGAACACGTTTTCACCGGCGATGGAAAGGGGCAGGGTGAGCATCGTGCTTTTTTCCAGGCGGATCCTTCCGGAGGACCAGCCGGTCTGGGTGCTGGTGACCTCCGCGGCGCAGTCGACCGGCCCGGAAACGACAAAGGCGACTTTGGCGGAATCGGCGGAAGTCCTTTTTTCATAACGCAGGGTGATCTCCTGCGTTGCTTTGACCTCTTCACGGGTCTGCTTGCGGTGGTGCTGCGCATCCGCCCAGTCGATGGACTCCGCAAAAATGCTGGCACCCTCCGCCACCGCGGTCATCTGATCCACCGGGATCTCCCCTCGGAGATGCAGTTCCGACATGATCCTCTCCCGCAGCGGAGTATATTTCGTCGGACCGCCCACAAAAACGATCTGGTCCACATCCTTCTCCGAAAGGCCGATCTTCGCAAGCGTCTGGCGGGTCACATCCACCGTATCCTGCACCGTCTCGTCGATGATCCGATCCATGGTATCCCGGGAAAGGGGGATATCCAGATAGATCTCCGTACCGTCCAGGTCCCGCATGTTCATGCGGTATTCGTCCATGCGGATCTCCGTCTTCTCCATGGAGGACAGTTCGATCTTTGCCTGTTCGCACGCGTACATCGTCAACCGGGACAGGGGCCGCCACGCGGGGTCGGTCATCCAGTTTTCCGGCAGATGGAAATGCTCCCGCAGCCAGGGAAACGCCGTTTGTTGAAAGATCATGCGGTCCCAGTCCCTGCCGCCGCACATTTCCCTGCCGCCCTGGGCCAGCAGGTTGACCCGGCTGCCCACGCTCTCGGCAACGGAAACATCGAAGGTCCCGCCGCCGAGATCATAGATCAGGAACGTCTTTTCTCCCGGAGCGGCTTTCATCACGCTCATGACCGCCGCAACGGGTTCCTGCATCAGCGTCACCCGACGTATGCCCGCCATTCGGGCGGCGTCCAGGGTGGCGTCCTTCTTCATCTGGTTAAACGCGGCGGGGACAGTGATCACCGTGGCAGTCTCGGGATCGTTGGCGATCTCCGGCGGAAGATAGCCGAAAAGCGCCTTCAGGATCTCCGCGCTGCATTCTTCCGGCGTCATCTCGATGCCCTGGAGCGTAAAACGCATATTGGTCCCCAGGTAACGCTTAAACAGAGACGCTGCATTTTTTTCGTTCAGCGGCGCCATATCATAGGCGCGGCGGCCATAAAAACGGTTGCCCCGCCTGTCAATATAAATGACCGACGGCGTCACGTCGTTCATCTCCGGGCTTTTCCACACCCGCGTCTCCCTGCCGTCAAATGTGCATATCACGCTGTTTGTCGTTCCCAGGTCGATCCCAACGAAATGCTTCATCCGTTTTATTCCTCCGTTTCCCGGGAAGATCCCGCTCTCCCCAGCAAAACCATCCCTGTCCTGATGACCCTGCCGTTCCAGAGTATCACAGGCTCCACCATACGGGTAATGATCAGGATCTCATCCTCATCAAACTCGTCCAGGTTCATTCCCTGCACCGGCATCCCCACGTCATAGACCTGACCGCTCAAGTCCAGGCAGGACATGCCCGCATAAGCCATCGCCTGAGCGACCCGGGAGGAAAAATATCCAAACTGGCCGTTGAACCTCTCCGCATCCATGACGTCCATTTTTTGAAGGGCTTTTTTCAGCGCGTGCTCAAACCGCCATTTCTCCGCGGCGATCTCCACCAAAGCGGACCGCAGTTTCTGGTTTTCCCTTTCGGGATCCGGCAGCGCGGCTTTCGCTTCAGGCTCGTTCCTGTTTTTTCGATGGATCATCCCATCCCCTCCTCATCAAAGGCCCCATATCACATGGGCTCCGGCGCATTTTTTCTTTATACTCGCCGGCCCGATAATAACATTCGGGGCGATCCGCGAGTCATAGAGAAAAACGGCGTTGGCACCTAAAAAATAATTGTCCATTATCTCTATGCAGCCGATCCTTTCTTTGAAATCAAAAACTATTCCTTTCTTTTCCCTGCAGCCTGTTCTGTACGCCATGGACGGTATCATGAATACAGAAAACCCATCGCCGCCTAACACGATATTGTTATGGAATGATCCCGATCCCGAATACCGCGGGATATTTTTTGTTCGTATCGCAGCATCCCGGCCCGCATGAGAATATTTCTTTTTCATTGCATGATCGGCCCTTTTCCTGCTCCCCGAATAAAGGCTGTGCATATGTCCGCCTTTGTCCTTTTGCCTTCATTGCTTTCATTTGACGCGTTACCGGCCGGGCACCTGTTGATATATACGTTCCCCGTTCCCATGTTTTACGGTCCGCCCGTCACTGTGATCCTGTCATTGTTCGCATCTTCCAAATGGCGATGAAATCATTATACCATAGATCGTAATAAGACTCCAGATGTTTGATTTATTTCCCGGTGCGGCATAGGCTGCCGGATATCCTTTACATCCGTCTGATCCATGATCCGCATTTTATCTGCAGCCGTTGATCGGGCCCTCATCTGATCTCCCGACGTTCGTCCAGTATTTCGGCTTCCGTGTTATCCTCCACAAACGCAGATATTTCATTCATCAGGCTGTCCCCCATCGCGTTATGCGGCACGATGGCGGCAACACCGATCACGATGATCCGGTGCCTATCCTGCTCGTCGATTTCCGCCGCGGATACATGAAACCTGTTCTGAAGCTGAGCGATCAGGCTTTTGACGATCGTCCTTTTCTCCTTCAGGCTGTGCACCCAGGCAGCATGCAGCCGGAATGCCATTGCCGCGATGATCATCGGAACCTCCTCATTTCTCCGCGTTCAATTCAGGCTTTTCTCTTTGCTTATTAGTTCCATCAGACACTTTTTCCGCCTGTGCCTTTCTGTGAACGCGTCATATTTTGCCTGCCAGTCAGCTTCCATATGGCTTTTACCGCAGATCTTTTTTATTTCCTTCAGGACGGATACGGCCCCGGGATAGTATTTCTTATTGGTCAGCGCGCACAGGCTTTCACACTCTCTCCAATACAGCGTGCATACCTCCTCCGGATACCGGAAGGAGAGCTGTCTGGAAAGAATATGGCCCCGATCCACCGAATAATAGTCGTCCGGCACGGCGAAATGCTCCTTCAGGTACCTCAGCACTTCATCGGTAAAACCTTCGTCGATGCGCAATTGCAGGTAGTCAGCAGGGGCTTTTGTTTTCAGCAGTTCATAAAGCCTGCCGGATGCATCGGCGAGATCTTCGGCCGTCAGGCCGCTCCGGCATGCGTCGAACCACTTTTTAGTCTCCTTCCTGCGGCAGACCTCAGGCATTTTCAAAAGATACGGCTTCATCCGCTCATAATCGTCGGCGTAGTATTCGACCATCAGACGGGTCATGTTGTCAATATCACATTTTCCCTTCTGTGCGATACTGTACAGACGGATCAGCTTCTCTTCCTGCCCACTCTGGGAATATATTTTGAACAGCCATTCATAGACTTCATCCAGCCGTGAATCAGCTTCCCCGACTGCGCTCTCCGCCAGACATACCGCCCTATCCTGCTGCCCCTTCCTCATAAAGAAATCCGCCAGAACGATGTAATCCGAACCATCCTCCAGATTTCGGCTTTGGATTTCCACAAAGGAATCCTCATCGCCATGGTCCAGGAAAAGGCGCGCAGCATATTTCCTGTAATACCGGCTGTGACAGCCCCTCAGCCTTTCCGCCAGATACTGGAATTCTCCATCCTCGCGGCACAGCTCCGTGCATGCGTCAATCAGCAGGTCCTCAAACCCGCTGTTGTTCTCTCTGAGCTGTTCCAGCATCCTGTCGATGAGGGACTGCCTGAAATCCCACCCGAACATATGCTTTTTCGACAGCTCACCGATTTCGATAAGGGAAAGGTACACCTTGTCTTCCCCTTCTTCATCCGGCCCGCCATAGCAGTTAGCCTCGTCAATAATGTTCTCCGCGACGAGCCAATGGTGCTCGACCTGCTTTCGCGCAACAAGCTCCGCATTGCTGGCCTCTCCCCGTTGCTCGCAGTAATCCAGCAGCCATTCTTCAGCTTCCTCACTGTATGCGGAAAGTTCGATGATGATTTTCAGCAGGTCTTCCCTGCTCCTGTTAGACAAAAGCTTCCTGACGGTTTTGAGATCCATAGTGTTTTTTCCGAATATTTTTTTTGACACGCATTGATAGTCCGGCTGCTGTCACTCGGGAAGTGTATACGTTTTTCCGGTCCTGAAACACGATTTCACAAACCACAAACACAGATGCCGAATCCCTGCATCCGAATATTTTCCGGACAGCACTCAAAGATCATTGGGCTCTTCCTCAAACGCGATCTCTATTTTTTCCAGCAGGGGGCCGGCTGCCATATCACCATCTTCCACTATTCCCAATACCCGGCCGCAGCAGCGAAACTCGTATCTGTCGTTGATTAGGATCGTTTCGAAATGTCCATTACGGGAAACGAGGCCTTCCGGCTGATATTCCCTTATGATAGTCTCGCCTTTGACAATGAAGAGCCCGGTTTGTCCGTAGCTGACCTGCTGCTTCATGCCGACATACACATAACTGCCGCTGGGATAGGTGGGCTCCATACTGGTACCTTTGACATGTATAACGGCATCCGCAGCATCTGGTATCTTGTTTTTCGGGACAAACACCGTGCCCGACCCGGAGTCCTCCGACACAGAAACACCGATACCTGCCGTGGCAGTTTCCTCATAAAGGACCAGTCCCCGTAAGTATCCCGCAGACGCGCCATTTCACAGCCGTCCTGCTGAAAAAGAAGCCTGTCCGTCAGCTGCAAGACGGTATGACGGTTGTATTTATTCAGACGATGGTACATATCCAGGAGCGATCGGTCTTCTGCTGCGAGGGCCGTCTCAATTGGAAGACCCAGAAGTTCCGTTATCGGGATGTGAAGGATCTCGCATACCCGAGGCAGCGTATCAACATCAGGACGTGACAGGCCATGCTCCCAATTGCCGACGGCAGAAGTTGAAAAACCGACCTTGGCGGCAAGCGATGCCTGGTCTAGCCCGGCTTTGATACGGTATTTACGAATAGTATGCCCGATGTATATACGTCTTTCCCTGTCTACAACAGGACGTCCGGAACGCGTTTCCTGCATTTTCTTCGGTTGCATCTCATCCATCTTGCCTGCCTCGGTATCTGTTTGCGATAATATTTCCGGGGGTAGGATAGCATGCGTGCATTATAATACTTTTTTTGTATTTTGTAAAACACCACATTTGTTCACGCATCAACCGTTCAGTTTTGATATAAAGGCAATGGGACAGCAGTTGCAGACGATGATGTCGATGAAAAGGATCCGCACATTGACAAAGGCTTTTTTCCTTTTTTTCAAACCTGGGCGCTGTCCCTTGGACTATGGCCGCGGCAGTCCGGATGAATATATCATTTTGTTATTGACATATGTCACAAAAACCGTTATCTTTATAAATGACATATGTCAGAAAGGAGATATGTATGCCGCGACCTGTCAGATGCCGCAGGATAGAACGCCTGCCGGTTTACCGCAGCTTTTCACCTGATGACATCTCGACCGAAGAAAGCGTCAGGATGACTGTGGACGAGTATGAGGCTTTACGGCTTTTGGACGCCGAAGGCCTCACACAGGAGGCCTGCGCCGCCAGAATGAACATAGCGCGAACAACGGTCACCGCGATTTATGACGGCGCACGAAAAAAGGTCGCAGACGCACTCGTTCATGGAAAGAGGCTGTTGATCACGGGCGGATGCTGTGAATTCGAACCGATCGAGATCGATCAGGATATCATGAAGAAAGGAAGCAGTACTATGAGGATCGCAGTCACATACGAAAACGGAGATATCTTCCAGCATTTCGGACATTCCGAGCAATTCAAACTATATGACGCCGAAAACGGAAAAATCGTCAGCGAACAGATCGTAAGCACCAATGGCAGCGGGCACGGCGCGCTGGCCGGTTTCCTTGAGGCAGCCAAAGTGGACGCCCTGATCTGCGGCGGTATCGGAATGGGAGCGCAGATGGCGCTGGCTGATGCGGGGATCAGGCTCTTTGCCGGTGTACAGGGAGATGCGGACAAGGCGGCAAAAGCTCTCGCGGAGGGTGATCTGAAATATGATCCTGATGCGCATTGCGATCATCACGGCCACAGTCATGAGGGCGAATGCGGCCATCATCATCCCGAAGGCGAGTGCGGGCACGGGCGCTGCCATCAGGATTGACAAATGAACATATTGCTCGATCTGTTCCTGACATTTGCGAAGATCGGCCTTTTCACCTTCGGCGGCGGATATGCCATGATTTCCCTGATCGAGAATTCCTGCACAGAGAAGAAAGGCTGGATCACCCACGACGAAATGATGAACGTCACGGTGATCGCGGAATCCACCCCCGGGCCGATAGCTATTAATTGCGCAACATTCGTAGGTTACAAGCAAAAAGGCCTGATCGGGGCGCTCGCGGCGACAACAGGAATGGTGCTCCCATCCTTCTGTGTCATTTTTCTGATATCCATGCTCCTGGACAATTTTCTGGAGATCCCATGGATCGCCCATGCGTTCATGGGGATCAGGATCGCCGTCGGCATCCTGATCCTTGACGCGGCGGTCAAAATGATCAGGAAGATGCAGAAGAAGCCTTTACAGCTGACGATCTTTGCCTGCGCCTTTTTCGCCATGCTGTTGATCGACTTTTTTGCGCTGCACGTTTCATCCATCATGCTGATGCTGATCGCAGCAGCCATCAGTCTTGCCATATTCCTGATGAAAAGGAATACCGGAAAGGCAGGCGAGGCAGAATGATCTACTTCGATCTGCTCATCGGTTTCCTGAAAGTGGGCTTGTTTGCTTTCGGCGGCGCATATGGCGCGATCCCGTTGATCCGGGATGTGGTTCTCTCATACGGCTGGATCGGGGACGAAGTGCTGGCATACATGATCGCGGTCAGCGAAAGCACGCCCGGGCCCATCATGGTCAACCTGGCCACCTACGTGGGAAGCTCACAGGCAGGCTTCTGCGGAGCCCTGACAGCGACAGCGGCTGTCGTGCTGCCATCCTTCATCATCATTCTGCTCATTACGGTCCTGATGAAAAAACTGCTGAAGGATCCGTATGTGCAGGCTGTTCTGCGGGGACTGAAGCCATGCATCATCGGCATTATTCTTGCGACCGGCATATTCATGATCTTGCGGCATTGCTTCGGCAGCGTCGGGGAACCGTCCGTAAACATAACGGCGATCCTTATGACAGCGTGTCTTGCGGTGATCTACTTTGGCTCCCGAAAAGTACTGAAGAAGGCGCTCTCACCCGTTGGACTGATAGGGATCTCCGCAGTGGCAGGCATCATCGTTTACGGCCTGGTTTGAAACATGTGTTTGCGGTCCTCAGTCTGTAAACAGGATCAAAAGTCGGGTCGGCTGTCTTCATTTTGTTCCCTTTTCTTGTTTTTTTTATCTCGTCATGGTAAAATATACGGACATTGAAGCGCTTTACGGCGCTTCGAAAAACCAAAAAACGATACAGGAGGAAGGATCGATGAAAAAACGCATTCTGTCACTGGCGCTCATTGCTGTTCTGGCAATGATGCTCATTCCCTGCGCGCAGGCTTCATGGACCATGTACGTAAGCCCCGCAAAAGGCACCACGGTGAATCTCCGCAGCACCCCGCAAATTGTTAAAGGCGATAAAAATGTGATCACAAAGATCCCCTATGGCACGGCTTTGACGGTGAAATACGTCTCCAACGGATGGGCGTGCATCGACTATGGCGTCGGCTCATATGACGAGGCTTATATGATGGTCAAGTACCTGACCTACGAATACGTAGCCCCCACCGCTGCCAACATGCGCGTAAACACCAACAATGCCGATACGTCCAACCCGAAACCCGCATCCAGCTCCAGCTCCGGTTCCAAGGACCTGTCGACTCATTTCAAGAATATGAACGAACAGTTCCGTTCCTTCCGCAGGGTCGCCAGCTCCTTCACCATTTATGTCAAGCCCGAACGCGCTACCGGCTGGGTCAATTTCCGTTACGCTCCCGACGAAAAAGCCGAACTGGTCCGTCAGGTGCGCCTGAACGAACAGTTTATCGTGATCGGCGAAACTGCCCGCTGGTATCAGGTGCAAGACCCGAATACCGGCATTATCGGCTACATCAGCCGCTTCTATGTGTCTACCAACCCGAACTGACGCGTACCCATCCGATAATAACAGGAGGTAACCGATCATGAAAAAACTGTTTGCCCTTCTTCTCTCCCTGGCGCTGGCGCTGGGCTGCTGCACGGCACTGGCCGAAGCCCCCGTTAAAACCGAACTCGGCTCCATCAATTTGAACGGCGTTTTTAAGCTGCAGTGCAGCCTGCCGGAAAATTACGAGATCAAGATCGCCTCCAAGGACGATGAAGGCCTGATCGCCGTTATCGAAACCGAAGACGCGGCCAAGCCCATGATGTTCCTGGTCATCGAATTTGACGAGATCTATTCCGACGTGAAGCGCATGAACGATATGACCGAAGAACAGCTTCAGGAAATTATCGACACCTTCACGGATGACGGCGATGAGATCACTGTGACCTATCGCGAGACGTCACACGGTACAAAGCTGATGGTCGTACAGGAAGCGGTTGACAGCGTGGATTTCATTTCGATCGTTACCGTATACGAAGGCTATATGATCGAATTCGACATGCTGACCGGCGTCGAGGCTGAAGAAGGCCTCTCCGAAGCGCAGATCCAGATGTGCATCGATTTCCTCAGCGACCTGGACTTCATCCCCGAAGAAGCGTAACGGATCAGCCGTGCCGCTCCTGAGCGGAGCATTCGGCAGATGTCAGCAGACATTTAACTGCGCATAGCGGACAGCCTGGATCGGTCAATGAGACCAGATCCCGCTGTCCGCTGTTTTTCTGCGCTCAGTGATGGGACCGGCATGCCCCACCGACAGGTCATGCAGGCCCAGACAAAAAATGATATATCTTTTTTCAGCGCCAAAGGCGCGTCTGAGATCGCATGAGACGGAATGACGCGCTCTGCGCGGCAAAGAAAAAATGCAGCACGCGGCAGCTCAAATTGGCTGGACCAATTTGAGCGTCAGACGTGAAAAAGCTGGAGAAAAAGGGGCTGTGAAAAAAGTCACAGACCCAACGGGAAGAAACAAAAAGTGCCTCTGACCTTTGAAAAAAGGCAAGGAGGCACTTTTTGTGGTATAATGTTCTTGTGATGAAACAATACCAGAGACAGTATAGTCCAAAG
>JAFWWK010000244.1 GCA_017523615.1 Clostridia bacterium
ATACCTCCAGTACTATCTTGGCTTTGAATTCCGGTGCGTACATTGATCGTGCCATGGTCTTCTTCTCCTTTCATCGCTTTCATTCTACCATGTTCACGATCTTTTCTCTACTTCCTGGTCCAGTTTTCAGGGACCATTATATAATTCCCTGGCTCACCAGGCACCCACCACCATCCCCTCTCTCCATTGCCTGTAACCCTGACATCCAGAATACCCATTTCATGTGTCTCTCGTTTACACTATTGCATTTTAGAGCCTCAACAGGCATTCCTGCACCCTTAAATCCAATGTGAGCAAAATAAAGCAAAATAAATGCTCCGACAGGAAATCCCATCGGAGCAATTCACTTATTCTTATTCAATCATGCGAAAGTGTCTCAACGCCTCTTCAATCATCTTCTCTTTCTCGACAGGTACAACTGGCTGTTTGGCATTTGGGGATTTAGGCTTATTGAAGTTCTCACGCATTTCCAGACCGTGTTTGGCTTTCACCTGGGCGATATACAGGGATGAAACCTTTGCCTGATACTTCTCCTCTATCCATTGCTTCAGTTCTGCGTATGTCGCCGACGGTGACAGGTGCGGAACGATTTCCTCATCCGTTGGTTCATACGTCACGCTGACCATCTTCCTGCCCTCGATATTTTCCCGGCACAGCAGGACACACGTCTCCACGTGCTCTGTCCACGGGAACATGTCAAAGGGCACGGCCCTTTCCGCCCGCCAGCCCACCTGGCGGAGGATACGCAGATCCCTGGCCAGGGTCTCGGGCATGCAGGAGATATAGACCACCCTGTCCGGCGAAAGGAATGAGAGGGAGTCCAGGAAGCGTCTGTCGCTGCCGGCGCGGGGCGGGTCCATAAAGACCACGTCGATCCTCGCCTTTTCGGCGGCCAGGCGGCGCATGTACTGCCCGGCGTCGGCGCAGACGAAGGAGGCGTTCGTGATGCCGTTGCGCTTCATGTTGCCCACGGCGTCCCGGACCGCGTCCCGGTTCACCTCCACGCCGACGACCCTCCCCGCCTTTTCCGCGCATCCGAGGCCGATGGTCCCCACGCCGCAGTAGGCGTCCAGCACCGTTTCCTTCCCGGTGAGGGCGGCGAATTCATAGGCTTTGGCGTAGAGCTTTTCGGTCTGGACCGGATTGACCTGGTAAAAGGAATTCGGCCCCAGGGCGAACACCTTTCCCGCCAGGCGGTCCTCGATGAAGCCCCGGCCGTACACCGTGCGGGTGGATGGACCCAGGATCATGGAGGTGCGCCTCGCGTTGAGGCTGACGCACACCGTGGTGATCCAGGGGCATTTTTTGACGAGTTTCGCGACAAACGCCCTTTGAGCGGAAAAAGGCGTGCGGCCGATGACCAGGGTCACCAGCATTTCCCCGGTCTGGCGGGCGGTGCGGATCAGCACATGCCGCATCAGCCCCCGTCCGCTGTCCTCGTCATAAGGCTCGATACCGAAGTCCGCCATCAGGTCCCGAACGGCCCGGACAGTCCGGGAAGCTCCCTCGTCCTCGATGAGGCACGCGTCCATCGGGACGATCCGGTGGGTCCCCCCGGCATAGGGACCGGCGATGATCCTGCCCCTTTCGTCCCTGGAAAAGGCGGCGTGGACCTTGTTGCGGTAATGGAAGGGGTCGTCCATGCCCACGATATCTTCTACCGGGCACAGAGACTTTAACAGCTCCGACACCCGGGCCTGTTTTTTCATCAGAAGCCCGCCGTATTCACCTCGGCCGCGGCATCCCCCGCAGGCGCTTCCCGCGGGGCACTCCATCCGGATCATGTTTTCCGTCCCCCTTCGCCGCGGCCCCAAAGACAGGCCGCGGTTTTTTGTCCGTTCCATGCCATTATATCAGAAGAAAGCGCCCCGGAACAGCCGCAAATGCGCCTGCGCGGCCGTTTTTCCGGGTGAAAGAACTTTTCAGCAGTGCCCGGGTATGGTATAATCGGATGGACGGGCCCGCGCCCGAAAAACACCCCTGCTCCGCATCGATCGGAACGTGGGAACGGAAAAACGGAGGGTACCATGATCACCAACGACAAGGGCATCCGGGACCTGAAGCACGATATCG
>JAFWWK010000245.1 GCA_017523615.1 Clostridia bacterium
GGAGATGACGGACGAGATCTGGAGCATGGTGGACGCCGGGGCGACCACCGAGACCAAAGCCCTTAAGATCATCACGTCCCTGATCATGGACACGGAACGCCGTGAAAAAGACGGGCTGGAGCCGGTGATGGAATACGTGCGGCAGGTAAAGGCGGTAAAAACCCTGGAGGAGCTTTCCGCCCTCTGCCGCAGGGAAGGCTTCCTGTTCAGCATGCCCTACGCCACGTTCCAACTGGAGCGTTCCACTGTGGATCCCACTAAGTTCGCGATCCAGATCATCGATACCGACGTGGTCCCGCGGCTGCAATTTGACGCGGATGACCCCCAGCCCACCGAAGAAGAAGACTGGCTGGATAAAAAGCGGCTGGAAGAAGAGCTTTTGCTGCTTGGCTGGGACACGGAAGGCGCAAAACAGATGACGAAGCGCCTGGTAAAGTACCAAATGGACTCCAGAAACTGCTTTGCCAACGGATATGGGAAGGACGAAAACGGGGAGGAAGTGAACCCCACCCCGGAACAGCTGATGACGGCCTGCACTCCCCTGGCGGACGAATTGGAAAGCCTGGGCATCCGTCCGTCCGAAGGAACGCTGATCGAGATGTTCTCTCCCGACAAGTACTATTACATGCAGCTCCAGTACAGCGAAGAAAACCTGGAAATGTTCAAGGCCATCATCTGCCTGTCCATGTACCATTACGCCATGGATTACCTGGACCCCGCCACTTATGCCAAGGCCCATGACGCTGAGGACGTATCCTTCCGGAGCACCGCATTTACGTACATGTGCTACCATACCCGTTTCCTTACCGAACAGGCCTACGCGGATTCCTGCATTTTCCCCGAGCTGCGCGCCCAGGTCAGAGAACTGACCGAAGAATGCAAGCAGGCGCTGGCGGACAGGCTGCGCCGCTGCGAATGGCTTTCCGAAGCGTCCCGGGAGAACGCGGTCAAAAAAGCGGAATCGATGGAAGTAGTCATCGTGACCCCGGAGGAACGGACGGATTACGCCCCGCTGCTCGAAGCGCTGTCCGGGGACGGCGTCAACCTTTTGCAGGCAGCCATTCAGTATGACAAATTCGAACGGCAGATGCTGTTCGGCCTAGCGGGAAAACCCTTTGACCGGGGACACCGGTTTTTGAGCATCGATTCCATGATCGCTGCCAACGCCATTTATGAACCGTCCAAAAACACCTTTTACATGATGGCCGGCATACTGAAGCCCGCGTTCTGCGACGCCTCCTCCCGGGAGACCCTGCTCGCCACCCTCGGGCAGACCATTGCCCACGAAATGTCCCATGGCTTCGAAAACTACGGGGTGGAGTACGACTGGGACGGCAATCAGAACTGCGTGCTGACGGAGGAAGACAAGCCCAAATTCCTGGAACGGGTGCGGCGCATGTCGGAAAGCATGAGCCGCATCGAACTGGCGGACGGGGTCATGCTGGACGGCAGCCACACGTTTTTCGAGGCGGCCGCGGACCTGAACGGCCTCAAGGTGGTGCTGGACCTGGCGAAAAAGACCGAGGGCTTTGATTACGACCTGTTCTTCCGTTCCCTCGGAAGGAAATTCTACCGCAGCTTCAGGACCCGGGATGAGGCGATCATGGATTACGCCGACAACGGCCATCCGGCGAATTACGTCAGGACCAATTACATCATTGCCCAGGTCGACGAATTCTATCTTACCTATCCCGCCGTAAAGGAAGGCACGGACATGTATATCGCGCCGAAAGACCGGGTATCTCTCTGGTAACCCGGCGGGATCGCGGCGCCGCCCGTCAGGGAAACGCCGAACAAAAAAAAGGACGGACCTGCGCATAATCGCTTTGTGCGGGCCCGTCCCCGTTTTTATCCTGTTATTCCTCCCCGCGCTGCCCGTACAGCCTGAACAGCGTCCGCATGGTATCGTCGCAGGAAGCGGGATCGTTCCGGTAAGGCTTTCCGGATTCGATGCTGCGGTAAAAGTCGGCGATGCAGGCCTTGTGCCCCGCCCCCCAGTAGGAGCGGCCGAGGACCGGATCGGTGACGCAGGGGATCTCCTGCCTTCGGCCCTCCCGGATCACGGTCATCAGATCGCCCTCCAGGCGGATCACGGCCCCCTCAAAGTGCATCTCCAGGATCACCGGGGCGTCCTGGCTGTAGGCCGTGGAGGCGTACAGCAGGGCGGGAACATTGCCCTTTCGCAGGTAGATCTCGGCGGTGTCTTCCACCTCGATCGCGTCCCGCAGGTGATGGTTGCGCATGGCGGCCTCGGCCTGATCGGGCATGCCCATGAAACCGACGATCAGGTCCAGCGTATGGATGGCCTGGTTGATCAGCGCGCCGCCGCCCTCCGTTTCCCATCTGCCCTTCCAGTCGGCGGCGGAATAGTATTCCGCCGTACGGTCCCAGGTCATGAAAGCCCGGATGCCCTTCAGATCACCATAGGTCCCTTCCCGCAGGAAGCGCCCGCAGGAAAGGATATGCGGGTGATAGCGGTTCTGGAAGCAGACGCCCACGGGCGCGAGTTGCGCAGCCTCCTTCACCGCCTCCCAGCCCGCGGCGTCGATGGCCGGGGGCTTTTCGGTGAACACGGCGATGCCGCGCCGGGATGCTTCCAAAGCCATCACGGGATGCAGGCAATGGGGCGTGCAGATATGCACGGCGTCCGGTTTTTCTCTGTCCAGCATTTCCCGCCAGTCGGTATACGCCCTGCAGCCGCAGCGCGCCGCCCGTTCCGGGATCACGTCGGCGCAGGCGGCCAATTGGGTGTTTTCCAGTTCGCCCAGCACCTGGGCATGCACGGCGGAAATACCGCCGCAGCCGATGAGCCCCACACGGAACATCGCTTTTCCCCCGCTTTACCATTTATTACAGCCCCGCAACCCTGACAGCCTGGTCCTGGGCCTTGAGGCACAGTTCCGCCGCCTTGAAGGCGTGGGCCTGGGTCATGGCGTTTTCGGTACGCTCCAGGCAGTCCAGGATCAGCTTCCCGAAGAAGGGATAGCCCGTCACGCCGGTGGCGTTCACGTATTTTTCGCCCTTGCCGTTGACCAGGAACACATGGTTGCCGTCCACCGTATCGGCGGCCAGGTTGATATACTTGCGGATCTCGATGAACCCTTCCGTACCC
>JAFWWK010000246.1 GCA_017523615.1 Clostridia bacterium
ACCAGAATTGTGACCAGAATTACAGCAAGAAGCCTTGTACCAGACGTGAAATAATGAACTTTTTGATAGATAAAATAGACCTATTTTGATGAAAAATACGCATTTTCAGAACATGGACTTTCCCGCGAGCCGATGGCATTCGAGAGGTCAGCGGTTCGATCCCGCTTATCTCCACCACAAGACCAACAGTCGCCTGAACAGGCGGCTGTTGTTTTCTTGTATGACCCCGCTGACCCCTTGAAGCGGATTGAAAAGGCCGGCGTTCCGCCGGACAGGTAAGCGGTTCGATCCCGCCAGTCTCCGCCGACAGAGGAAAACCGAGGACGTCTGTCCCCGGTTTTCTTTCCTTTGCCGATCCTGCTTCGCGCACGATGGATCATCGGCGGCCCGGCAGCATTTGAGTGCAGCCTGTATGGAGTTTTCCCGCGGAAGGATGACGCTTTGCGCCCTCTTCAGCCTCCCCGGGCGCTTTCCGGCTTATCGCTGCGGTATCTTTCCAATACCCCGGTGATCCCCTGGAAAGACATCAGGCTGATGATATCGGAGATCGACTCGATCGAGTCCCTGCGGCCGGAGATGATCCACTTCTGATATACCGAAATCATGCCTGCGCTCGCATATTCCAGGATCACATCAGCAAGATGCTCGTCGATGTCGATCTGTTCGATCAGGGCCTGCTTGGTTTTTTCCTTCATCATTGCCGTGACCTTGCTGACAAGGCTGACATTTTTTCGCATGGAAAGCAGGTATCCGTAGAAATCGATATCGGTATTGATGATCGCGGTCAGGCGTTCAAAAATCAGATATGGCTCCTTCAGCGCCTCGTTTAAGTCCACATCCTTCAGAACGGTTTCCAGGGCCCTTACGATCTCGTCTTCGATCTCATCCACGACCTGATATATCCCGCCGTAATACCGGTAAAAGGTCTTCCGGTTGATTTCCGCAAGCTCCGCGATTTCCCGGATGGTTATTCTATCGACGTCCTTTTCGGCCAGCAGCTTCGCAAAGGCGTTTCGTATGGCCCGTTTTGTCTTTCTGGTGCGCGGATCTATCGCCTTTTCGCCCTTCATCGCAGCCCTCCACATTTCCCGCCCTTCTTGCGGCATTTGCCACAAATAACCCGGATTGCAGGGCATATGCCTACATTCTGCCGAATAATGTCCATTTTCTTTTAGACTCTTCTATAATATACTACACATATGGGGCAAAAGTCAACAAAATGGGGCTGAAGGCCTGAGGAGAAAAGCCTTTCGGCTCTGCGGTTCGGGTATTCCGAATTCGCCGGGAAAGCGTTCTAAAAGCTGTGTCAGCATGCCGACGTTCAAGGACAAACGGGATGGGAGGGTTTCATCATGGCAAACAGAACATGGAAAGAACAGGCAACCGCTATCGTCGGAAATGCGATCCTGGGGTATCTTGACAAGGATCCGGACGCCAATATGCCCAAGCTCATGAATTGGTGGGATAAGTTCGACAGGGATAATTTCCATGAAAAGCAGAGAAAGAGCATCCGAAGCATCGTCGAGGATCCGGAGAACCTGTGGTACGGCTATATTCGCAGCTTTTGGACGGATATTGATCCCGACGTGCGGAAAACGCTTTTCAAAAACCTGATCGTGCAGACGTTTTTCCTCGGAAACAGGAGGCAGGAGGAGAGCCGGAGCAAGTACGGCTGCAGCATTCCCTGGGCGATTCTGATGGACCCGACAAGCGCCTGCAACCTGCACTGCACGGGCTGCTGGGCAGCGGAATACGGGAACAAGCTCAACATGGACTATGATACGCTGGACAGCATCATCCGGCAGGGGACAGAGCTTGGCACCTATATGTACATTTATTCCGGCGGGGAACCCCTTGTCCGGAAGAAGGACATCATCCGGCTTTGCGAGGCGCACCCGGAATGCGAGTTCCTTGCGTTCACCAACGGAACGCTGATCGACGAAGAATTCGCCGAGGAAATGCTGCGGGTCAAAAACTTCATCCCGGCCATCAGCGTGGAGGGCTTTGAAGAGGCGACGGATTCCCGGCGGGGCTCCGGAACCTTCAGGGCCGTCATGGACGCCATGAAGATCCTGAAGCGGAAAAAGCTGGTCTTCGGCACCTCCTGCTGCTACACAAGGGCCAACGCCGAGGTGATCGGCAGCGAAGAATACATGGACAGCATGATCGAATGGGGGGCGAAATTCGCCTGGTTCTTCACCTATATGCCCGTCGGAGCGGACGCCGTTCCCGATTTGATCGCCACCGCTGAGCAACGGGAGTATATGTATCATCAGATTCGCCGATTCAGAGGGACGAAACCCATTTTCACGATGGATTTCTGGAACGACGGCGAATACGTGGACGGCTGCATAGCCGGCGGGCGATACTATCTCCATATCAATGCCAACGGGGATATCGAGCCCTGCGCCTTCATCCATTATTCCGACGCCAACATCCATCAGAAGACGCTGCTGGAGGCCTATCGGTCTCCGCTGTTCATGGCCTATCACCATGCGCAGCCGTTCTGCGAGAACCATCTTCGTCCGTGCCCGCTGCTCGACAATCCCGGCGCGCTGACGAAAATGGTGGAAAGCACGGGCGCCCGCTCGACAGATATGCGAAATCCGGAGGATGTGAGGGCGCTATCCGCAAAATGTGAAGCCGCAGCGGGGAGCTGGAAGCCGGTCGCGGATCGCCTGTGGGCCTGCAGCGGTCATTGCGCGGCCGGCAAAAAGCAGCCGCGCTGAGCGCCGTTTATCTGTCCCGGCTCTTCCGGCTGTCCGCTCTTGGGCCGCCGGCCTGGGCGCGGGTCAAAGCGGATTTGGGGTTTCTCCGATATCGCCGCTGATGCGGATGGATCTCCCTTCGAGCTCCTCCTTCAGCATACTGGTCTGTTCGTCGATCCAGGATTCTTGCGGCACGTCGTGGATGCTGTCCCCGTCCCGGTAATTGCCGATCAGAAACGGGGATTTCGGATCATGCAGACGGCTCTGCGCCAGCACC
>JAFWWK010000247.1 GCA_017523615.1 Clostridia bacterium
AGCTGAAGCTGGCCTTTATGATGGGCAAATGGGACACGGTGGGCATTGACTGCGTGGCCATGTGCGTCAACGACGTGGCGGTGTGCGGCGCCCGGCCCCTGTTTTTCCTGGATTACATCGCCTGCGGCAAAAACGTGCCGGAAAAGATCGCCGCGATCGTTTCCGGCGTCGCCGAGGGCTGCCGCCAGGCCGGCTGCGCCCTGATCGGCGGCGAGACCGCCGAAATGCCCGGCTTCTATCCCGAGGACGAATTCGACCTGGCCGGCTTTTCCGTGGGCCTGGCCGACCGCCGGCGCCTGCTTGACAGGGAAAAAGTGAAGGCGGGGGACCTGCTGATCGGCCTGCCCTCTACAGGAACGCATTCCAACGGCTTCTCGCTGATCCGGAAACTGATCTCAGGCCGCAGCCTTTCCGAGCCCTTTGAGGGCTCCACCCTGGGCGAGACCCTCCTCACCCCCACCCGGATCTACGTCCGGGCGGTCCTGCAGCTTTGCGACAAGGACCTGATCAAGTCCGCGGCCCACATCACCGGCGGCGGCTTCTACGAGAACATTCCCCGCAGCCTGCCCAAAGGGCTTGGCGTAACGGTGGAGAAAAACGCCCTCGCGATCCCCCCGATCTTCGATTATCTTCAAAAGCTGGGCGGCATATCCGAGCACGACATGTTCAACACCTTCAATATGGGCACCGGCATGACAGTCACCTGCACCGAGGAAAACGCGCAGGCGGTCCTGGACAACCTGCGCGGCTTTGATCTGGAAGGCCGGGTCATCGGACGGGTAACAGGCGAAGAAGGGGTGATCATCCGGTGATGTTCACCATCCCCACGGCCGTGCTGGTCTCGGGCGGGGGCACCAACCTGCAGGCCCTGATCGACCGGGCCTCGGAGGGCAAAATGCCCCATGTAGCCCTGAAGCTGGTGGTCTCCTCCAACGAGAACGCCTACGCGCTCCGGCGGGCCGAAAACGCCGGCATCCCCCACGCCGCCATTCCCCGGAAGGGCATGACCCAGGAGGCATTCGAGGAAAAGCTGATCTCGCTCCTGGAGGAGAACGGCATCCGGATGATCGTCCTCGCGGGCTTCATGTCCATCCTTTCGGCGGACTTCATCCGCCGCTATGAAAACGCGATCCTCAATGTCCACCCCTCCCTGATCCCCGCTTTCTGCGGACGCGGCTTTTATGGCCTGCGGGTCCATGAAGCGGCTTTAAAGAGAGGCGTCAGGGTGACCGGCGCCACCGTGCACCTGGTCAACGAGATCCCCGACGGCGGTCCCATCCTGGCCCAGAAGGCGGTTGAGGTCCTGCCGGGGGATACCCCCGAAGAACTGCAGCAGCGGGTGATGCGGGAGGCCGAATGGGTGCTTCTGCCCCAGTGCTGCGAAAACACGGCCGTGCGGATCATTGAAAGCGCGGCGGACAGATCAAAGAAAGGGATGTAAACACCATGACCGACCTTACCAGGGCCCTGTCCCTCCCCTACCCCGGCCGCGGCATCATCTGCGGGCTGACCCCCGACGGAAAAAAAGCCGCCGCGGCGTATTTCATTATGGGCCGCTCCCGGAACAGCCGCAACCGCGTCTTTGTGGAAAACGGCAACGACGTGGTCATCCATCCCAGGGATCCCGCTCTTGTGGAGGATCCCCGGCTGATCATCTATTCCCCCGTCCGGGTATGCGGCAATACGCTGATCATCACCAACGGCGATCAGACCGACACCGTATTTGACGGTCTGGTATCCGGCAAAACCTTTGAGGACTCCCTGGAGACCCGGCGCTTTGAACCCGACGCCCCCAACTTCACCCCCCGCATCTCGGCTCTGCTGAGCCTGAAGGCCCCCTATTCCTACAAGCTCTCCATCCTGAAAAACACCGACGGTAGGGGCGAAAACTGCGGTCGCTTCACCTATCATTATGAAGCGGGACCCGGCGTGGGCCGCCTGATCCACACCTACCAGGAAAACAGGGATCCCCTGCCCCCCTTTGAGGGTGAGCCCCGCGCTGTCAAAGTGCCCTGCGGTTTTGAGGAGTGGACCGACACGATCTGGAACGCCCTGAACGATGACAATAAGATCTCCCTCTTCACCCGCTTCATCGACCTGGAGACCATGGCGGAGGAAAGCCGCATCATCAATAAATACTGAGCCCGGAGAAGCCGGAGGAAAGGACGATATGACAATGAACGAGATCCAACTGAAATACGGCTGCAACCCCCACCAGAAGCCTTCCCGCATATATATGGAAAACGGGAATGACCTGCCCCTTGAGGTCCTGTGCGGCCGTCCCGGGTACATCAATTTTCTGGACGCCCTCAACGCCTGGCAGCTGGTAAAGGAACTGAAGGCCGCATGCTCCATGCCCGCCGCAGCGTCCTTCAAGCACGTGTCCCCCTCCGGCGCGGCCCTGGGCGTCATGATGAGCGAAAGCCTTAAAAAAGCCTGTTTTGTGGACGACATCCCCGGGCTGGACTCTTCGCCCCTGGCCATGGCCTACGCCCGCGCCCGCGGCGTGGACCGCATGTCCTCCTTCGGCGATTTTATCGCCCTGAGTGACAAATGCGACGCGGTGACCGCCTCAGTCATCAAGCGCGAGGTGTCCGACGGCGTCATCGCCCCCGGCTATGACGAGGACGCCCTGGAGATCCTGCGCTCCAAGCGGAACGGCAATTACAACATCATCCGCATCGACGAAAACTACGTGCCTGCGGACACCGAGCGCAAGCAGGTATTCGGCATCACCTTCGAACAGGGCCGCAACGACGTCGCCATCACCGCCGACTGCCTTTCCAACATCGTCACGCAAAACAAAAACCTGCCGGAAAGCGCGGTGCGCGACCTGCTGGTAAGCCTGATCACCCTTAAATACACCCAGTCCAACAGCGTCTGCTACGCCTTCGACGGACAGGCCATCGGCGTAGGCGCCGGACAGCAGAGCCGCATCCACTGCACCCGCCTTGCGGGCGACAAAGCCGACAAATGGCTTCTGCGCCAGACCGACCGCGTCCTCAGCCTCCCCTTCCGGGACGATGTGAAGCGCGCCGACCGGGACAACGCCATCGACGTATACCTGGGCGACGACTGGGACGACGTGCTCCGCGACGGCGAATGGCAGAAGATCTTCACCCGCCGCCCCGAGCCCTTCACCCGCGAAGAGCGGCTGAAGGTCCTCTCCGGCTTCAGCGGCGTCGCCCTGGGCAGCGACGCATTCTTCCCCTTCGGGGACAACATCGAGCGCGCCCGCCGCTCCGGCGTCACCTATGTGGCCCAGCCCGGCGGCTCCATCCGGGACGACAACGTCATCGCCGCCTGCGACAAATACGGCATGGTGATGTGCTTTGATTCCATCCGTCTCTTCCACCACTGATACTGAAAGAAGGAAAACACATGGATCTGCTTCTTGTGGGCGGCGGCGGACGGGAACACGCCCTGCTGAAGGCCCTTTTGAAAAGCCCCAAGGTCAATAAGGTCTACGTCCTGCCCGGCAACGCGGCCATGGAGGGCAGCCGTGTCAAATTGGTCCCCATCAGGCCGGATCAGATCACCGAGATCGCCGATTTCGCGGTCTTCCACCAGGTGGATTTCGCGGTGATCGGCCCCGACGATCCGCTGGCCATGGGCTGTGTGGACGAACTGGAGGCCTCCGGCATCCCCTGCTTCGGCCCGGACCGGGCGGCCGCGAGGATCGAGAGCAGCAAGGCCTTCGCTAAGGAACTGATGAAAAAATACCATATCCCCACCGCGGATTTCAGGGTGTTCGACATGAAGGAGGACGCGCTTGCTTACCTGAAGGACTGTCCCGTCCCCGTGGTGGTCAAGGCCGACGGCCTGGCCCTGGGCAAGGGCGTCACCGTGGCCATGACCCGGGACGAAGCGATCCGCGCGGTCCGGGATCTGATGGAAAAGCGCCGTTTCGGCGCCTCCGGGGACAGGGTGGTCATCGAGGAATACCTGGAAGGGCCCGAGGTATCGGTGCTTTGCTTCACCGACGGGAAAACCGTAAAGCCCATGGTGTCCTCCATGGATCACAAGCGCGCCCTGGACGGCGACTGCGGCCCCAATACCGGCGGCATGGGTGTCATTGCGCCCAACCCGTTCTATACGGAAGACGTGGCGGCGCAGGCCATGGAAAAGATCTTCCTCCCCACCGTCCGGGCCATGGAAAAAGAGGGATGCCCCTTCCGCGGATGCCTCTACTTTGGCCTGATGATCACAAAGGACGGCCCGAAGGTGATCGAATACAATTCCCGCTTCGGCGATCCCGAGACCCAGGCGGTGCTGCCGCTGATGGAATCCTCCCTGCTGGACGTGATGACCGCCTGCCGCGAGGGCACACTTGATGGGGCCGACGTACGCTTCTCACCGCTGTGCTCCTGCACGGTGGTCCAGGCCTCGGCGGGTTATCCCGGAAGCTACGACAAAGGCCTGCCCTTCTCCATGCCCGGGGATACCGGCGACGTCCGGTTCTATGCCGCGGGCGTCGCGAGGGCGGACAAAAAGGACCCCAAAAAAGGCCTGTGCACCTCGGGAGGACGGGTCGCCTGCGTCACCGCCCTGGCTCCAACCCTTGAAGAGGCCGTGGAAAAGGCCTATGCCCACGTGGATGACATACGCTTTGACAACGCCTTCCACCGCGGGGACATCGGCCGCAGGGCCCTGAACAGTTTTTCCTGATACTCATCTCAAATTGGTTCAGCCAATTTGAGATACCGCGTGCTGCGCACGCTCCATGCAGCGCAACGCGCTGCATGACGTCCCATGCGATCTCATACGCGCCTTCGGCGCTATTAAAACAGCATCAGCTGCTTTAAAATGAAATCTGTATGAAATATACCGTCCGGACACAATGAGAGGCCGCATTTATAAAACCCGGCTCTCATATGAGGGAGAATAACATGGTTTACCGCGTATATACCGAAAAAAAGCCCTCGTTTGACCACGAGGCCCATTCTGTCCGCCACGAGATCCGCGCCCTGGGCGTCCAATGCGACAGAGTGCGCCTTTTATGCAGGTATGACGTGGAGGGCGTGGACGAAGAATTGTTCGAACGCGCCATATCCACGGTTTTTTCCGAGCCGCCGGTGGACAATGTTCTCCGCAGCCTGCCTGAGACCTGCGGCCGGACACTGATCGTTGAGTCACTGCCTGGCCAGTTCGACCAGCGGGCTGATTCCGCCGCCCAGTGTGTGCAGCTCATCTCCCAGGGACAACGTCCCGAGGTACGCAGCGCGAAGGTCTATCTGATCGAAGGAAACGTCTCCGACGTCGATATGGATAAGATCCGCCGTTTCCTGATCAATCCCGTGGAAAGCCGCGAAGCCGACGGCGCCATGCCTGCGACCCTTCGGATGGACGCCCCCGTCCCGCCCGACGTACGCATCCTGGAGGGCTTCCGCGGCCTGGACGACGAAGGCCTTGACAGCCTCAGGAGGGAACTGGGCCTGGCGATGGACGACGGCGACCTTTTGTGCTGCCGTGAATGGGCCATGGCCGAGGGCCGTGACCCGACCCTCACCGAGATCCGCATGCTGGACACCTACTGGAGCGACCACTGCCGCCACACCACTTTCCTCACCCACCTGGAAAACATGGACATCCGGGACGAAAAAGTGAAAAAAAGCCTGGATATGTACCTGGATCTCCGGCGGGAGACCGGGCGCGAAAACAAGCCCATGACCCTGATGGACATGGCCACCATCGGCATGCGCGCCCTGAAAAAGCGCGGAATGCTTTCGCGCCTGGACGAGAGCGAGGAGATCAACGCCTGCACCGTCAAAATCGACGTGCAGGGCGAAAACGGTTTGGAAAAATGGCTCCTGCTCTTCAAAAACGAGACCCATAACCATCCCACCGAGATCGAACCCTTCGGCGGCGCAGCCACCTGCATCGGCGGCGCTATCCGGGATCCCCTCTCGGGACGGGCTTATGTCTATGCCGCCATGCGTGTCACCGGCGCGGGGGATCCCTTTTCCGCCCCGATGGCAGGCAAGCTTCCCCAGAAGCGCCTCACCCGCACAGCCGCGGCGGGCTATTCCAGCTATGGCAACCAGATCGGCCTGGCCACCGGCCAGGTGAGCGAATGGTATCACCCCGGCTACACCGCCAAGCGCCTGGAGATCGGCGCGGTCGTCGGCGCCGTTCCCGAAAACCAGGTGCGGCGCGAATCCCCCCTTCCCGGTGATCTGGTGATCCTGCTTGGCGGACGCACGGGCAGGGACGGCTGCGGCGGCGCCACCGGATCCAGCAAGGCCCACACCGCCTCCTCCCTGACCACCTGCGGCGCCGAGGTGCAAAAGGGCAACGCCCCCGAGGAAAGGAAGCTGCAGCGCCTGTTCAGGAACGCCGGATTCGACCGCCTGGTCAAACGCTGCAACGACTTTGGAGCCGGCGGCGTATCGGTAGCCGTGGGCGAACTGGCCGACGGCCTGGAGATCGACCTGGACCGGGTGCCCAGGAAATACCAGGGCCTGGACGGCACGGAGCTGGCTATTTCCGAAAGCCAGGAACGCATGGCCGTGGTCTGTGCCCCGGAGGACGCGGACAGGCTGATGTCTCTGGCCCATGCGGAAAACCTGGAGGCCACCGTGATCGCCACCGTTACCGCCGAAAAGAGGCTGCGGATGTCATGGCGCGGCAAGACCATCGTGGACATCCCCCGCTCGTTCCTTTCTTCCAACGGCGCGCCGAAGAAAACCGACATCCTGATCCCGGAACAGTCTTTTGCTTCCCCCTTTACGCCCCCGGAAGGCGGGCTCCGGAAAGAACTCGAGGCCTTCTTCTCCGACCTTAACAACGCCAGCCCCCAGGGCCTGAGCGAACGCTTTGACTCCACCATCGGCGCCGGGACCGTCCTGATGCCCTTTGGCGGCAAAAACCAGCTGACCCCCATCCAGGCCATGGTCCACAAGATCAGCCGGGAAGAAGGTGACACATCCACCGTGTCCCTGATGGCCTGGGGATTTGATCCCTTCCTGTCCTCCCAGAGCCCCTATGCAGGCGCTTACCTTTCGGTGACCGAGGCTGTCAGCCGCCTGGTCGCCACCTTCGCCGGCGAAGGCGCCCATTACCTGACCCAGCAGGAATACTTCCCCCGTCCGGGGGCCGACAGGGCCCGCTGGGGCCTGCCCGCCGCAGCTCTTCTCGGCAGCCTGCAGGCGCAAATGGACCTGGGCGTCGCCTCCATCGGCGGCAAGGACTCCATGTCCGGATCCTTTGACAGCCTGGACGTTCCTCCGACGCTGTGTACCTTCGCCGTCGCCACGGGCGAGATCGGCGACGTCCGCTCCAATGTGTACGACAGGGAGGGCGACGGGATCTACCTGCTTCTTCCCGACACCGACGAAAAGGGCCTGCCCGTTCCCGAAAGCCAGAAAAAGGTCTGGAACGCCGTACGCGGCCTCCTCAAAACCGGCGCGGCTTCCTCCGCCTGGGCCCTGGGCCACGGAGGAGCCATGGAAGGCGTCGTCAAGTGCGCTCTGGGCGGCATGAAGGGTGTGGACCTAGAGCCCGGTATCCCTGTATCGGAACTTTATGCCTGGCACTACGGCGGAATGCTCGTTGCCTCAAACATCCCCGTGGCCGGCGCCGTCAGGATCGGTACGGTGACCGGCAGCGGAAAATTGACCCGCGGCGCGGACGAAGTATCCATGGACGATGTGCTGAAGATGTACGAAGCGCCCCTGGAGCCCATATTCCCCCGTTACCCTGCCGCCGCACCGGGCGGGATCACCCCGGTCCCGGCAGTTCGGAGGCCCATCCCCGCGCCAAAGGCCTCCTTTGCCGCGCCCAGGGTCCTGATCCCCGTTTTCCCCGGCACCAACTGCGAATACGACAGTATGAAAGCCCTTGACCGCGCTGGGCTGAAGGGCGACACCCTGGTCATCCGCAACCTGACCGGCGCCGACATCCAGCAGTCCATCGATGAAATGGCAAAACGCATTGCCCAAAGCCAGATCATCTTCATCCCGGGCGGTTTTTCCGCCGGCGATGAACCCGACGGCAGCGGCAAGTTCATCACCGCCTTCTTCCGTTCCGGCAAGGTCAGGGACGCGGTCACGGACCTTCTTGAAAACCGCGGCGGACTGATGCTGGGCATCTGCAACGGCTTCCAGGCGCTGATCAAACTGGGCCTGGTCCCCTATGGGCGCATCATGGACCCGTACGAAAAGATGCCCACCCTGACATACAACATCATCGGCCGCCATCAGAGCCGCCTGGTCCGGACCCTCGTCACCAACGTATCCTCGCCCTGGCTTACGAGGGTCAGCGTGGGGGACGTGATCACGGTGCCCATCTCCCACGGCGAGGGTCGGTTCGTCGCAGGCGACGGCGTGATGGCGGAGCTGATCAAAAACGGCCAGATCTTCAGCCGCTACTGCGACGAAAACGGCGCGCCCTCCATGGACGTATTGTGCAATCCCAACGGTTCCATGAACGCCGTTGAAGGCATCATGAGTCCGGACGGCCGGGTGCTTGGCAAGATGGGCCACAGCGAACGTACCGGCAAGGGGCTTTACCTGAACGTGGACGGCCAGTACAGCCTGGGCCTTTTCGAAAGCGCGAAGGACTATTTTGCGTAAACACCTGTTTCCCTCAGCGGGACCATGGCATCATGCCGCGGTCTCGCTTTTTTCGGATCCTTCCCTGCCGGAGTCCTATTGTTCCCGGCCCGGCATCCGTTTGGAAGGGTTTTCCCATATTACACAGAATTAAGAAATATCGTCTTCGTTTTCCCATGTTTTTTCCCGGTCCCGTAAACGCGTCCGGGAAACATTCGCAAAACGCCGTCACAGGGATCTCAAAACCGGAAAGGAGAATACCCAATGAAAAAAACACCGAAAAAAACAGTGCGGCCCCTTGTCCTCCTGTTTATGATCCTTGCGCTCCTGCTGTGCGCCGCACAGGGTGAAGGAACAGACGCAAAGCTGACCATTTCTTCACCGGAGGACGCGGAGAGCTTTGTACGCCTCCTGCTGGGGCCTGATGCCGCGTCCCTTGACGGCAAGGTCCTGATGACGCCGCAGATGGAGGCCGCCATGAGCGGCATGGGAGGTTTCTCCGCCCTCGCCTCGCAGCTGGCGGCCCTCGGCCGGCCCAGTGAGATCGGCCCGGCCTACGAAACCTCTCTCGGCGGAATGAAGGCCTACCGGGTGCCCTGCCGTTTTTTACTGATGCCCCTTGATATCGCCCTGGCCATGGACCATGACGCCCTGGCCGGGCTCACCACCCAGCCCTTCACCGGGGACAGCGTTCCGGCAGACAAGGAAAAGGGATTCGTTTCCGTGGACCTGGGACTTCCGGCCCCTGAAATTGACGAGGTGCTGCCGGGAACATTGACCCTCCCCAAAGGCGAAGGACCTTTCCCGGCAGTCATTTTGATCCACGGGTCCGGGCCCTGCGACCGGGATGAAACTTCCTTCGGCACCGCCCCCTTCAGGGACATCGCGGAAAGCCTGCCGGAAAAGGGGATCGCCGTCTACCGTTTCGACAAGCGCACCTATGCCTTTGGCGACAAGGTGGCCGATGATACCGGCTTTACCCTGATGGACGAAAGCGTCCTTGACGCCGTCATGTCCGTGCGCCTGCTCTCAGCGCGGGACGATATCGATCCCGACAGGATCTTCATCCTGGGCCACAGCCTGGGAGCTTCCGCCGTCCCCGCCATCGACAGTGAACTGGCCGCCACGGGATACAAGGCCCGTGGATTTGTCCTGATGGCTCCGGGCGCCCGCAGGCTGGATGTCATGATGCGGGAACAGTACCTATTCCTTGCCTCGCTCATGCCGGAAGCATCGGAGCAGTTCGACGCGGCTCTTTCAGATCTGGACCGGCTCGATGGGCTGGATGCCCTAAAGGAAGACGACATGGTCGCCGGGGCATATCCCGCCTATTGGAAGTGGCTGTTCTCCTACGATATCCTCGCCTCCGCCGCGCAGCTCACAAAGCCCTGCCTCCTTCTGCAGGGCGAGGAGGATTACCAGGTGACCATGCAGGATTTCAGCCTGTTCCGTGAAGCTGTCGCGGACAGGGACAACTGGACCCTGATCTCCTATCCCGGGCTGACCCACATGTTCGTCCCCGGTAAAAAGACGGACGGCCCCAACGCTTATCTGGCCCAGCAGCACATGGACAAAAAAGTCCTGAGCGATATCGCGGAGTTCATCCTGGCAAACTGATACTCTCTTTTCACTTTTTTCACGGCAATACATACCCGATAACAGCGGGGCGGCATCCGGTGATGGATGCCGCCCCTTATGTTATCGGGTCGTTATGTTACGTGCGCCTCTTTTTCTTCTCCGTCCAAACCACTGCGCAGATGCCGACCATGCTGGCTGCCGCAAGTGCGATCCACATCGCGATCTGACGGCTGTCGCCGGTCCTCGGGATCTTGTGGTTGGTGATCACGCCTTCAGGATAGGCCATGTCTACCACACCTGTCTTGGGATTGGTGTAGAAGGTCTTGTATCCGGGCACAGGCCGTTCAACGACGTAGTAGTAGTAGCCTTCCAGCAATCCGCCGATGGAGATGCGCCCGTTATGCTTTGCGATATCCTCCGCGGAGACAGTAATGGTCTTGACAAGAACGGTGGTGTGGTCGGGGTTGATACGATAGATATCCAGGGTGATATCAGGCAGGACATCCTTGTCTCCGATACCGGTCCACCTTTTGTACACATTGATGGATATGTACTTGGGCCCTTCGTAGGTGTTGATGATCTCACCATCATTGAACGCGAACGTGTAGAACCTCTGGTATTCCCCGAGATTGATGTAGCTCACATAGTAGTCTTCGGGAATATTGTACTCCTGCACGGCATATACCAGTTCGTTTCCGTCTTCGTCCACCATAGGCAGGCCATCAATGTAGTAGTAATTGCCATCCCTCTCCACCTTGGGCTGCGGATCCATCAGCTTCATTTCCATGACGCCCTTGGCGAGCACGTCCGCCTTAATGCCCACGTAGACATACAGGTTGATCCTGCCCTTTTCCGGACCGTTCCACCTCTTGGTGACACGGAATCCGATGACAGCCTGGGTATTGTGGAAAATGACGGTGGAGCCGTATTCGCCTTCCAGAGTACCGGTCACTTCGGAAGCTTTCAGCTCTTCGCCTCCATTGACGCTCACAGTGGTAATATACGCTCCGTTCCTTACCTCGATCACCTTATACTCTGTACCGATGGGGAGCCCTTCGATCGTTATGCTCTCGCCGTCCTTCAGCTTGATCTCGCCGCCGTTGCTGATCTCTCCCTCATAGCTTCCGGTGTAATGATAAGTCCCTTCGAGAGGTTCGCCATTCAGGCTCAGCTCGATCCGGAAGGTGAACTGTTCACCGACATTGCCTCCGGTCTGCACCTTGGCGATCGTCAGGCTGGTCTCGTTGACCTTGTTGATAAAGACGATGCTGTCCGTCTCAGTGCCGTCCTTCAGGATGGTTTTTTCCGCTTTAAGCGTACCATCGCCCTGGTCGGTCACCTCAACGATGACTGTGTATACGATCTCGTCATATTTCAGGCTCTCATCGTCGCCCGCCGTCTCAACAACCGTGTAGGTATGGGTACCGACATCATCAAGAGTGTAGGAGATCACCGGGAAGGCGAAGGTGCCGGACTCGGTCGAAGTGGTCCGGGCGATCGTCACTCCGTCCTCCCTGATTTCGAAGGTAAACTCACCTTTCTTCAGTTCCCTGCCCTCAAGGTACTTGACGCCTGTCAGGGTCACGGATCCTTCAGCACTGTAGGTATTCACGAACTCGTTCTCTTCACCGTTGGGCTCTGCGGTCACGGTCAGGGTACCGTCGCCGTTGTCTTCAACCGTCACCGTGATCTCGTAGGTCCGGCTGGCGTAGGTGTAGCCTTCAGCGCTGCCCTGGACCTCGGTCATCGTGTAGGTGAACTGGCGGCTCTTCACGTATTCGCCGCCCACCAGCAGGTCGTCCTGGTCGAAGGTCAGCGCGCTGAATACCACGCTGCCGTCGGCGGTGTTCGTCACCGTTTCGATCTCACCGGTGGCGTCGGACAGGATGAAGCTGAACTGGCCGTCCTCAAGCTCGCGGCCTTCAAGGATCTTCACGCCCGTCAGCACCGTGCTGCCCTTGGCTTCGTAGGTGTTCAAGAACTCGTTCTCTTCACCGTTGGGCTCGGCGGTAACAGTCAGGGTACCGTCGCCGTTGTCGGTCACCGTCACGATGATCTCATAGGTCCGGCTGGCGTAGGTGTAACCGTCCTCGCTGCCCTGTACCTCGGTCATGGTATAGGTGAACTGGCGGCTCTTCACGTATTCGCCGCCCACCAGCAGGTCGTCCTGGTCGAAGGTCAGCATGCTGAATACCACGCTGCCGTCGGCGGTGTTCGTCACCGTTTCGATCTCGCCGGTGGCGTCGGACAGGATGAAGCTGAACTGGCCTTCCTCAAGCTCGCGGCCTTCCAGGATCTTCACGCCTGTCAGCACCGTGCTGCCTTCGGCTTCGTAGGCGTTCACGAACTCGTTCTCTTCACCGTTGGGCTCGGCGGTCACCGTCAGCGTGCCGTCGCCGTTGTCGGTCACCGTCACGACGATCTCGTAGGTCTGGCTCGCGTAGATATAGCCGTCCGCGCTGCCCTGGACCTCGGTCATCGTGTAGGTGAACTGGCGGCTCTTCACATACTCGCCGTCTACCAGCAGGTCGTCCTGGTCGAAAGTCAGCGCTTTGAATACCACGCTGCCGTCGCCGGTGTTCGTCACTGTCTCGGTGATCCCGTTGCCTTCCAGCGTGAAGGTGAACTGGCTTTCTTCAAGCTCGCGGCCTTCCAGGATCTTTACGCCCGTCAACGTTACGGAGCCTTCCGCCCTGTATGTATTGACAAATTCGTTAGCCTTGCCATTGGGTCTGGCGATCACAAGCAGCGTACCATCACCCATGTCGGTTACTGTGACAGTTATCTTGTAGGACGCTTCAGAGTATGTATAACCCTTCGTGTCGCCCTGGACCTCAGTCATGGTATAGATGAAGTCGCGGGTCGTCAGATATTCCCCATCGACAAACAGATCGTCCTGCGTGAAATACAGCGTGCTGAACGCCACGATCCCGTTCGCCCTGTTGGTCACTGTCTCAGTGTAGCCGTCCGGCCCTGTCAGGGTGAAGCTGAACTGGCCTTCCTCAAGATCGCGGCCTTCCAGGATCTTCACACCCGAAACAACAGCGCCGCCTTTCGCCTCGTATGTATTGACAAAGCTGTTGTCCTCGCCGTTCCGGTCCGCAACGACTTCCAGCGTGCCGTCGCCCATGTCGGCAACTGTCACTGTGATCTCATATGTATTGCTCGCGTAGGTGTAGCCTGCCGCGCTGCCCTGGACCTCAGTCATGGTGTAGGTGAACTGGCGGCTCTTCACATACTCGCCGCCCACCAGGAGATCGTCCTGGTCGAAGGTCAGCGCGCTGAATACCACGCTGCCGTCAGCATCGTTGGTCACCGTCTCGCTGATCCCGTTGCCTTCCAGCGTGAAGCTGAATTGTTCAGCAGCAAGTTTACGGCCTTCCAGGATCTTAACGCCTGTCAGCGTCACGGAGCCTTCGGCTTCGTAGGTATTGATGAATTCGTTCTCTTCGCCGTTGGGTTCGGCGGTCACCGTCAGGGTACCGTCGCCGTTGTCAGTCACCGTCACGACGATCTCGTAGGTCTGGCTCGCGTAGGTATAGCCGTCCGCGCTGCCCTGGGCCTCGGTCATCGTGTAAGTGAACTGGCGGCTCTTCACATACGCGCCGTTGACCAGGAGATCGTCCTGGTCGAAGGTCAGCGCGCTGAATACCACGCTGCCGTCGGCGGTGTTCGTCACCGTTTCGTTCTCGCCGGTGGCGTCGGTCAGGATGAAGCTGATCTGGCCTTCCTCAAGCTCGCGGCCTTTCAGGATCTTAACGCCCGTCAGGGTCACGGAGCCTTCCGCTTCGTAGGTATTGACGAATTCGTTCTCTTCG
>JAFWWK010000248.1 GCA_017523615.1 Clostridia bacterium
GTGCTTGCGTCCGCCCTGGGGCGGCACGTTGGCCACGGTGCCTTCCAGAATTTTCAGCAGCGCCTGCTGCACGCCCTCGCCGCTCACGTCGCGGGTGATGGAAACATTCTCGCCTTTGCGGGCGATCTTGTCGATTTCGTCGATATAAACGATGCCCCTCTGGGCCGCCTTGATATCGCCCCCCGCCGCCTGGATCAGGCGCAGGAGGATATTTTCGACGTCGTCGCCTACATATCCGGCTTCGGTCAGGCTGGTAGCATCCGCGACGGCAAAGGGCACGTCGAGGATCCTCGCCAGGGACTGGGCAAGATAGGTCTTGCCGCAGCCGGTGGGGCCCACCATCAGGATATTGGATTTCTGTAGCTCCACGTCGTCCTTCCCCGCCGGGGCGCCGATGCGCTTGTAGTGATTGTACACCGCAACGCACAGGGTCTTTTTCGCTTCTTCCTGCCCGATGACGTACTCGTCGAGGATCGCCTTCATTTTAGAAGGGCTGGGCAGTCCCTTGGTTTTCAGCGAAGACCCGGCCGCGGGCATCGCCATATCCTCGGACATGATCTCCTGGCACAGAGCGACGCATTCGTCGCAGATATAGACGTCCGGACCGACGATCAGCCGTTTTACCTGGGACTGGCTCTTTCCGCAGAAAGAGCAGCGCGGACGCCGGTTGGAAAAATCATCCTTACTGGGCATATCTACCTCTGTTTATCGTTTTTTAGTCCGGTCTCAGCCGCGCTGGCCCTTGGGTCTGGGCTGATAGATCTCATCAATGATGCCGTATTCCAGGGCTTCCTGGGCAAACATGAAATGATCGCGCTCCACATCGGCGGCAACCTTCTCCAGCGGCTGGCCGGTCATCTCGCTCATCATCCGGGTCATTTTCTGCTTGATCTTCAAAAGCCATTCGGCCTGAATGGTCACATCCGTGGATTGCCCGGAAGCGCCGCCCGAAGGCTGATGGATCATGATCTCGCTGTTGGGCAGCGCCAGCCGCTTCCCTTTTTCGCCGGCCATCAGCAAAAACGCGCCCATGGAGGCCGCCATGCCGAGGCACACGGTGCGGACGGGGCATTTGACGTAGTTCATAGTGTCATAAATAGCCATGCCCGCCGTCACGGAACCGCCGGGGGAATTGATATAGAGGTTGATATCCGCGTCGGGGTTGTCCGTCTCCAGGAACAATAGCTGCGCCACGATGGAATTGGCTACCTGGTCGTTAATCTCGCTTCCGAGGAAAACCACCCGGTCCTTGAGCAGTCTTGAATAAATATCGCTGGCCCGCTCACCATGGGCGGTCTGTTCGATAACATACGGTATAAGAGACACGTTTTTTCTCCTTTCCTGACATGAAAACCGCGCTTTTCGCTTGCGGCCTTTCGAGATGCGCGGGGAATGGCCGCCTGATAAATCTCCCGCGGCATACGTATGCCGCGGGAGAAGCATGACATCCGATCAGTTGTTTTCGCTTCCTTCGCCTTCGTCAGAGGCGTCAGCCGCTTCCTCCGCGGCTTCCACGGCTTCCGCCGCCTGTTGGACGGCGTTCACGGCATCCGCGGCGCTCACCCTTTCGGATTCGTTCTTCTCTTCCACCGACGCGCCGGATTTGATCAGGTCCACAGTCTTTCGGATCACGGCGTTCTCACGGAGGTATTCCACCTGGCGCTCGTTCAGGGACTTTTTGAATTCCTCAAACTCGCGGCCTTCCCTTTCAGCCTCTTCCCTGATGGCCTCGTCGACTTCCTCGTCGGACACCTGGATGTTTTCAGCCTTGCCGATGGCTTCCAGGACCAGCTGGGTCTTTACGCGGTTATGGGCCTCGCTGCGGTAATTTTCGCGCACCTGTTCCTCAGTCTGGCCGGTGTAGCGCAGGAAGTCCTCCATGCGCAGTCCCTGGTAAGCCATCCGCATCTGCATCTCGCGCATGATGGTGTCCAGTTCACTTTCGATCATGGCCTCGGGGATATCGCAGTCACTGGCGTCCACGGCGCTCTGCAGGAGGGAGTTTTCCATTTCGGTATCCGCGTTCTTGTCGGCCCTCTCCTGGAGCTGGCGGCGGATGTCCTCCCTGTATTCGGCAAAGGTGGGGAATTCGGAAACGTCGGCGGCGAATTCGTCGTCCAGCTCGGGCTTGATCTTGGCCTGGATGGAATTGATCTTCACATGGAAAACCGCTTCCTTACCGGCCAGATCCTCGGCCTGGTAGTTCTCGGGGAAAGTGACCTTCAGGTCTTTTTCCTCTCCGATGTTCATGCCCACCATCTGCTCCTCAAAGCCGGGGATGAAGGTGCCGCTGCCGATCTCCAGGGTCTGGCCCTGGGCGGTGCCGCCGGCGAACGCCACGCCGTCAAGGGTGCCGGCGTAGTCCAGGTTGGCTACATCGCCGTTTTCAAGGGCACGGTCGGTCACATCCTGGGTGGTGGTCGCCTTGTCCACGTCCTGAGCGATCCTTGCGTCGATCTCTTCGTCGGTGACCGTGTGAACGTATTTGACGGCCTTCAGGCCCTTGTAGGTGCCCAGTTCGATATCGGGGCTGACGAACACCTTGACGCTGAATTTCAATTCCTTGCCGGAACCGATCTGGGAGATATCGTCCAGAGCGGGACGGTCCACCGTCTTCAGGCCTTCCGCGTCCACGGCCTCGGTATAAACGTCCGGGAAGAGCACATCCAGCGCTTCCTCATGAAAAACGGATTCGCCATACATATTTTCGATCAGCTTCCTGGGCGCCCTGCCCCTGCGGAAACCGGGAATATTGATGCGGCCCCTCATTTTAAGGTACGCCTTCTGCATCGCTTCTTCAAATTTGTCCGCCGCGACTTCAAAATTGATCTTCACCTGATTGCCGGAAATTTTTTCTACGCTATAAGCCATGGATAACCCTCCGTATCGAGCCAAAGTTCGGCTTCTTTGTGCCCTGTATCATCAAAGAGCACTGACAGACATATTACCATATTATTTTTTCCTTTGCAACGTTTTTCCCATATCATTTCATTGAAAAAAAGTAAAAAAGCCGTTATTCTCCCGGGAAAAAAATAAAAAAAGCCTTGCTCCTTCACCAAAAGCTGTGTTATAATAACCCTTGTGTCAACGGACGGTCCGCTGCATGTGCCAAATTGCCATGCATGAACGTCTATGAGGAAGGAGGACACCACCATGAGCGAAATCATCCGCTCCATCGAGCAGGCGCAGCTCCGTTCCGA
>JAFWWK010000249.1 GCA_017523615.1 Clostridia bacterium
GTCGTGACCGGCGTTGAAATGTTCCACAAGCTGCTGGACGACGCCCAGGCGGGCGACAACATCGGCGCCCTGCTGCGCGGTGTGCAGCGCAACGAAGTGGAGCGCGGCCAGGTGCTTGCGAAGCCCGGCTCCATCAAGCCCCACACCCATTTCTTCGGCCAGGTGTACGTGCTGAAGAAGGAAGAAGGCGGCCGTCACACCCCGTTCTTCAACGGCTATCGTCCTCAGTTCTACTTCCGCACCACCGACGTGACCGGCAGCATCAAACTGCCCGACGGCGTTGAGATGGTCATGCCCGGCGACAACGTCGAGATGGAAGTCCAGCTGATCACCCCCATCGCCATCGAAGCCGGTCTGCGCTTCGCTATCCGCGAAGGCGGCCACACCGTTGGCGCCGGCGCCGTTACCCGCATGGTCGAGTCCTGATCGGCTTATTGCGAATAATCAGTACCTTCAGGGGACCGCTTCGGCGGTCCCTTTTTTCTTTGCAAAAAAAGGACGGATCTTTTCGCTCCGCCCCGGTCGGTCTGTTTATTCGATTTCCTCTCCGTCCAGGTGTTTTTCGATATCCTTCAGCCGGTGGTACAATCCGCTTTTGGATATGCTTCCTTCATGTGCCTTTGCCAGCTCTTCCAGGGACGCTTCGGGATATGCTGCCCTGAGGCGTGCCGTTTCAAGGAGCTTTTTCGTCAGGCCTCCCCCATCCGGATGCGCATCCAGGTACGTTTCTATTTTCTCCGCCAGAGCGCCTGCGAAAGCAAGCTGTTTTTTCAAATTGCCCTCATCGCAGTTGCTGGCCCGGTTGGCTTTTCCCCGGGATTCCCGCGTAATCCGGACATTTTCGAGGTCCATCATGGCGCTGTGAGCCCCCATCAAGGCCAGCAGCACCGCCTCGTCGTCCCCCTTTGTGACTGAAATGGCATAACCATTACCCTTTTCATGGGTATGGAAAGCGATGTCCGCTTTCCCGAGCAGCGATGAAATGATACGCGCCTTATCATTTCCTGAAGCGAAAAAACTGATCAGATATCCTTTTTCCGGGGAAAGCATGTTTCCCGCGCTGAGGAACGCCCCCCTCAGGTAGGCGCTCCTGCAGCATTTTTTTGAAAAAATACTTCTTGGCACCCCATGGAAATCCTCAATGTCTCCATTCTGCCTGAGCATCCTGAGCGCTGTCAGGAGGCGGCGCGAATCTGTCTCACCCAGGCGCAGCGTGCATATCCTCCTTCCCCCGAACCGGCCGACATAAGCATATTCGGGACTTGAGATGATATTGAAGCGAAGTTTAAGCAGCAGAAAGATCCGTTTGGCAAGAGATGTATTTTCGGTGCGGAACACCACCGAAAACCTGCCATGGCCCCTGAAAGACAGCGTGCCGCAGCCCTGGACGAGGGCGCTCATTTCGCTGAGCATGCAGCAGCTTTTTTCCGGCTTCAGGCGGATCAGCTCCCGTTTGGCTTCCGTTGAAAAACTCATTTACAGATCCCCCGCAAGGCGGACTTCCATTTCCAGTTCGATGCCGCTTTTTTCCCGCACTGTACGCACCACCAGGTCCCTCAGCTTCAGTACGTCCTCGCAGGTCGCGTTTCCGTTATTGACGATAAAACCCGCATGCTTGGGGCTGACCTGGGCACCGCCGACACTGACGCCCTTCAAACCGGCCTCCTCGATCAGCGCTCCGGCGAAACCGTCCTTCGGACGCCTGAAAAATGAACCGGCGCTGCCGCGGTCCAGAGGCTGTTTTTCCCTCCTTCGGGCGTCCATATCGCGGATCAACAGGAGGCTCTCCTCCTTTTTCCCGGGAACCAATCGGAAATCCGCGGAAAGTACGATCCCGCCGCTTTCCTGGAGGGCCGAATACCGGTAGCTGAACCTCAGCTCTTGCGCAGGCACATCCTCGATCCTGTCTCCGAAAAGAACACGGGCGCTTTCCACCACATGCGCCATCTCCCCGCCATAAGCTCCGGCATTCATGAAGACCGCACCGCCCACGCTCCCTGGGATACCGTGGGCAAATTCAAGCCCCGCAAGATCCGCTTCCGCCGCCATGGCGGATACCCGGGAAAGCGCCGCGCCGCAATCGGCGCACACACGCGTACCGTCCAGGGTGATACGGTCCATGGCGGCGGTGGATATGACCGCGCCGTCAAAACCTTTATCCGAAAACAACAGATTGCTTCCCTTCCCGATGATCATAAACCTAACGCCTTCCCCCCTGCAGAAGCGTAAGAGGGCGATAAGGGCGTCGGGAGTCTCGGGCAGGCAGAACAGGGCGGCGCTGCCGCCGATACGGAAGGTCGTATGAGCTGACATGGGCTCGTCAGCACGGAACGTGCATCTTTCGACCGATCCGGTCAGTTGTTTCAGTATGCTTTGTTTCACTGTCAAGCTCCTTTTCAGACCGTCGGGTAGGAAAGGAGCATTTTCCCAGTGGAGATCTCAAGATCATACCCATCGGCAGGAAGCAGAGCCGTCATGCCGCCCTTTAAACGAAGCTCTCCCCCATCCCAGCGGACGCAGGTATCCTCCAATGCCGTCAGGATGCGGAAAATACGGCAGTCAGGGACCAAACGGACGGTGGTGTTCGTCCATCTCTCCAGTGAAAAATATTTTTCCTCCAGAAGCATTTCTCGTCCGTTTCCCAGGTCCTTCGGGACCGCGCTTTCCTGCCGGGTCTCAAGGTCCGTCACGTCTATGGCCTTTTCGATATGCAGTTCACGCTTGTTCCCGTTGGCGTCCGTCCTGTCCCAGTCATAAAAACGGTAGGTCACGTCGCTGGACTGCTGAATCTCGTAGATCAGGATGCCGGCGCCGATGGCATGAACTGTTCCCGAAGGGATATAATATACTTTTCCCGGGTGGACTCGGACCCTGCCAAGCAGTTTCTCCACTTCTTTTCCCTGGAGGGAAGCGGCTTTCAGCTGCTCCCTGGAAGTCCCGGGCAGCACGCCGTACACCAGCTCCGCTCCTTCGTCACAATCCAGGATGACCCAGGCTTCGGTCTTGCCCAGCTTGTTTTCGACCCTTTTCGCGTATTCATCGTCAGGGTGGACCTGCACGGAAAGCTTGTCCCGGGCATCCAAGAGCTTGAGGAGCAAAGGAAAATCGCCTCTGACCTCAGTTCCGGTCACCCGGTCGCCGTATTCGGCGATGATGTCCCCGAGCGGCCTGCCCTCATCATCCCGGGAATTGAGGCCGGGGATCATGCTTAGCTCAAGGCTTTCCCCGGTCCTGTCGTCGGGGATCTCTTTACCGAATACTTTTTTCAGCCGGTCCCCTCCCCAGGGCGTATCTTTCCCATGCCTGTAGGCCGGATTCATCCTGATCGGTTCAAGCTTCATAACTGTATATCCTCCTGTCTGCAAAAAACCGCACGGAGGAATGAGCTTTGCATCCCCGCGCGCCGCTATAACAGTATATCCGCGTCAGGCGCCGGCGAGCCGGACGATGGCGCAGGCAAAGATCCTCAGGTTTTGGTAGAAACGTTCCAGGTCCATATATTCATCAGGCTGGTGGGCCATTTCGGTGTCCCCGGGGAACAGCGCGCCGAAAGCCACACCCTCGTCCATCTCCCGCGCATAAGTGCCGCCGCCGATGGCCATGGCCTCACCCGTCTCGCCTGTGATCTCTTCATACGCTGCCAGCAGTTCCCGGACCAGGGTGGATTCCGCGCTGACAAAATGGGGTGTGCGCGAGGAGAGCAGCGTCGCCTCAAGCCGACCGTTCAGGGTCATGACCAGGGCCTTCATCATACTGTCCACGTTCATCAGGAGAGGATAGCGGATATCAAGGATCACCCGGGCGGTGCCGCTCTCCTCCCCGGCCTTGATGATATCCATGGCGCAGGTCAGCTTCCCGCTGAGTTTATCCTCCACGGCGATGCCTAGCTTCTCCCCGTGATAGTCCATACCTACCAGGTCCGCCAGGGGCTCCACCGCGCCCCCAACGCCGATCCCCTTCAGGATCAGGAGCATCTGTCCGATGGCATTTTTGCAGTTTTCACCCATAGCTGCGTGGCCCTGGACACCGACGGTGCGGATGGTGACCTCTCCGCCCCTGCAAACGGCGCTGGTCTCAAAACCCATCCCGTGTCCGCATTCCACCGCGCGGGCTGCCAGCGTTTCGTCGCCAAGGACCACCGCTTCGGCCTCACCGGGGATCACGTTTACTGCATGACCGACGTTGAAACGCTTCAGCTGCACCCCGTCTTTTGAAAGAGCCCCTTCCAGCGCCACATGGCATCCGCCTTTTTCCAGGTTGATCACCGGATAATCGGCATCGGGGCTGAAGCCGGAGCGCGGCATCACCGCGTTCTTTTTATAGTGGGTCAGGCTGACGGTGCCGGTCTCCTCGTCACATCCGAAGACCAGCCGCACTTTCCTCTTCAGCGGGATACCGGCGCGTTTCACCGCGGCCAGCGCATACGCCGCCGCGACCATCGGGCCCTTATCGTCGCTGGAGCCGCGGCCCCAGATCTTTCCGTCGTGAATGTCTCCGCTAAACGGCTCCATGGTCCACCCCTCGCCTACCGGAACCACGTCCAGATGTCCGAGGATGCCCAGGGCGTCCTCGTCTTTTCCGTCGCCAAGGTCCGCGTGCATGGCATATCCGTCGTCGACGAAGGTTTCAAAGCCCAGGGCCTTCATATCCGCCACCGCCAAGTCCAGCATGGCGCGGATATCCTTCCCAAAGGGAGCGCCGGAGGCCGGCTCCATGGGAACGCTGGGCTGACGGATCCATTTTTGAAGCGTATCCACCGCTTCCCCACGGATCAGAGATATCTGTTTTTCCAGTTCGCCGTTCATATTCGCACCTGTCCTTTCGTTTTAGTCCACGCTGCGTTTCCCGCTGCAAGCGATCACCCAGAAACCGCCGCTTTTGTCCACGGCCTTCGCTTCTAAAAAAACCGTATTCAGGTATTTCAGGGCCGATTCGGCGCCCTGCTGCCTTCGGATCACCAAATACATCCGGCCTTCCTGCGAAAGCCTTTCTGCAGCTTCCTTAAAAAGCCGGTAGATCACGCTTTTCCCGGCGCGGATCGGCGGATTGGTCACTACCGCGTCAAACGTCCCGTCCAGGGACGTAAAACCGTCGGACAGGATCACCTCCCCGTCCACACCGTTTTCCTTCAGGTTGCGCCGGCTCAGCTCCACTGCCCTTTCGTTGACATCGCACATGACCACCCTAACGTCCCTGCGGGTCTTTCCGATCACCGTGCCGATCAGCCCCCAGCCGCATCCCAGGTCCAGGATACGTCCACTCAGGTCCTTCGGGACCGCTTTCAGAAGCGTTAAACTGCCCCTGTCGATCTCTCCTTTGGAAAAGACCCCCGCGTCGGTCCAGAAGGTCATTGGCACGCCTTCAAAGACCGTTTCGAACCTCTCCGGGCGGCTTGCGCTTCCGGGGGTCCGGGCAAAATACATATCGTTCAAGTTTTTTCCTCCATCCCCGCGGCCTGATAAACAAGGCGGACTTCCTCATCCGTCAGGGGCCTGTACTCACCCTCGCCAAGGCGCGGATCAAGGCACAGGGGACCGAAGCTTTCCCTGTGCAGGCGTATGACCGGACATCCTACGGCGGCAAACATCCTCTTGACCTGGTGGTATTTTCCTTCCCATACGGTCACCCTCGCTTCTCTTGGAGAAAGGACCTCCAGTACTGCCGGAAGCGCCGTGAAATCCCTGAGACTGATGCCTTCGCGGAACCGTTCGGCCGCGTCTGGAGGAAGAGGCGCTTCCAGTTCTGCCAGGTAGACCTTGTCCACATGCCTTTTCGGGGAGATCAGCCTGTGCCCCAGGACCCCGTCGTCTGTCAGGAACAGGATCCCGGTGGTGTCCTTATCCAGCCGTCCCACCGGCATGCATCCGTTTTTTACGCAGAGCGGTGGCAGCAGATCCATTACCGTGGGAGCTTCGCGATCCCGTGCGGCAGTCAGGAGCCCCGCGGGCTTATGGAGCATGATATGTGTATGCCCGGGAAGGATGACGGGCTTAAAGTCTACGGCGACCTGACGGTCCTCCGTATCGGCGCCGCTGTCCCGGACGGGTACTCCGTCCAGTGACACCCTGCCCGCCCGGATAAGCGCCTGTACCTCACGCCGGCTGCCATAACCCATATGTGAAAGGAGCCTGTCAAGCCTCAGTGCGATCCTCTCCCTCCCAAAATTCCTGTGATCAGGTCCGCGTTTCTTGTTTTCCTCAGGGCCGCAAGGGGCACATGGACCACAAACAGGACCAGCCCTATCCTGAGCAGCACGGTCCCCGGAGTCCCTTTATTACGCAAGACCCGCGCCAGCTCCGTGGCGGCGTTCATCATGCCATATTGAAAGTGGATATCCTTCAGGTAAGCCTGCCAAAGGACCAGCGCCCACAAAACAAGGGACGGAAGAGTCAGAAGGACATTGATCCCCGCACTCCGAAGCCGCCGGCGAAAGCAGCGGTTCCTGGCGCTTCTTCTGCTTTTAAGCTCTTTTCGGGTATCCCTCTGGCTCATATCCCTGAAATCCGACTCCATGTCCAGCCACCAGGCCGCCGCCGCGGTGGCAGCTGAAAAGAGGATCAGGAAGAGCAGTATGGCAGTCCCCTCAACACCTGATCCGCCAAATATCGCCCCCAAGGGTTTAAGGACCCCGTCATACCAGTTTTTAAAATCCATGACGTAAAAACCGTAATACCATAGCCCCATCAGGCAGAACACCGGGACACACCACGGGAGCCCCCGTCCGAGGCGGGCAGCTCCGGATGCCAGCAAACGTCCGTATCCGGCCTTCCCCGCCTCATGGGATGCGAGCGAGAACGCCCGCAAACGCATAAAGCCGAAATTTCGCGCCGGGATCACGGCAAAAAGGTAGAACAAAAAGCCCGCGCCGGCCCAAAGCGCGCCCGCCGGACCGGACCGGCCGCTGAGAAGGGCTGCCAGCGCCGGATAAAGCGCCGCGACCCTCAGCACCGTCAGCGCCATCGCCGTCAGGAGGATCTCACCCAGGTTGTCAAAAAAGGTCTTCATTGCGTCCCGCACCCTTTTAATCAGTCAGTACCCGTACATTATATATGAGCGGCCGTAAAAAAGCAACCGCGCCGCGGCCGACCCCATAGGAAAGAGTCTAAAGCGAATGTTGTTTTTGCGCGAGAAACATGATAGAATGAGTATGGACAATTGTCCCAATTTCCTTATCCGGGAGACCGCCCCATGAAGATCCTGTCAAACTGCCACACGCACACCACCCACTGCGACGGCGTATCCCCGGCCGAAGATACCGTGACCGCAGCCCTTGAAAAGGGATTCCGTTCCCTGGGCTTCACATCCCACGCGCCTCAGTATTTTGACCTGCCCTATGCCATCAAACCGGACAGGGAGAAGGATTACATCAGGGAGATCCGCGCCCTTGCAGATAAATACCGCGGTCGGATCACGATCCGCTGCGGCATCGAAAGGGATCTGTTCTCCTGCGCGGATGTTTCCCCCTATGATTACTTCATCGCGTCGGTCCACTACCTTCCCTGCGGAGCGGAACTGCCGGCGGTGGACGGATCCCCGGAATGTCTGGCCGAAGCGGTGCGCGGTTTTTACGGAGGCAGCGGCATGCGGGCCGTCCGTGCCTATTACAGTCTTCTGGCGGCCTATGCCAGGGCCTGGCATCCGCCGGTCATCGGGCATTTCGACCTGATCAAAAAAAACAACGCCGTCCTAGGCTTGTTTGATGAAAACGACCCCGCCTACCTGGAAACGGTCCGCGCCGCCCTGAAGGCGATAAGGGAAGCCGGATCCCTCCTGGAGGTCAACACCGGGGGAATGGCCCGGAACGTCGTCACCGAACCTTACCCTTCCGCCGTCATCCTTAAGATGTGGCGCGGCATGGGCGGCGGCGTGACCGTGTCATCGGATTGCCACAATGCCCGCTTTCTCGATTACGCTTTTGATATGGTGCCGGATATCCTTTCCGGCGCCGGCTATGACCGGGTCTTTGTCCTGGGTACGGGAAAGACCCTTTGGGAGGAAGTCCCTCTGGACGCTCCCGCCGCCCCGGCCTCCGGAGCGGATACGTCTGACTGAACGGAGATGGAATATTGCTTCTGAAACAGGAAAACACCCGTGACCTGACCGGGCTGATCGGAATCAACGACCGAAATCTGGCCGTCATAGAACAGGAACTGAACGTTTCCGTCATCATTCTCGGGGACGAGATCCGGATCCAGGGAAGCGACGAAGACCGTGAGCTTTGTGAAAAATGCATTCGCTGCATGATGGACCTCCAGCGTCGCGGCGAAGCGCTGGATCCGCCCCGGGTCCGCTACATCATCTCCCTGGTCAGGGAAGGGCACGAGGACAAGGCCCTTGAGCTTTTTGAGGATGTGATCGTCCTGAATTACCGGGGCCGCCCGGTAAAATGCCGCACCCTTGGGCAGATGGAATATATCCGTTCGATCCGCAGAAACCAGCTGACCCTGGCCGTCGGCCCTGCAGGGACAGGCAAGACCTACCTGGCGGTCGCCATGGCCGCGGGCGCCCTCAAAAACCGCGAGGTGGAAAGGATCATCCTGACCCGACCCGCCGTGGAAGCCGGGGAAAAGCTCGGCTACCTTCCCGGCGACATGGTCCAGAAGGTGGATCCCTACCTGCGGCCCCTGTACGACGCCCTTTTTGACATGATGGGGCCCGATGCCTCCCAGCGGCTGACGGAACGCGGTGTCCTTGAGGTCGCGCCGCTTGCATTTATGCGCGGCCGTACCCTGGCAAATGCCTTCATCATTCTGGACGAAGCCCAAAACACCACCCCCGAACAGATGAAGATGTTCCTCACCCGCCTGGGCGAGGGCTCCCGCTGCATCGTCACCGGCGACCCGACGCAGATCGACCTTCCCAAAGGCCGCTCTTCGGGTCTGACCGAGGCCGTGCAGATCCTTGAGGGCATCCCCGGCATCGGCGTCTGCCGCCTGACCGGCCGGGACGTTGTCCGTCACGAACTTGTTCAGCGCATCGTGGAAGCTTACGCCGAACGGGAGAAACGTGAAACCGACGCAAAGCAGGTGTGATCATGAAAAAAGACGCCTCCACCTCAAAGAAAAAGGAAAAAACCAAAGCGGAACTCCATGACCTGCGGCTCAGGTGGCTTATCTGCGCGGCGACCTGCGCGGTGATCACGGCACTGTTCCTCGTGGCCATCATCCCGGCCAGGTACAGTCTGAGCGTCGGCATGGTACCCACCGTCACCATCCAGGCGACCAAGGACGTGGTGGATGTGGTGACCACCGAGAGACGCCGGGCGGAGGCCGCGGACGCAGTGTTTCCTCCTTATATCAGCCAGCCCGGGGTGGCCGAATCTGTCATGGCGGAATACGACCTGGTGTTTGAACAGCTGCGCTACGTCAGCCAGTACAGCACCACGCTGGAAAACGTGACCCTCACCCGCGTCTTCACAAAGGATGAGCTCGCCTGGGCCCGAAGCATCCTGACACGCCTCAGCCTGGCCGATTACCAGCTGACGACCCTGCTGAGGATCACCCCTGAGGACATGAACCGCCTTTACAGCATCATGTACCAGGCCCTTGAAAACGCCATGAAAGCTCCTGTCTACCCCGGGAGCGAGGACAAAACGGTGGATTCCATCGTTAATATCATCGGCTTTAACGTGACCCAGATGCCCAGCGGGCAGAACCTACTGCAAAACGTGGTCAAGCCCATTCTGCGGCACTGCGTTAAGGCCAACCAGGTGGTGGATGAGGGAAAATACGCCCAGATGCGCGAGGAAGCCAGCTCGGCGATCGAAAACATCGTTTACAACCAGGGCCAGAACATCGTGGTCAAGGGTGAAGGCCGCATCACCGAAAACCAGATCCGCATGCTGGAAGAGCTTGGTCTTTTGACCAACAAGAACGCGGATATCAACCCATACCTGGGGGGCGCGGTACTGTCCGTCATGGTGGTCACGCTGATGTACTGCATCCTGGCCAGGCTGGATAAAAATTCTTTTCGCAGTCCCATCAAGCTTCTTCTGATCTCCATCATCTTCTGCCTTACCTTCGCCCTGGCCATCCTGATCAGGATGGTCTCCGTCTACCTGATGCCTCTCCTTTTGTGCGGTATGCTGGCTGCGATCCTGGTCACCGCACGGGCGGGGCTGGTATGCAACGCGGCCATCGCGATCCTGGTGGCGGGCCTGTCCGCCGGCAGCAGCCAGGCATACACCGAACAGTCGGTCCTGATCATCATGACCACCCTGGTGTCGGGATCTCTGGTCGTCCTTCTTCTGGCCAGCAACAAATCCTCCCGCCTGATCGCCATTCTCGCCGGCATCAGCGCCGCGGCATCGGACTTTGCGATTTTTATCTCCCTAAGCCTGATGACCCGGGCGGATCTGACCAACACCCTGACCGAAGCGCTTCTGCACTCAGCAGGAACGCTGATGGCCACCTTCCTGTTCCTGGGCTTCCAGCCCCTGCTGGAACTGATCTTCAACCTGCCCACCAGCTATAAGCTGATGGAACTCAGCAATCCCAATCGCCCGCTCCTCAAGCGGCTGCTGATGGAGGCACCGGGCACTTATCACCATTCCATTATCGTCGCGAACCTTGCCGAAGCGTCCGCGGAGGCCATCGGGGCCAATCCGCTCCTGGCCCGTGTGGGCGGCTATTATCATGACATCGGCAAACTGAAGCGCCCGTTGTTTTTCAAGGAAAACCAGTCCAACGGCATCAATCCCCATGACCAGACCGATCCAAGCACCTCTGCGGACATCGTCACCGCCCACGTACGGGACGGTGTGGCCATGGCCCGGGAAGCCAGGCTGCCGGAGGATATCGTCCGGATCATCTCCGAGCATCACGGCGACACGCCGGTGATGTATTTCTATCACAAAGCCCTGCAGCAGGCCAACGGGAATCCCGTGGATATCAACGCCTTCCGCTATGCGGGCCATCCCCCCACCACCCGCGAAAGCGCGATCATCATGCTGTGCGATACCATTGAGGCCGCTGTCCGAACTATGAAGGCTCCCTCCGCCTCCGCCATCGAATCCTTCATCGTAAAACTGGTCCGGGGCAAACTGGAAGACGGCCAGCTGTCGGACAGTGACCTGACCCTGAAGGATATCGACAAGATCTGCGCCGCTTGCACCAATGTCCTGGTAGGGGTCTTCCATGAAAGGATCGAATATCCCCACATGGAAAGCCATGACATCCGCATTCTTTCCACCGTGACAGGGGATCCGGACCAGCCGGCTGCGGCGAAGAAGGCATCCGACACGGCGCCGCTGCCGAAGGTGCCCGAATCACCCGCACCTAAGGCTCCCGCTCCTGCCGCACCCGCGGCCAAAGTACCCGATGTGTCCGCACAAAAGGTTCCGACCCATCCGGCGCCCCAGCCGCAGGCACAGAAAGCGCCCGTCCAGAAGGCGCCCGAAAAGGAAAAGGACGCTGCCCCCTCGATGATCGTCACCCCGCCCTCGGTGAAGCCGGTACCGGTGGTCAAGCTGGAATCCACCCAGCCCCTGCCGGTGATCGATCCGGAAGACATGGCGGTGCCCGCGCCGTATATCATACCTTCGGCCGACAACCCCATGCCCGAGGATTCCGTACCCGACCGGAAGCCGGACGAGGGCAGCGAAGGGGGAGTGAACTGATGGGCGCGCTCGTAGAGATCGATTCCGCTTTCCCCGCCCCATCCGAAGCCCTGGCGCTGATCCGCACCGCCGCAGACGCGGCCCTCGCCACGGAAGGGATCAAAAGCGCTGTGTCCTGCCATGTCCTTGTCACAGACGACGAAGGTATCCGAAAGATCAATCATTCCCACAGGGGCCTGGATAAGGCAACGGACGTGCTGTCCTTCCCATCCCTCCCCTTCACCCCGGACCATACTGCTGCTTCCCATCCGGAGTGGCTTGATATGGAATACGACGTCGACACCGGGACTGTTTTTCTCGGCGACATCATCATTTCATGGCCCCGTGTTCTTTCCCAGGCCGAAGAGTATGGACATTCCGCCGCCCGGGAGACCGCCTACCTGATGACCCACGCCATGTTTCACCTGATGGGTTACGACCATATGGAAAAGGAGGATCAAAGCCGTATGCGTCAAATGGAAGAAAGATCCATTGCCCGCTTCCTGCCCACCCGGGAAGAAGAAAAAATGCTTTCCATGGCCCGTGAAGCCATGAAGATGGCCTATGTGCCTTATTCCCACTATCCGGTAGGAGCATGCCTCAAATGCGCCGACGGCACCCTATATATGGGCTGCAACATCGAAAACGCATCCTTCGGCGCCACCAACTGCGCTGAAAGGACGGCCATCTTCAAGGCGGTCAGCGAAGGCCGCCGTGACTTTGAATCCATCGCCATTGCCGCCGGCCCCTCCGCGCCTTGGCCCTGCGGGATCTGCCGCCAGGTCATGAACGAGTTCAGTCCCGGGATGCGCGTGATGGTCACCTGGGACGGCGGGTGCGGCGCAATGCCGCTTTCGGAGCTGCTCCCTCATGGCTTCGGGCCGGAATCCCTGGACAAATAATCACAGTAAAGGAAATCACCATGGAAAATGATCATCCCTTCCGCTCCGGCTTCGCCGTGATCGCCGGACGCCCCAATGTGGGTAAATCCACCCTTCTCAACACCCTGATCGGTGAAAAGATCGCCATCGTATCGGACCGGCCCCAGACCACCAGGAATTCCATCGTCGGCATCCTGAACGGTCCTGACAGCCAGTTGGTATTCGTTGACACGCCCGGGTACCACACTCCCAGGACAAAGCTGGGGAACTACATGATGCAGTCATGGCAGGACGCGATGCAGGGCATCGACGTGCTCCTTGCCCTGGCGGACGTGACCGCCATCGGCCCGAAAGACCGGCAGCTGATCCATGAGCTGGGACAGAAAAAATGCCGCAAGCTGCTCCTGCTCAATAAGATCGACCTGGTTGAGAAGCAAGCGCTCCTTTCCATCATCGAAAGCTTCAAGAACGAAGGTTATGATGAGATCTATCCCGTCTCAGCCAAAGACGGCGAAGGCCTGGACGCCCTCCGGGAGGATCTCCTCGCCCACCTTCCCGAAGGCCCCAGGTATTACCCGGACGACAGCATCACCAGCCAGACCGAGCGCCAGATCGCATCCGAGATCATTCGTGAAAAAGCCCTGCGCAACCTGCGGGACGAGGTCCCCCACGGCATCGGCGTCGAGATCGTCCGTTTCCAGGAGAGCGACCGCCTTGTCACGATCTACGCCAATATCTTCTGCGAAAAGGATTCCCATAAATGGATCATCATCGGCAAGGGCGGCAGCATGATCCGATTGATCGGTACCCAGGCAAGGCAGGACATCGAAAGCCTCCTCGGTACGCAGGTCAACCTCCAGCTGTGGGTCAAGGTCCGGCCCGACTGGCGAAACAACCTCGCCGACCTGAAGGATCTTGGATACAATTCCGATAAATGACCTTTAAGAAAATCTCTGGCAGCCTTTGCAAGCCGCCAGAGATTTTTTTGCTTGGTTGACCGACCCGGACCCTTCCTTCAGGCTTTCCTCCGCAAGGACCATCATCTTCTTCAGTTGTCCTTTTCTTTCTTTTTTCCCTCAGCAATGGACAGACACAGCATTGTCAGATCGTCATACGGTTCCGCATCGCCGGCAAAACGCTCGACTGCCTGCTTTACGCCCTCCAGGACGCCGCGGCAGCTCTCCCCTTCCAGGCGCTTCAGCGTTTCCTCCAGGCGTTCCATGCCAAACCTGGTTCCCTGTTCGTTGACGGCATCCGGCACACCGTCTGTATACACGAAAACCTGGTCGCCGGGCCGCAGCACAAGCTGATAATCCTTATACCTTGTGGTCTTCAGCCCGCCCGCAACGAGTCCGTGAGGGTCCTTGTACAGGCGGAACCCGCCTTCCGCCGTGCGGACAAACGGATATTCGTGCCCCGCGCTCGCGCAGGTCATAACGCCGGTCGGGATCTCGAGGATACCCAGCCAAACGGTCACGAACATCTTCACCTTCTGGTTGGAAGCACAGAGTTTTTTGTTCACAGCGTCCAGGATCTCAGCGGGCGGCGCGCCCGTCATCGCCTGGTTGGAAATGAGTATCTTGGCGGACATCATGAACAGCGCTGCCGGGACGCCTTTGCCGGAAACGTCGGCGATCACCAGCGCCAGGTGGTCTTCGTCCACGAGGAAGAAATCGTAGAAATCCCCGCCCACTTCCCTGGCCGGCTCCATGGAGGCGTACAGATCGAATTCCTTCCGCTCCGGGTATGGCGGGAACACGTCGGGCAGCATGGACCGTTGGATGTCCGCAGCCAGCCGCATCTCCGTATTCACGCGCTCCTCTTCCGCGGCGATCCGTGCCAGGTTCCGGGTATTTTCGACGATGTGCTCCTGCATTTCCCGGATGTCCTGATACAGATCGCCGATCTCATCCCCCGGACGGCACTCCTCTCGCATGATATCCTCCGGGGTGTAATCCCCCGTGATCCCGGTGAATTTTCGGGTCGCTCCGGCGAGGCGCTTCAGCGGCTCCACGGCCGTGCGCTTCACCAGCAGCATACCAGCGCAGAGTGAGCCCGCCGTCAGCACCGCGACAAAAAGAATGCTGTTGAGCAGAAACCTGTGTCTCTCCCGCATCGCCTGGTTCATGTCCATATCCACGCCCACACAGCCGATGACTTCCCCATCCCGCCACGGCGCGGGGATCGGCTGGCAGGCCGTGCAGAGCCAGCCCCGGTCGCCGCGGTGCACGACCGCCCAGATCTCAGCATTGTCTTCCTCCGGCCTGAGCGTTTCCCCGTCCTGTACGACTGTGCCCGCCCGCAGCAGGCCCCCCTCCGGGTCGGCGATGCGGTACGTCACACCGTTCAGGTCGTACCGCAGGTACACGGACGTAACACCGAAAACATCCCGCAGGGCGGTGAGCCTGGATAAAAGGACCTGATAAGAATCATATAGGGAATAATCGATAGCGGGTATATCCTTCATATAGGAAGCTTGGGAGGCCATCCATTCCTTCAGGATGCTCTCATCATCCACCTTCTCCGCCTGAGCCCGTACGGCCTGGAATTCGTCGCTGACGACAACTTTGCGGATATATAGCACGGAATCGGACGCGAAGTCGTTCACGGCAGCGCGGGCCGCCTTATCCACCTCCGCGATGAAATACCGGTCCACCGCCCTGCTGTGAACGGCATAACATATCCCAAGCAGTCCGAAAGAAACGAAAAGGATCACAGTGACCAGGAGAACATTCATCTTCGTCCGCAGTGAGACCCACCGGTGCTTCTTTTTCATGGACATCTCCTTTTCACAGCGCCTGTTCAGGCAGAGATCAACACTATGGTAGCATAGGTCAGGGAAGAATACAAGCGAAGAGAGGGGACCGCCCGTATTGAAATCGTTCCAAAACATGTTATACTATTCACAGATCTTGAGGACGGCATGATCGGGGGGCAAGACGGACGACGGGGGGCACCTGATGCCAGGTGGACAATGCCGTTTTCACAAGCACATCGGCATAGGCGCCGTGTGCGCCGCGGCCGCCGCGATCAGGCGATCCTTCCCGGAAAGCGCCGAAAAAAAAGACCGTCGGGGCTCAAAGGATCCTGAGGCACAGGAGGATAAAGCGGAATGATGCACATGAGCGAAGAAATGCCGCGTCTGAAACACAGCCTGAACGAACAGCCGAGACCGAAGGAAAAGCCGGATGCGGCTTTCTTTTAATTATTTTTCGGGATCCGGGCAACGCGTATGCCACCCAAGGAGGACGGCCATGCAAAACAAAGCCTATCGCCAGAAAAGCATTGAAAGGATCTCCGCCCCGGAGCAGCTGCAGGATTATATGCGGGTCACTTCTCCCGGCGTGTGGATGGTGCTCGCCGCAGTGATCGTGCTGCTGGCCGGGATCGTCGTAGTCTCGATCTTCGGCAAACTGGAGAGCACATGCGCCGCCTCAGCGGAGATCCGGGACGGCAGGGCCGTGCTGCTGTTGGACAGCACCGCTGCTTTCGAGGTGACTCCCGGCATGCCCCTGCGGATCCGGGACCAGGAGACCCCGATCGAGGATGTGCGCTGGATCACGCCTGACATAGCGGAAGCCGTCGCAAGCGTCAGCCTGCCCGACGGCAACTACGACGCCGTGATCGTGACGGAAGTCTTTTCGCCGATCCGTTTCCTGACCAACTGAACAAGGTGAGGATAACAAATGCCTGCGAAGAAAACCAAATCGCCTCTCCGCCGCGGAGTAGCCAGGGTACCGGTCATCATGCAGCTGGAAGCGCTGGAGTGCGGCGCGGCGTGCCTTGCCATGGTGATGGCGTACTATCAAAAATGGGTCCCCCTGGAACAGGTACGGGTGGACTGCGGTGTCAGCCGCGACGGTTCAAAAGCGAAAAACATCCTGCTGGCTGCCCGCAGCTACGGCTTCGTGGCGGACGGCTACCGCGCTGATCTGAATGCGCTGAAGGAAAAGGTGGCCCGTCCCTGCATAATCCACTGGAACTTCAACCACTTCGTGGTGCTGGACGGCTTCAGGGGAAACACCGCCGTGATCAACGACCCCGCCCGCGGGGTGGTGAAGGTGCCGATGGAGGAGTTTGACGAATCGTTCACCGGTATCGTGATCCAGATCAAGCCCGACGAGGGGTTCGTTCCCGGCGGCAAGCCGAAGAGCACCCTGGCTTTCGCCCGCAAGCGCCTGAAAGGGACAGGACCTGCCGTGGCTTTCGTGACGCTCACCACGGTCATCTCATATTTGTTCAGCCTTATCAACCCGGTGATGACGCGCATTTTTTACGAACGCCTCCTGGAGCGAAGGAACCCGGAATGGCTCTATCCCTTTATCGGGGTCATGGTCCTGCTCTGCGTCCTTCAGCTGACAGTGGAGTGGATCAACACTGTCTACTCGCTGAGGATCGACGGCAAAATGTCTGTGATGGGCAGCACCAGCTACATGTGGAAGGTGCTTCGCCTGCCCATGGTGTTCTTCACCCAACGTATGACCGGAGATATCATCGGACGGCAGAGCGCCAACGCCTCCATCGCTGGCACCCTCGTCAAGACCCTTGCTCCGCTTGCGCTGAACACCGCGATGATGTTCGTATACCTTTTCTTCATGATCCGTTATAACCTGGTCCTGACGCTGGTAGGCCTGGGCTCCATAGCGCTGAATCTGCTGATGGCCCGGTACATGAGCAAACGCCGCGTCAACCTGACCCGCGTGCAGATGCGCGACGAGAGCAAGCTGGCTTCCGCCACCGTGGCGGGGATCAGCATGGCAGAGACCATTAAAGCTTCCGGCGCGGAAATCGGCTTTTTCCGGAAGTGGGCGGGTTATCAGGCATCCGTGAACACGCAGGATGTGAAGTTCAAAAAGCTCAACGCCCGTGTCGGCCTCATCCCTGCCTTTATCAGCACCGCCGCCAATTACGTCGTGCTGTTTTTCGGAGCGCTCTACGTCATGCAGGGCAGCTTCACCGTTGGGATGATCACCATCTTCCAGGGGTATCTGGGTTCTTTCCTCAGCCCCGCCATGACCCTTATCGGCGCGGGCCAGACCATCCAGGAAATGCGCGCAAGCATGGAACGCATCGAGGACGTGATGCAGTATCCCGACGATCCCAACGTGAAGGACGAACCGATCCGGGAGGACATGGACTACTCCAAGCTGACCGGAGAGGTGGAACTGAAAAACGTTACCTTCGGCTATTCACGCCTGTCGCCGCCGCTCATCCGGGATTTTTCCATGACCCTGAAACCCGGCAGCCGGATCGCTTTCGTGGGCGAGAGCGGATGCGGCAAGAGCACACTGTCCAGACTGATCTCCGGCCTCTACCAGCCCTGGAACGGGGAGATCCTTTTCGACGGTAAACCGATATCGGAGATCCCGCGGGGCGTGTTCACAAGCTCCGTGTCCGTGGTGGACCAGGATATCATCCTTTTTGAAGATACGATATCGAACAACATCAAGATGTGGGACGAATCCATTCGCGATTTCGAGGTCATCATGGCGGCGAGGGACGCTCAGATCCACGACGACATCCTGAACCGCCCGGGCGGTTATGACGGTATGTTGACAGAAAACGGAAATGATCTGTCCGGCGGACAGCGCCAGCGTCTGGAGATAGCCCGTGTGCTCGCCCAGGATCCGTCCGTCATCATCTTGGACGAAGCCACCAGCGCTCTGGACGCCCGCACGGAATACGATGTGGTGCGTGCCATCCAACGCCGAGGCATCACCTGCATCATCATCGCCCACCGTCTCTCCACCATCCGCGACTGCGACGAGATCATCGTGATGGACAAGGGCCGCGTGGTCGAACGCGGCACACACGAGGAGCTGTACGCAAAAGGCGGCTACTACACCGAACTGATCACGGCCGAATAGAAAGGGGTAACGCAGTGAAATGGTTCGACAAACAGATCCGGCAAAGGATGCAGAGCGACCAGGATGCGTTCGAAGAATCCTTCTTCCGGGTCGCCGGGGCAGTGCTTGGCGGAAAAACGGCGCAGCAGATGCTGGACAGCCGTCTGATCGAAAAGGAAGCGCTGGATGAGATCCTGAAATATTATCACTGCAAAGCTGCGGATGTGCCCGACAATATCAGGACGGCCGACGAGCAGATGGAGTATGTTTTACGTCCCCTGGGCATCATGACCCGCTCCATAAAGTTGGAGGACGGCTGGTATAAGGACGCTTTCGGACCTATGCTGTGTTTTATGAAAGACAACGGCGCCGCGGTCGCTCTCCTCCCCAAGCCTGTTGTCGGATACTGGTACAAAGACCCTGCCACCGGCCGCTCCGTGACGGTCAGCCGCAAAACCGCGTCGCGTTTCAGGAAGGAAGCTTTCTGCTTCTACAAGCCCCTCCCGCAAAAGAAACTTGGCATCCCTGACCTTCTGCTTTACATGAAAAACTGCCTCTCCGCCGGCGATTTTGTCCTCATCGGTCTTGCAACGCTGGCATTTACCCTCGTCAGCATGATCGAGCCGCGGGTCTATCAGACCATCACCGGCACGGTGGTGAAAACCGGAAACATTTCCCTGCTCGTCAGTATGGCCGTGTTTCTGCTCGCGTCAGCGCTCTCGGCCCAGCTCCTGCGCGTCGTGAAGCAGCTGATGATGGGCCGCCTCTCCACCAAGACTTCCCTGCAGGTGGAAGCCTCGGTGATGATGCGGGTGCTGTCCCTGCCCGTCAGCTTCTTCAGGAAATACGCGTCCGGCGAACTGTCAAGCCGGGTCGGTTCCGTCAATTCCCTGTGCGATATGCTGCTTAACCAGATCCTGTCCGCCGGCTTGACATCGCTGGTCTCCCTGCTCTATATCACCCAGATCTTCCGCTTCGCTCCCCTTCTGGTATGGCCCTCCATCGTCATCATCCTGACCACCGCGTGCCTGGGCCTTGTGAACTCCCTGATGCACATCCAGCTGTCGCGGAAGATGATGCATCTCTCCGCCAAGGAAGCGGGCCTCACCTACGCCACGGTCAGCGGTATCCAGAAGATCCGGCTGGCCGGTGCGGAAAAACGGGCTTTCGCCCGCTGGGCGAATCTGTATGCCCAGGGTGCCGCGCTGCAGTATAACCCACCCACGATCCTAAAGCTGAACGGCGTATTCCTCACCGCCATATCCCTCATCGGCAATATCGCGCTGTATTATCTCGCGGTCCGGAGCGGCGTGGATCAATCCAATTACTACGCCTTTACCGCCGCTTACGGACATGTGGCCGGCGCGTTCGCTTCCATGGCGGCGATCGCCTCTTCCGCCGCATCCTTTAAGCCTGTGCTGGAAATGGCGGAACCCATCCTGAAAACCGAACCCGAAGTGACCGAAGATAAGGAAGCCGTCTCCCAGATCTCCGGCGCGATCGAAATGAACCACGTATCCTTCCGCTACGATGAGGACGGTCCCTGGATCCTGAACGATCTGAGTCTGAAGATCCGGGCGGGCGAATACATCGCCATCGTGGGACGCACGGGCTGCGGGAAATCGACGCTGGTCCGCCTGCTCCTCGGCTTTGAAAAGCCAGAAAAAGGCGCGGTCTATTTCGACGGCAAAGACCTGAACCGCATCGATCCCAGATCCCTGCGCAAAAAAATGGGGGTCGTTACCCAGAACGGCCAGCTGTTCCAGGGGGATATCTTCTCCAACATCGTTATCTCCGCGCCTCAGCTGACCCTGCAAGACGCGTGGGAAGCCGCAGAGATGGCGGGGATCGCCGACGACATACGGGAGATGCCCATGGGGATGCAGACCCTCATCTCCGAGGGGCAGGGCGGCATATCCGGCGGGCAGAAGCAGCGCCTGATGATCGCACGGGCCGTCGCCCCCAAGCCCAGGATCCTGATCCTTGACGAAGCGACCAGCGCGCTCGACAACAAAACCCAGAAGCAAGTATCCGAAGCGCTTGACCGGTTGAAATGCACCCGCATCGTGGTCGCCCACCGCCTCAGCACCATCCGCAACTGCGATAGGATCCTGGTGCTGTCCGAAGGCAGGATCATCGAAGACGGCACTTATGAGCAGCTGATCGCTCAGGGCGGCTTCTTCGCAGACCTGGTGGAAAGACAGCGGCTGGACAGGTGACACGGAAAACGCATTGAAAAGGAAGGATGACCGGTATGGATATCAAAGTCAGAACCGAAGGTGCCCGGCTGACCATCGCGCTGGACGGCGAACTGAATACCCCGGCGGCGCCGCGATTTGAAGCGGCCTACGAGCAGAACAAGAGCGGGATGAACGAGATCGTCATCGACATGGAAAACCTCGTCTATATCACCTCCGCCGGTTTGCGCGTGCTGCTGGATATCTATCAAGAGATGGAAGAGACCGGCGGGACCCTGACCGTACGCGGCGTTTCAGGCGACATCATGGACGTATTCGAAGTGACCGGTTTCTCATCCTTTCTCCATATCGAATGACAAAGAACAAAACCAAGAGAAGGCCGTCAGCCCCCGCCTCCCCATTGCGCCGGTCACGTATTCAGCGCCGCGCCCCAGCATGCACAATTCTTTCGCCGCACGTTCAGTGATCGCCGTCATCAGCCTGCGCTTCACCGCGCCCGTCGGCAATTGCCCGCAAGCTTCTTTCACCCATCGGAAACGTGCCATGCCCGGCATACCCAAAAAAACGCTCCGACAATCGTCGGAGCGTCTGGTCATATCGCACTCATTTGATCATGTCGATGCCCGGAAGGCAGTTGACCGTGCGGATGAACTGGCCTTTAAGGTGCTGCATCAGCGCCATCTGCGGAGTGTTGCGCTTAAAGATATGGGTGTACATGATCGCCACCCCCTGATCCCGCAGATGAACGCAGGCCGCCTCGATCAGTTGGGAAGCCAGGCGCTGCCTGCGAAACTCCGTGACCGTGTAGATATTAAGCAGCGTCGCTGTCTGCCCCACGCCGGTGAAGACCGCCTCGCAGGCCGGCTCCACCGGATTGCCCTGACGGTAGAAGGCCAAGGCCAGGAAATGTTCCTGCTGCCTCCACAGCGTCAGGTGATCATGGGTGACCGCCTGGATACGGTACCTGTTCAGCCTTTCCAGGAACTTCATTTCGTCCTGAGGCGTGACCAGCGGCACCTGGTAATAATCATAACCCATCGGTGCCTGGGCCTGTCCGTATGGAAGGTAAAAACTGTACAGGTCCTCACTGTCATCCTGCTTCATTCCCATCTGGGTACAGAATTTCAAATATTCGGTATCCTTCGGGTCAACCTGAGTGTAAAACCGGGCCGGCACCCCTTTTTCAATGCGGATCTGCCCTGCTCTGGCCAGAAGAGCTCCAAAAAGCATGGCCCGGGCAGACAGCTGGGTCTCCATCTGCATGTAAATATGCAATGGTTCCGCGGGATAAAGCTCATTCTGGAAAAAAGGGATCACAAAGCCATATCCCAACTGGATCCGGCTGTCGCTGGAGACAAAAAACACGTTCTCCGGGGGGATGCCCTGATATTCGGAGGGCGGATTGTTGATCACCATACAAAAAGGACCTTTCTTTCATACAGGCGCCGCTCAAGATACCGCCGCCTGTTTTTATCTCAGCGCCGTCCTTGGGACAAAACCCCTCACCACGGTCCCGTTGGTATAAACCTCCACATAGGCCCACGCGCTGTTCATGTCCAAGTCGGCAAGCCAAGTCACAGTGCTGCCGGAATCAAGCATCATCAGGGTATCCGTTCCCTCCATCGGGTCGGACGTCAGAGCTGACCGGGATGTCACCATTGCGGAAGTCCCGTTCAGGGACAGGGAAGGGATATCCGGCAGAGTCCCCTGCAGCTGGAAGGCGTTCACATAGCCCACGCGGGTCATCCGGCTGTCGTTCTGGTACATGACCAGGAGCCACTGCCCGTCATAGCCCGCGACCCAAACCTGGCCGTTGACAGTCATCTGGGCCATGCCTCCATCACAGCGGAGCGCTGAAGCGTTGGGTGCGGTATAGACCGGAAGGGTCTGGCCGGGAGTAAAGGAAAACGTGGAGAAGGAAAGCCTGGCGTGCCCGGTCCCGGCAGCTGCCGCAGGCGCTTCATTTGTTCCCTGGACTGCTCCGGCCACGGGCGCGGATGTATCGGGAACGACCGCAGCGCCGTAGCTTCCGGTATCCGGAGCGGCGTACGCACCGGAGGTATCCGGCATGACAGACGCGCCGCCCACACCGTACACCCCGGCGGTATCGGGAGTCGCGGGAATTACGCCGCCGATACCGTAAACGCCGGACATGTCGGGCGCCGCCACCCCTACGCCGCCCACGACCATTCCCGCGGAAGGATAACCGCATGTCCCTACCCCGGGATAGGTGGTGTTGACCAGGTCGGCGCGGATATACGCGGTGGTCCCATAATAGCATATCCTGTACCAATAGACACCATATACGCAGACGACACCGGTCACCATGACCGGGGTGCCACGATTCAGCTGGGCGATCTTGGTGCCGTTGGGAGCCAAACGCACGTTTACCGCGCAGGTATTTGTCCAACCGTTGTAGCCGGATGCGGGGATACCGCCCCAACTTGCGGGCCATGTGCCCGGAACGACACCGACACCGGCGACGCCTGCGACCCCCACGGCGGTGGAGGATACCAGATCGCTGCGGACCCAGCCGGTCAGACCGGAAACCTGGGCCTGATACCATACCGAGCCATATACATCCCGGACCGCTCCGGAGATCTGAAGCGCGGTGCCGCGGTTCAGCTGCATGATGGAGGTATACGAAGTGCCCGGGCCGGAACGGAAATTCGTCGCATCAAAAAGGATATACGCCACATTGCAGGTAACAGGACACGTCGTAACGGCGGCCATCACCGGCACCGGCGCTCCGCAGACATAACCGCTGTAGATCCACCCGCACAGCGTCCCGATCGTTCCGTAATACCAAAGCCTGCCGCCAGTGCAGTACGCCTGGTTGGTTACATAAAACATATCCCCGCACATGGCAATACCGCACACCGCGTTTGAAGTGCCCGGACCTGTGCGCACATTGATCCTGTACCCGTTGATATAACCCGTGAATGCGGTGCACGGAGCAAATCCCGACGCGGCGGCCGGCACAGCAGCCGATACGAGCAGGAGACAGACAAGCAGGAAAGCAAAATGTCTTTTCATGCCAAAACCCCCTCCCGGAGTCGTCATTCTTACATACATTCATTATATCCTCTTGCAGGAGGACTTGACATAGATGTTTTCTTAATCTTTTCTTACAATTATTTAATATCCCCCCGCCCCATTTCCTGACGGTATCGGCATATTCCGCGTATCGTCCCGTGCCGGCTCGGCTGCTGAACTGGAAAAATCACTTGGGTGCGCGCCGGCGCACAAGAAGCGCTTCCTCGCTTTTTCCGCGCCGGATACGAAACCCTTCCTTAGCCATGCGTTGGTTCAGATCCCTGTCCAGCTTTTCGCGAAGGCCGTTTTTATTGAGCATGCGGCGGAACCGATATAACGTGGTGGCATCAGGCACACCTCCGGAATAAAATTCCACGCCGGCAAAGGTGCGCATGGCATAACTGTCCATTACCGCCTCCTCGCATGCCGCCCCGGACAGGCCGTACCAGTCCTGCAGAAGGATCAGGCGCAGCATCAGTTCCGGTTCCGTGGCGGGCCTGCCGCGGTTTTTCTTCGTGTACAGGGGGCGGATCTGCTCCATCCACTCCTCCCACGGGATCACCTCGTCCATTTTTTTCAGGAACAGGTCTCGCCTGGTAGGATATTTGCGTTTGCCGTATTCGATATCACTGAATGTCATCTGCGCCAAAGATATTCACCTCACAGGCTGTTCGGTCCGGAAAGGCATGCGTTTCATTCTGTGAATAATTATACCACAATCCCTTCGTTATGCCCATCTTTTTTCATTTGAAAGGGGATTTTTTATCAAAGGCGCCCACATAAACCTTCTGACAATGGTAAAAACCACAAATACTTCTCGTTTATTTCGGGATAACATAAAAGGACTCCCCGAATCGCGCTGCTTCCCCGGCTGAGCACGGTACCGCAGTGAAAAATATTGCATTGTCAACCGGTGCTTTTTCCTGTATATTGGTATCAGTTTCGCCGCGCATCCTCTTTTGTCTCGGCAAACAATGATTTGGCGGCGGGAGGCAATCATGGAAATACGCAACATCGGTATCTTCGCGGACGTGGATGCCGGCAAGACCACCCTGACGGAGCAGCTGCTCTCCCTCACCGGGGCCATCCGGGAAGCCGGCAGCGTGGACAGCGGCACCGCCCACACCGATTCCCTGCCCGTGGAAAAGCGGCGGGGCATATCCGTCCGCGCGGCTGCGGTGCGTATATGTTGGAAGGAATGCCTGATCAATCTGGTGGATACCCCCGGCCACGCCGATTTTGCCGCTGAGGTCGAACACAGCCTGTGGGCCATGGACGGCGCGGTGCTCCTGGTATGCGCTTGCGAGGGTGTCCGTCCCCAGACGGTGACGCTCTGGCGCGCCTTGAGGCAGCAGGGGATCCCGGTGGTCTTTTTCATCAGCAAAACGGACCGCGATGCCGCCGATGTGCCACGGGTCATCAGTGAGATCAGGCATCTTTGCCCCGACATGGTCCATTTCGGGGACAGGGACGCCGTCATCGACAGGGTCTGCGCCGGGGACGACCGTCTTACAGAAAAATATCTGGAGGAGGGCGATCTTGATGACAGCGAGGTCTTCCCCCGGTTTTATTCCCTGTGCCGCATGGGAAAGGCTTTTCCCGCGACAGAAGGGTCAGCCCTGAAAAACATTGGCGTGGACCGCCTTCTGGACCTGATGGTCTCCTGTCTTCCCCCTCCGGGGGACGCCGGGCGGCTATGCGGCGTCGTGTTCTCCGTTTGGCAGGACCGGCTTCTTGGGCGCGGCGTTTGGATCCGCCTTTACGGCGGGAGCCTTGAAAACCGCCAGGGAGTGGACCTTCCAGGCAGGATGGATCCGCTGACCGGCAAAGCCTCGGTGACCCAGCAGAAGATCACCCAGATCCGCTCCGCAAAGGGCGACGATCTGGGCGCCCTTTCCGCCGGAGAGATCGGCGTGGTCTACGGGCTTGGAAACGTGGCTGTGGGCACGGTGCTGGGGGACCGCGGCCTCCTCCCGCGGCATGTGGATCCCGGCCGTTTTCGTTCGCCCCTGATCTCGGTAAAAGCGATCCCGGACGATCCCGGAAAAGCCGAGGATCTTCGCAGCGCATGCGCCATATTGTCCTCCGAGGATCCGCTTCTCCACGCGGAATACCACCGCGCGCTCAGGGAACAGCGGCTCAACATCATGGGCACCGTCCAATTAGAGATCCTCCGGGATGTGTTCCGGGAGCGTTTTTCCCTGGACGTTTCCTTCGTCCGGCCCAGGATCAATTACATGGAGACCCTGCACTCCCCCGCCGAAGGATTCGCAGCCTACACCATGCCCAAGCCCTGCTGGGCCATCCTCCGATTTGAAATGAGACCCGGAAAACGCTCCGGCGGCGTGACCTTCTCGTCCGAGGTGGATCATCGTTTAATCGCGGAGCCTTACCAGAACCAGGTGCGCCAGGCGCTTCCCATCGCCCTCAGTCAGGGACGCCGGGGCTGGCCTGTGACCGATATCGACATCCGCCTTGTGGACGGCAGCCA
>JAFWWK010000250.1 GCA_017523615.1 Clostridia bacterium
ACTCCTTTGGATTCAACATCCCGAATATCCGGCTCATTGTGTCGTGCGATGGTATCCCATTCTTCAACTCCAACCCAAGCCGTTCCCTGAACCACCCCTCTTTCACCCTGCAGTAATCCGCTATGTCTTCCCACACGTCACACCCTGCTATTACTGCACAGATCACGATCATGATCGTTTCAACGAAATTGTGCCGTACTTTCGCCTGCTGCCGCGTATCTGTTAACGTTTCAAAGTACTTCTTCATCTCTATCACCTCGTTTTTATCTTTCGACATGACGGGTGATGAATCCTTTTGGTAATACTTTTATAATATTTCGTAACAAATATGTCGCAATATGAACAGACTCTTAATTCATGCGTGAGCCGTGGCCGTCCAGCCAACCAATGGACGTGGAAATACCTGGAACAACCCGGTCAGTAAGGCCAAGCTTCGCCGCCGGAAGCGCTTTTCCCATAAAGCCGGAGCAGGTGCTGTTCCCGGCATTTTGTCATCTGATCCATTTCACTTTTCACCATCCGCATAGTATACGATCCTTCCGCCCAGTTCGGTGAAGCTCTTTTCAAACGTTTCATAATCTATCACCACCGTTCCTCCGGCGTTGGGGTCACGGTATGTGATGGACACATCGTCGTAGCCGCAGACCACGACAGCATGCTCGCCGCCCGGCCATCGGACCAGCTCGCCTTCCTCGTCCAGCCAGCTCCACCGGTACATGATATTGCGCATCGGTGCGGAAACATACCAGGCCAGGACCGGATTCCCTGTATCCAAAATGGCTTTGATGTCGTCGATGGTCGCACCGGTCTTCGACACGGCCCCCGGTTTGAACCGCTCCGCGACCAAAGCGATGGGGCCGTTGAACACGCCGTAGGAATACTCGCTTCTGGGATCCCCCACGAATTCCCTCTCCGGGTTCGCGCCGTGACGTACGCCTCTTTCATCGTCCCAGGGCTGTTCGCCCATCGGAAGCAGGCCGTAGATGTCCTCCACCGTTGCATCCACGCCGTAATATTTCAGAAGCATATAGAGGGAAACACTTTCGCAGCCGGTGGGATAATCCGGGTACTGGCAGAATTCCATGACGTCCAAAAGAACGCCGTTATCCGCCCCGTCCTGTACCGAACCGTCGGGCCGCCGGTCGCCGGGTTCCCACTGCCGCAGCCGGACAGGCTCAAGAACGCCGGTAAAGAGATAGATCTTCCGGGAAAAAGCCTTTGCAGCCTCCCTGGTAAAAAGGGGATTGTAATAGTTCGGCAAGACGGAAACGACCATATCGGGCTTGATGCCTTCTGCCCGCCAGGCCCAGAGGGGATGGTCGTACAGCCATTTGACGCTGTAACCTTTTTCTCCCGTCACGATGGTGCTGGCGGAAGCGAAATGAGCCATGGCCGCCGCTTCATCATCCCCAAGCAAAAGCTCGATCTCCTCGTCCGTGAACGCCCTGCGGTGCACCATCAGGTCAGCGTCCGAAAGGACATCCCTGACCGCGGCCGGGTCAAGGTCATGGGTGTGGATAAACGAATAGATATTCGCGTAATCCATCAGCGTCAGCGCGTACGCTGGCTTGCCCGAGGCATACTCGTATTCCCAATTATATCCTCCTTCAGCCATCCGCATCAAAGCTTCCGGCAGGGACGAAAGGCGCTCGTCGCAGGGTTTTGCGTAATACGGCGCCGAAGCGCTCGCAGTCCCGAAGGGGGCGGGCATTTTCTGCGCCTCGTACAATTCCCATACGGTCCGGCAAAAGCCCGCAAGTTCCGCCCTGGTCACCGCCTTGTCCCCTGTTTTTCCTCTGGCAGCGTCTTCAAAAAGGAGACCTTCGGCCATCTTTGCCAGTACGTCCCACGTCAGGACTTCGCCACCGCGGAATTTTCCGTCAGAGCCCTTGCAGATCCCCGCCTGCTTTGCCCAGAGCGCCGCTTTTTCCAGTTCTGTCCCGGCCGTGACATCCGTAAAGCCATCGCCGTCCACATCGGGCTCCGGCTTCCCCGCGACGCGCCACAGCATGATAACGGCGTCGGCCCGGGCAGCTGTACGCTCCGGCAGGAAATATCCGGTAGGAAAGGGATCGATCAGGCCTTTTTCCAGGCAGAAGGCCGTATCGTCGTGATACGGCGGCAGCGCGGACATCGCCGCCGTTTCACCGGACGCCATGATCTTCCATGGAATAACCACCTTATTGAGCGACTGCATCCACGTCCTCCCATTTGCGCGTTTGACGTCCAGGGTATTGATCTGCACGTCGCGGGTCCGCTGCCTCTGCCCGCTGTAAGGACTCATCAGGCTGCTGACCGTGCTGACCACATAGTAATCGCCCGCCGTCCTGCCAAGATACATCATTTGGTGTCCGGGGAAGTTCAAAAGCGTGCCCATAGGCAGCGAATCCAAAAGCACCTCTTTTTCCTCCAGGGTATACCAGGTGATATCCGCCTTGGCAAAGTCCATGAGCCACTGCCAGGTGCCGTTGCGGGGCAGGTCCAGGCCGAAGCAGCAGAAGACGGAATGGTTAAGGCTGGTGCAGTCCTCATTATTGAGCCCGGCGCCCCAGCCGTAGGCGTCTCCCAGAGAAGCCAGAGCCACCATCGCCAGGTTCCGCGGCGTCAGGGGAAGATAATCCTCGCTTACCCGCTCACGGGCGTTGATGAGGGCAGGGGTCTTTCCGTAGCTTCCGTCCTCGTTCCTTACCGGCAGGTAGACCGCGTAATTGTGCAGCGGCAGACGGTTGATGACCAGGGCGTCCGGGTCCTGTTCGTCCATCCTCTCCAGCACCGTACCCATGGTGATCATCCGGCAAACAGTTTCAGGGGCGGTCTTGGAGTAATCTGTGTACATCCTGTCCCCCCAGAACACCAGGCGTTTCTCCGCGGGGATGTCCCAGGCGGAGAGCCATTCCTCCCTGTCCCTGCAGACGGCGACGTCCTCCGCCCGCACCCAGCCCGTACAGCAGGAGATGGATACCTGGAAGTACTTCCCGTCCGCCGAGGTGGAATAGATCGCCACAGGCTCATTCACCCGGATACCCACCAGGGGCTGGTAATCGAAATCATAATCCACGGGATCGTCCAGGATCTGTCCGTCCCAGGGGAAGGTCAGAAGCTCTGTGCGTACCACTGCGACGCCCCAGCGCACCGGCATTTCTTCCTCCGCGTTCGGATCGACCACATTGGCTATGATCGTCTCAAAATCTTCCTCTTCCATCTTTTTTCCAGTCCGGTCCCAGACCCAGCCCAGGTAATATTTCGCGTCCTCCCTTGCGGTGCTTTGCAGCGATTCATTCCAGGATATGCCGTCGTATGTCCCCTTCAGGGCCCGCATATCCCGCCGGTTGGTGCCCTCCCCCGCCACAGCGGCGGCGTTGATGGCGGCGATCTCCTCCGATGTTGCAAGCAGCGCGTCCGGATCCTCCGTCAGACCGGACCAGAACGCGGGATCGGTCATTTCTTTCGTCACACCGGGCATATACCCCACCGGAGCCGAGGCACGGGCGGAGGCCGGCCGCAGGGAAATGGCGGCGCACGCTGTCAGAAGCAGGGCCATCGCCTTCACAAGGATACTGATACCGTGCTGATTCATAGTCGATCCTCCCTTAACAGCAGACATCCGTCATGCGGATCCGGCGCCCTCCGGTCCGTCCGGTCCGGCTGAAGCGCGTAAAAGTTCGGATGCCGCGGATATCATCATCGAAAACAGCCTGGGCGGAAAGCACTCCGGCCCTCCGGCTATCATTATTTTCAGTTTAACATATCACAGCTAAAACGTAAAATCCATTTTGACGCTCCGTTTATGGTACAATGACCCTGCTGGAAGTGCCCGAGGATCTGCGGGAAATACAGAGAGACGGACCTGTATAGCATGGGCGGACTTGTCCGGGAACTGCCCGTGCGGATGCCCTGAACTTTTTCCCGTTTATATAAACAGGCCGG
>JAFWWK010000251.1 GCA_017523615.1 Clostridia bacterium
CAATTGTTCAGCAAGCTGCTCCTGCGTCAGGTTCTTCTCCTTCCGGAGCACTTTAAGGAATGCTCCGATTTTGATCTGATCCATTCAGGGTTCCTCCTTTCGCCGACATCATATGAAAAAGCTCATTCATTAAACACGACATAAAGCGAGAAATGCCGTGTTTATCAAGACCAGACACTCTTGTCTAATCACCGAAGGCATAATTTTTCAAGTACACAACCAACTTTATTTTCCGATTTTGCTTTTCATTAAGTGGCCATTATCCTTCCGTCCACATTGATGGAAGCATAAGCCGTGGATCAAAAGATATATCATCCACGGATATGAGCCAGCCGTAATATGATTGTCCTCCTACGGGGATCTCGCATGATACCCAGACAGTACCTTCTGTCAGATACTGGCCCCACCCGGTTCTCTGACCATCCTGGTCAAGGCTGGTCAGTATCTGCACTTCCGTTCCTTCCGGTATCAGGCCGAGTTCATTGTCGGTGCAAGAAACAGGGGACGGTTCTCTGCATTGACAGAAAAGCAAAGAAAGACCTAAAATGAATCGGCGATGCAAAATGCCGAGAAGCGTAAGAGCAAAGGGAGACAGCGGAATCTATCATGTGATGATTCAGGGAATCAACCAGCAAAGGATATTCGAAGATGATGCGTAAAGCTTACGGAGAACCGTCCCCTGTTCATTTTGCTGTCAAAAAAGGCGCTGCTGCAGATTTCTTGCTTTTGCAGCAGCGCCTTCCGTCCGGGAAGCGTTCGACTCCCCGTATTTTTTCCAAGGATCACGGGATGCCGGTCATCCCCGCTCGATGAGTTCCATCTTATCGAGCTTTTCAAGCAGCGCGTCCAGGTCCTTCGCGGCCGTATCTCCGTCCGTGTCAAACTCATTCAGCACTGCCGAAAGCAGTTCGTCCCGCGAAACGTCCTTCTGCATCTTTTCCCAGATGAAGGCGGACACGCCGTTGAGCAGCACCGCGCCTTTGTAGACGCCGATATTCCTGTCCGTGGGCATGAGCATGTATTCCCCTGCCACCTTCCGCAGCACAAAACCCGGCTTAGCTTTCACGTCCGGTTCCTCCTTCAGATAACTGTTTCCGACGATCATCCCATGCAGCCGTTCCGCGTCCTCCGGGGACCTGCCCCCGAAGGTGCGCAGCATCAGGCCGCTTCCGGCCAGGCGGAAAATGTTCTCCATCTGGAGCATGGCCGTTTCCGTATCCCACATGGGCAGGAAGCACTGCTTCACCAGCAGCCTGCGGCATTGGGAAACGCTCATTTTTTTGGCTTGAAGCTGCTCGCCCCGATACACTTCACATACCGCTTTCAGCGGAAAACGGACGCTGCGGAAGCACTGCTCCTTTCCGTCCCAGGGCACGCCGAAAAGCTCCGTGGTCTCCACACGGATCAGCGGCCTGTCGCCGCTGATCAGCCGTGCGCCGAGGGCATCCGTCCAGGCCTTTGCCCTTGTGGATTTTCCGACGCCCGAAGGCCCCGTAAACGCATAGGCCTCCCCGTCCAGCTCCACCGCTGCGGCGTGCATGGACACAAAACCCCTGCGGATCAGGAGGCATTCCAGCGCCAGGCGCATATATCTTTCCGCCGCCCGGGCGCCGGAAGGGCTGTTTTTCCCTTTATAACGCAGCAGGGAATAGTCCCCGCTGATGAACATGCCCTCATCGTCGCCGCGCAGCCCGTGGCAGAACCACCCGTCCGGCAGTTTCCGGTGCACGATATCGCCCGATACGATCTCCTGTCCGGACGGCGCCTTTTCATCCGTCATAAGCAGTGTCACGTCGGGCTCCGACGTTTCGGCCGCAAAAGCGGCATAGGACGGCAGGGCCATTTCCGAGCGCAGGGCCACGTCGGCGATCCTGAAATCGTACATGTTTCCAGCTCCTTTGGTGCGCGGCGTCTCGGCATGCTCCGTCAGCCGCGGATCAGACGCGCCGCCCGCTCTGCATGCCTGAGGACAAAGCGCCGGCTTTTCCAAGGACTCGCCGGTATGCCCTTGGAAAAGCCTTTTGTCGGATTCGGTCCGATCCGCCGCTTCCGCCGCTCGATCAGGACCGCCTTTCCCCCAGGTGTGGTGAGAAAGGGATCATGCCGTCAGGCTGGGAATAGCTATCCCCGGATCAGTAACATTTTTTGTTCTTGGGCCGGTCTGGATCCTTTTGGCAAACTGAACCATTCTCCAAGAGCCTGCCGTTTGGCATGATATTGCAGCCCTCCGCGGTGCCCTGGCTAGTTACGTAGCCGGAAGCGGTGACCACGTCTGTGTAGTTGAACTCAAGCTTTTCAGCGGTAGGGGTTTCGTAATCTCTTTTCATTTCTTATCCAACCTTTCATCAATAAAGCTGTATAGCAGGGCCTTTACGGGCCCGGGCTGTCTGTATCGCACTTTGGGGGCGGGAATGCGCCTGCCCGCACGAAGCGCTTTGTCCTTTCGCACAGGGCATGGGGCCATTCGCCCGGCTTCGCAAAAGCCGCCACACGCCCAACGCAGCTTTCGCATACATCTTCATACGCGCATCCCTCGCATGCGGAAGCGCGCGGCCAGCGGTCAACCGCCTCCCGAATAAGGCTCCAGGCTTTTGCGAATCCGGTGTCCAGCGGGTAGGCTTTGATGTCCTCCAGCTCGTTGCATGGATTCATGATCCCCTTCCAGTTCAGGTTGAACCCCGATCTGCCCCCGCCGCAAAGAAGACCGTACCGTACCGTGTCCCTGTCGCTCCCGCCTTCCTCCGGCAGCCTTTCCGCGGGACAGGTCTCCATCCTGATCCCCTTGAGCTCATTCTGGAATCTCAAGATCCGGATGTAGAAATTGTCGTCCAGGTCCTCGGCTTCCTTCGCCCTCCCAGTTTCCTGTCTGGGCTCGGACAGAAGGTGATTGACCAACACCCTCGGGCACAGCTCCATCGCCAGGCGGATGGTGCCGAACACGTCTTCCCCCAGGGCGGGATTCGGCGTCACATTGATGTGCAGAGGCAAATCCGCCTCCCGGATCCGTCCGATATTTGCGAGCACCTTTCCAAAGGCGCGCTGTCCGGTGACCCGTTCATAGGCGTCCTCGCTGTCGCCATAAAGGGTGATGTGGATCCCCGCCGGCGGATGATCGGCAAAGTAAGCCAGCCAGTCCTCATCCAGAAGAGAGCCGTTGGTGAACAACTCCGTCTCGCAGCCGAGATTCCGGATGTGTTCATACACCTCTCTGAAACCGGGATAGGTCAGGCATTCGCCTCCGCTGAGCGTAGCGTGGAGCATGCCAGCCTCGCAGGCCTGGGAGATCAGGTCCTTCCACTGGGAGGGGGTGAGCAGCTTCCGGTCCATTTGATTTTCCGACAGCCGCACATAGCACATGCCGCATCGGAAATTGCACAGCGGCGTCAGCTCGAACTGGCCGTTCAGCGGGATCCCCTGTTCCCTGGCCTTCCGGCTGAGATACCGGGAGAAATCGCTGAAGCGCTGGGTTTCCCTCTGATTTCGTTCCTTCAGCGCCTGCAGGAACGCGCGGCCGTCTTGGTACTCACTCATCAAATCACTCCCGTAAGGCGGGCTTTCGGATCACGGGAGCGGAATGGATCCGATGCCGCATTTTTTATGTTATCTATTTTTTTCTTGTTTGTCAACAGGCAGCAAGGCTGAATTGTCGTAAATTTACAGTATTTTTTTGTAAAAAAGCCAAATCCGAACAACAGCGCAGACGTTCAAAAAGCGCCTCACGGGGAGGCGCTTTCAAAATATTCCACAGTATGGGATCTTCCGACCGCCGCTCGGACAGGTTTATTTTTCCTGACCGGGTGCCGTATCACCGTCTTCAGTTTTTCCGGCGCGGTTTTTCGCGCGTCGCTCAGATAGATCTCATGGTGCATGCGCTGATCCGTGATATCCGGCGTATAACCCTGTTCGTCCGCCAGGCGGTGCATGAGTTCGACCGTCGTGGGTTCGTCATCATACGGCCCGATATGCATGCACTGAACGCACAGCCCCTCGTCATAGGTGAAAAACTCCGCCTTCGAAAGATCCATCTTCTTTTTCCGGGCCGCTTCTTCTTTGGCCCAGTCAAAGTCCGTTTTTGAAACGAAATCCGGCAGGCGGATGACGGAGATCCAATTGAACCGCTCCTTGTGCGCATAGTCAATGCCGTTGATGCCTTCCTGCCACCAGAAGCCCTCCAGCGGCGGAACGACAAAATCGAAATACCCGTCGATCCTGCGGTCGCCCATTTTGCTCATTTTGATGGTAAAGGCGATGCCGTAAAGCAGCCCGATGGCCGCTTTATATTCGCTGTCCTCCCGGTTCGGATCGCCTTTGCCCCGGACAGCGATATAGTTCATGGACGGCACCGTTACGATGGACGGCTTGCTTTTCGGCATATAGAACTCTTTGTATTCCTTTTTGAAATCAAATGCCATATCGGTCACTCCTTTACAAAAGAACCGATCTCGATCAGGTTTCCCTCCGGATCGGCGACGTAACATGTGCGCTGGCCCCACGGTTCCGTCGTCGGTTCCATGACTGGCACGGCTCCCGCGGCGACGACCTTCGCATAGGCGGCGTCGACTTCGGCGTAATTCTCCACACTGAGAGCGATCTCATAATGACCGTTCACCCCGCTGCAATAGGAGAACGTCCGTCCGGTCATTTTTTCGAGATCCATTTTCCTGTAAAGCAGGAACAGCGTCCCGTCCTTTTGCAGAAATACATTGGACGTATCTTCGTCTTCCCGGATCTCAAATCCCAGAACATCCCGGTAAAAACGGACCATCACCGCCATATCGTCCACCATGATCCCAAATCCGTCCAGTTTCATGATATTATCCCTCCCTGTAAATTTGAAGAACTTCTTCCGCATTCCTGCGGATCCTGATGCGCGCCTCTTCCGGTTCCAGCACTTCGGCTTTGGCCCCGAAGGTCAGGAGCCATGAAACAAGATCATCCATGTCCGTATAATCCGCTGTAAAAAGCAGCCTGCCGTCATCCGCCTCCGTAAAGCAGTTTGGCCCGAATTCCTCGACCAGCCGCCATTTCGTATCCGGAGTGAAAAGCGCCTTCACCCTGATCCCGCCCGGGAATATTTTTTCGTTTGACATTTCCGGCAGGGGAACGTTACGACGGTCAAAGCCGCGGGCTGTCTCCGTGACGCTGTCCATGCGGTTCAGCTTGAACAGTCTGAAATCTTCTCTGGCGGTGCACCATCCCCACACATACCAGCTTGACCACCGAAACACGAGGAAATACGGCTCGATGATCCGGCTGCTTTCCCCGGACGGCGCATAATACCTGAACTCCAGCAGATCTCTGTTTTCTATCGCGCTTTGGATCGCCTCGATCTTCGGAGCGAGAGAAGACCTGTACCAGGATGACAGGTCGATCAGCATGGAATCCTTGCCGCTGATGAATTCAGATGATCCGGACCGAAGCTTTTCCATCAGCTGACTGTAGTACCGGCTTCCGCTCACACTGTCAAGGCTCCTGAGGCCGGCAAGGATCATCTGCATATCCCTGGAGGTCAGGATCGTCCGGTCCATGCGGTACCCGTCCATGACGCTGATGCCTCCGCCCGGACCCTGAACGGTCCTTATCGGGATCCCGGCCTTGCAGAGCTCTTCGATATCACGGTTGATCGTCCTCCTCGAAACCTCAAACATTTCCGCCAATTCCGGAGCGGTCGTCTTCTCTTCCTGCAGTAAGATCGACAGTATCCCGATGAGCCTTTCCGTCTTCATGCCCTCACGCTCCATACGCATTTTACAGGAACAAACACGACAACAGTTTGTCATGTTTATAATAACAGAAAAATTCTTTTCCGGATCATGAAAACAGGAAAGCCGGACGGCCGCGATCTGCGGCGATGGGGCCGCTTCCGATCCTTTGCCGAGGAGAGCGGCAGAGAACTTCACCGCTGTTATCCGCCCCGGATCTTAAGCTGCCGCTCCGGCCGTTCATTCACCGCACGGCGGCCGTTGAAAAACACATCCGCGGCCGCCGGTCTCCGCGGAATGAGGCAAAAAAGCCCATTGAAAAATATCTTGGTTTTGCATATACTATGACAGATAACAGACGAGTGTGAGCGGGAAAAACGCCGCGGCTCATTACGTATACCTTCGTGCCGGACGGGCGGGTAAAGATCATGGAGGACAAACGGAGATCAGGCAGCCGGATCACAGCGGATACAAAGGCCGGGAATACTCTGCGCAGATCCGTTCGGATAAGAATTTGCCCATTGGACCCGGGAACGGATGAAACATGACCCACTGGAAAAAGGAGCTTCAGCATGAAAAAAACGGGTATGAAATTGGTGTCTGCCCTGCTCGCGGTCATTGCGATGGCATCGGGTGCCTGCGCGCAGGAGATGAGGGAGGACGGCGACAACTTTTTCGCGAGCACGGACGAAAACTACCGCAAGGTCATCGACCGGGTGGAAAAGGCGTCCCACAATAACAGCTATACCGGCGCGGTCCTGATCGCGACCGAGGATGGGATCATCCTCTTCGGCGCTCCCGGGGTCACGACAGGGGAGGGAAAGAGCGCGGACCTGCATACGACCTACAATATCGGTTCCTGCTCGAAGGTTTTTACGGCCGTGGCCGTTTTTCAATTGATCGAAGAAGGCAGGATCTCCCCGGACGATCCCATCACCCGTTTCTTCCCGGAATACGGTGCCGGCGGGGAGATCACCGTGGGGCATCTGATGCACATGCAGTCCGGTATCGCGGATTATGTCAACGATCCGGAAAGTTTTTTTGTGAACGTCGGAGCGCAGGACATGGAAGCATTCGTCATGCGGTCTTTCAGGGATGAAGTGACGGACGGGGAATTCCTTTCAAACCTGTATGCCGCGCCGCTGGCTTTTGCCCCGGGAAGCGAGCAGAGCTACTGCAATACCAATTATCATCTGCTGGCCCTGATCATAGAACAGGTATCCGGGATGGGGTACGGTGACTATGTCCGGGAGAATATCTTCGAAAAATGCGGCATGGAACACACCACGGCCGTGATCGCGGGCAATGAGACTAGCGTCCCGAGGGTGTTCGGGGACCTCCTCGCGGCGGGGATCGTGGACGAAAACGGATACACCATGGCGCCCAGGTGGGAAAGGGGGGCCGGCGGGATCCATACCTGCCTTGCGGACCTGTGGACGTTCGACAGGGCGCTCCTGTCCGGCCAGCTTGTGGGCGAAGCCTCGCTGGAGGAGATGACGCGCTATGATATGGGTTATGGCTGCGGACTGTACCCGTATACGAAGAACGCCTTCGGTCATTCCGGAAGGGACGGCACCTATACCACGCAGAATGTCGTCATCGATTCGGAACAGTACGGCAAGGTCTATTTCATCGCTTCAACGCCGACGGACGCCGGCATTTACGGGATGGACGCCGTGATGCAGGCCGCGTTCTTCTAGCTGGGCGCGTTCTGATGTGCCTTCGGGGGAAGGGGACCGCTTTTTTCGGTCCGCGTGCATTTTGGGCCGGCGCCGGCGGAGACATGCAGCAACGGAGGGACCCTGTCTGCGAAGGGAGCGCCGCTGCGGTACGCGGCATGATGATCCCGGAAGTCCTTTTCCGGACTTTGCCCGACGGACCGCTTCCCCGGCATCGGGGCGATGTCCTCCGCGTGGGGCGATATGGACAATGGCCGGCAGTTCTGATATTATTGCCTTGAGTGTTTTCCGTGTTTTGAGGACGAGGAGGACGAAAGATGAAAAGGCGGATCCTGTCGCTTACGCTGGCAGTGCTGCAGTGCCTGATAATGCTGGATTTTCCCGCCTCCGCGGAGGACCGCGTCGTGCTGATGATCGGCGACTCGACGACCCGCTCCGGCAGCCGCTTTGATCCGAATAAGGGCATGTGGCGGTATGTATCGGAAAAGGCGGGCGGGAGATCCGGTATGTATATCTGACGCCGGAGGAATACGTCTCCGCCATGTCGAGCGGCAGCCTGCCGGACATCGTCGCCACCCAGAACGACCTTGCCACGATCCTTGAAAACGGCGTTGCGCTGAACGCGGCTCCCTACCTGGAAGAATTCGCCCCGAATCTTCTGAAGGGGGAACTTGGGGTGACGGTCGATGTGCTGAAGCAGTTCGGCAATGAAGGGGACGGATTTTTCTTCTTTCCCGCCAAGATCGGCTACAACGGCGTTGGGTTCAACAATGAAACCAGCCAGCGCGGCTATATCGTCCGCTGGGATTATTACAGCGAGCTGGGGTACCCGCCCATCAACAATGAGGAGATTATCTGAACGTGCTTTTGCAGATGCACGCAAACCACCCCTTTACGGAGGATGGCTATCCCACGTATCTGTACGGAACAAGCAACTTCTCGGGGTATGAAACTGCGTTCCGCTCCGAGCTCAGCCTGGATTATTGGGTGGCATATAAATATCAGAACAACATCTTCACCAATGAGATCTATGACGGCTACACGGATCCCGGGCATTCCATGTGGTGGGCTAACAAGGCCTGGCACAACAAGCTTTTTAGGGCAGGCGCGGCGGACGGTTCCTATGATATAGACATCTTCACCCAGACTTCGGAACAATATTATGCCAAGTGCGCCCGCGGGCAGTATCTTGGGCTGCACAGCGTCAGGAGCGAACTGTACAAGGAGAGCGTTAAAAAGGATCCGGAAACCCTTGCCGGATATGCCACGGTCCCGACGGCCGCCGCCAATTACTATACCAATGTATATCAGCTGCTGGGCAACGGGTCCGGTTATATGTGGTTCATTTCAGCCAATACGCAGCACATGGAAGCCGCCCTGAGGCTGTTCAACTGCATGGCTGATCCCGATATCGTTCGGGTGATGACCCTGGGCGAGCAGGGGGTGAGCTGGGACTATGACGCGGACGGCGTACCTCGGATGACCGGATACGGGCAGGAGCAGATGGACGCCTACAAGGCGGGAAACGCCGCTCCGGACAACTATTTTGTCAAGTGGGGCAGCTTCGACAAAATGCCGACCAACTGGCCGCTGCTGCGCGACAACATGAGGCATCCGGACGGCTATCTGATCGATTTTGGAAACGATCTCCCGTTCCGTCACGCAGCTGGCCGATACGAATATCAATACGGTCCGGAGCATCCTGATGGACGACCGGGTGGCGTCCTATGTGAGATATGAATACGGCTCCATGGCAGCAATGCTGTGCGGAAGAATGGACTTGAGGGATTGCCTGCGGTCGGAGATCAGCCGGCACGACAGCATCTTTGGCCTGCTTTTCATGCGGAAGGACGGGAGCCTGTTCGGCGTGCTTCCGAGCGGGAACATCTTTTATGACAGGCCGGAGGAAAACCCGCTTCCGAAGGATATGAAAACACAGATCCTGAGCGCGCCGCTGGGACGGACGGTATAGGCCGGTCCCCTCTTCCGTCGTCTATGGATTTGAAAACAGCAATACGATAAAAACCGTCGTGATCGCGGCCTGGAAAACCGTGGATGTGCGCTATGACGAGTGCTACGCCATGATGCTGATGGATGAAGCTGTCTTTGACGGCCTGTTTGTCGTGCTGCGGGATGGGAACAGCACCTGGCACCTCTTCACTGCGGATCACGCCGAGATCTGCCATACGGGAGGGAATGCGTGCCTGGATCCGGAGGCGCTCATCAGCGAAAACAACAGCGGTAATTACCTGTACGATGAAAACGGCCGTCCCTTCTGCACGTTCTCCATGACAGTGCCCTCCACCGGCTGGGTGCTGGTCCGGGAAGTGTCCATGGAAAACCATGAGAAGGTGGCCCATGGAGTCCGAACCTCGGTGGCGATCATCGCGGGGGTGGTTTTCCTGATCGCACTGGTCATCTATGAGCTTTGGCTGACAAGGTTCATGCGCCAGTTCCGCTCGCTGCAGAACGGGATCATCCGCATGGGGCAGGGCGATCTGGCATCCGCTGCCTTTGAACACACCTCCATTGAGGAATTCCTGCAGATGCAGAGGGAGATCAACCGGACCCGCATTGCCCTGAGCCGGCAGATGGATACCATCCGCCGGATGGAGCGGGAGCAGATGGAACTGGAGAACCAGAAGAAAGAACGGGAACGGATGGTCCAGGAGCTGAGCATGGCCAGGGGGATCCAGCGGAACGCCCTGCCGCATATGTTCCCGCCTTTCCCGGACCGGAAGGAGATCGAGCTGTTTGCGTCCATGGATCCGGCGCGTGACGTGGGCGGCGATTTTTATGACTTCTTCTTTATCGACGATGACCATCTGTGCCTGCTCATCGCGGACGTGAGCGGAAAGGGCATCCCGGCTGCCATGTTCATGATGGCCGCCAAACGAATACTGGAAGAAAACGCCAGAACAGAACCCGGCGTGAGCCAGATCCTGCAAAAGACAAACGAAGCGCTCATTAAAGGCAATGAGGCAAAAATGTTCGTCACTGTCTGGCTCGGCATCCTGGAGATCTCCACCGGTATCCTGAATGCCGCAAACGCGGGGCATGAATATCCGATCATCAGGAAGAACGGCGGTCGTTTTGATCTGTACAAGGATAAACACAGTTTTGTCATCGGCGGGATAGGGGGCATGCGCTACAGGGAGTACAGCCTGCGCCTGGAGCCGGGGGACAAGATCTTCGTCTATACGGACGGCGTCCCGGAGGCCACCGCGGAGGACGGCATGATGTTCGGGATCGACCGCACGGTGGCGGCGCTGAACATCTGCGGGGAAAGCAGTCCCAAGGATATCCTGAAAACAATGCGGAGCGCGGTGGATGCCTTCGTCGGCGAGGCCGAGCAGTTTGATAATCTGACGATGATGTGCCTGGAATACAAGGGCCCGGCAGGGAAAAGCTGATCCCGGAAACAGAGAACTTTCATATTCCCGTGACCCGGCCGGGAGACGATCGGCCCATTGCTTCCAGCCGGTTTTTTTCGTCTTGCAGGGCTTTCGGTCCGTCTCCTACGGTGATCCCTCATTCGCCCTGTAAAAGCCCGATGATGCGTCCGCAGGTCCGATGGGGAAAAAGGACTGCCCGGAAGAACGTTAAAGATGCTTTTCAAGCAGCACCAGTTCCACGCCGCTGATGCCGTTGAATACGGTGGGGACGACGGCGATCTCACTGTACCCCAGGGCGCGGTACATATTGCGGGCCGGCAGGTTCCGAGCGTTGGTATCGATTCGCAGCTCCCGGCATCCGCGCGCCAGGGCGCAGGCTTCATAGAAGGAGACGAACTGCCTGCCCAGGCCCCGGCGGGCGGCCTTTGGCGAGATGACCAGGGTGTGCAGCACACAGACCCGGTCCTCCGGCGTCTCGTGCCGCCAGGGGGCGGAACGATATTCGTCCATCTGGATATGGTTGATGATCCCGGCCCCGAGCACGGCGCCGTTTTCCTCCAGGACAAACAGGTCACCCCGTCGAAGAGCGGCCCGGGCTGTCGCACGGGTGGGATAGATCCCACGTTTCCAGCCTGTGGTGTATATCCCTGCTTCCTCCGCCTGATGGACCTGATCATAGACGATCTCAACGGCGTCCAGGTCCGCCGCGACTGCTTTGCGGATCATTTCTACACAGCCTTTCCGCGCGATGCGAAGCGCTCAGAAAATGATATCCAGCACCGGGGCGATGGACAGAAGCCATCCCAGCACCAGCAGGACCGCGTGCTTCGGCTCCGTATGTACGGCAATGTATTCGCGGATCAGGGCGCTGGGCCAGTAATAAAAGGCGACGTGGCTGCCGATGCCGGTGCATTTCAGTCCGATTTTGCGGCAGTATCTCAGTGCCCGGTAGACGTGGTAGTTGCTGGTGACGAGGGCGGTGTATTTCCTGCCTTCCCGGCTGTCGATAATCTCCTTGGAAAACCGCAGGTTCTCCATGGTGGAGGTGGAGTGATCCTCCTTGATGATATCCTTTTCCGGGATGCCTTTTGAAAGCAGATAGCGTTCCATTGCCTCCGCTTCCGATACCTTTTCATCCGGTCCCTGCCCGCCGGAGGGAATCAGTATGGTGGGCGACGGGTCTGAGCGGTAGATCTCGACGGCCTTGTCCAGCCGGTCCCGCAAAAGCTTTGACACCCGTTCCCCATTCAAAAGGCCCGACCCGTGGATGATCACATAATCGAAATCCTTTTTCCTTGGGATGATCTGGAGGAATACCACATAGATCATGAAAAGAAGGAAGGATAAGGAAACGTAGATGACCGATGCGCAGAAGACCGCGCAGACCACGGGAAAGAAAGCCCGGGGGATCAGGAGGTCCTTGCCTCCGGTGCGGATATACCGGTCTAGGCCCATCCATACGATCGCTTCACCCGCCAGAATGGCAAGGCCGAAAAGAAGGGAGAGCATCTGGGAGAGGTGCCGTCCTTCCCTGCGGATAGTCACGATGCCGTTGAAGATCAAAAAGAACGGCACGATCAGGATGCCAATCAGGAAAGCGAAAGCAATGGAAAGCAGGACTGTCTCCCGGTGGTCTCCGGAAAAGCTGATGATCCAAGGAAAAAGGGAGAGAAGGGCCAGGGACAGGGCATAGCAGTTGCGGTACCTGCTCCGGTCCTTCCTGAAAAGCAGCCAGAACAAGATCCAGCAGGCGGCGGAGAATCCGCCTGTAATGACCGCGATGCTCATTTGAAAACGCTCCTTTGGGTGTGATGGACAGCTTTCTCATGATTATATCAAAGACCGTTCCGGTCCACAACAGGCCGGGAGTAAAAAAAGGTGGTCAAAGCAACAATTATGGTATATTATAATACATATCAGCATCGGTCATTCCTTCGCACAAGGATGACTGTGAATAAAAAGGAGGATCTGGCCATGAAACGGCTTTTCTCTCTCCTGACTGCGGCAATGCTGGTCCTGTGCATGACCGGCGGTCTGTTTTCCGGCCCGGCCCGGGCCGATTCCCCGGACCTGGCGACGCGTACCATCCTGTTGTACGGGTGTGGATCCAACCTTGAGTCCCAAGGCGCGATGATGACATGGAACCTGTACCAGATCCTCGAGGCCGAGATCCCGGAGGATGTGAATGTCATCGTCATGACCGGCGGATCGAGGAAATGGTTCGTGGAGCCGGAGTATCTTTCCAGCGCGGAAACAATCGGCGAAAGCGGGATGAACCAGTTCTGGATCTGTTCCGGCCGCAACGCGCCCGACGCGGTCAACGGCCATGGCAGGATGACCCTGCTGACCGACGCCCCGGGCATCATGAGGCGGATGTCCATGGCGGACCCGATCGCCCTGCAGGGCTTCATCGAGTATGCCGCTTACCGCTTCCCGGCGGAGATGTACGACCTGGTCCTCTGGGACCACGGCGGCGGTCCCGTGGGCGGCTTTGCCCTGGATGAGCTGCATGCCAAAAACGTCAACGACACCATGAGCCTTGAGCAGATCGTCACTGCAATCAAGGACAGCCCGGTAAAGCACTTCGATATCATTGATTTCGACGCCTGCCTGATGGGCAGCGTGGAGGTCGTGGCCGCCCTGGCTGACTGCGCGGATTACCTGGTCCTGTCCCCGGAAACAGAGCCCGGCTTCGGCCAGGATTACAAGACCTGGATGAACGCGCTGGCGAAAGACAGCCGTATGAACGGCTTTGAGCTCGGCAGGATCATAGTGGATGCCTTCATCGCGTTCTATGAGGGCGGCAACCCCTGGGAAGCGACGCAGGACGGCACCCTGTGCGTTGTCGATACCGCCAATTTCCGGCAGCGTCTGGCAGGCCCCGTGACCCGTTTGTTCCAGATGATGAGCGACGAGCTGACCACCCGGAACGGGACCAGCGGCCTTTTCAGCTTCTATGACGAATACGCCGCCGCCGCGATGACCTACGCATATTATGACGAGACCCTGCTGGACCTGGGCAATTTTGCCGACAGCCTGGGCATCTGCATGTATGAGATCGACGGCGGGGCCTTCTTCAACGGCCTGACGAACGGGTATTCGGACCTGTCGACGGAGATCAGGACCATCCTTTCGGACTGCGACGGCTCCGGGGACGACGTGATCTACAGCGGGGCGACGCCGGAAATGAACAAGCCCACCGGCAACCGGGTCGGCATCACGCGCGGCCTTGACGGAAGGATCGTAAAGCAGGCGGAGATCGCCCCGTCCGGCCTGTCCGTCTTTTTTGTCACCAACGACCTCTATTCCAGCACGAGCTACGCCTATGCGATGTACCGGCTGTTCCAGGTCATGGAGGAAGGCGATATGAAGACCATGCTGGAGACAGCGACGGATACCGTCATCCGGTACGCGCTGGTCACACAGTCCGGCAGGACCGTATCCGAACTGCTGGCGGAGGGCAAAACGGGCCTGACCTACCGCGACGTTGGCCGGGCGTGGAAAAAGACCGTCAGCATGGGGGAAGCGGAAGGCAATTTGCTTGCGATGCAGCTGGGAACGGACGTAAAGATCACCGGCATCGAATCATCGCTCTGGTACGCCTGCCTGTGGGATCTTGCCACGATGCTGCTGGACGAGATCCCGGAATATGAGACGGACGACGACAACTGGCTCACTGAAATGCGCGCCGAGGAGGCCGCCGCAGAAGCTACGGAGGACGTCGCCGCGGAGGAAAGCGCCGCCGGACCGGAAGACAGCGGATACGCGGACGCCGACACCGCGGAGGAAAGCGCCGGGGGACCGGAAGCCGATGGATCGGACGCCGAGGCCTCGGAGGAAGATGAATGGGACGAAAACGCCTATTACATGCAGGAAGGCGAGGCGGAGCTGGAGGCCTGGCTGGACCCGATCATCCGCCAGCAGGAAACCGAGACCATCGCGCCGGAGACCACGACGGCCATCGTTATGGACAAGAGCGGTGACGGCGTCGCGGACACCTACCGGGTCACGGTGAACGCCCCCATGCGGCTGATTCGGAACGTCTCCATGGATATCCGTGCCAGGGTCAAAGTGGAGCGGGACGAACTTACCGTCAGCCTGTTCGGCGACACCGTCAGCCTGGGACTCATCCACGGTTCCCTGTCCCTTGACAGCCTGCTGGACTTTATCCTGCAGGCCGGCTCCCCGGAGGAAGGCGTCCTTTCCTTCTTCACCGCAGGGACCACAGCGTACGACCTGCCCACCAGCGTCGACAGCTGGTACGAGCTGGTCGACAGCGAGGGCGTCGGGCACATCGTCAGCGTCGGCGATATCGGATCGCTGAACGATACGTCCCTGAAGATCCCGGTCGTCATGCACCTGAAAGAAAAGGATGATTATGGCGATCCCATCCGCCTGTTCGCGTTCCTGGTCTACCAGGGCGGGCGCTTCACCGGCTTCATCGACGTTTCTCCGGACGGAGACATGGACGGCCGCCTGATGTCCCTGACCAACCCCAGGTTCGACGGCGCAACGGTGGAGACCTGCCAGTGCATGGTGTGGGATTTCTTCGGATACAAGTTCTATATGATGGACGCCATCAGCGCGCCGTTCACCCTGCCCGAAACGCCCTCCGCCGACCGGGGCATGGTCCTCAGGATGACGAAGGTATCCGACATTGCGGACCTGACGGATGGCAAGGTGTTTTTCAAGGGCGTCATGACCGACATGTACGGCTTTGATCACAGCATCGAAGACGCCCTGGACGCTGCCGCGGAGGAGAACAGGCGCTGAAAAGCAGACCCATGGGACAGCCCGCGCTGCCCGGAGCATGAAACAAATATAGAAGGGCCGGTTCCTGACGGGAGCCGGCTCTTCTCTTGCGCTGCCGGCAAATGCTGACGGTTTTCAAAACCGCGCGTATCTGGTATCATATCGGGGAGACAGGTTTTATCCGACCGACGGAGAGGAATATAAAAGCGATGGGGAAGAACGGAAGATTGGACGCGGAGTTCAGCATTCTGGATCCGCATGGCAGAGGCGGGGAAAAAAAGGAGCTTCCGGCATATTTCCGGGACCTGAACCTGGAGACGGTGCTGGATGAACTGGCGCTGAACTGGGGCTCGGCCGTCCGGGAACTGTTTCATACCCTTCCGGAAACGGCGGAGGACGAAAATTACCGGCGGGCGGTTTTTGGGGACGTTAAAAAGGCATGGGTCTTCCGCGCGCTGGAGGCCTTTGTCCGGCGGATGGACGAGGCGGAGGACCTGCGGCGGGAAAAGGAAAAGGTGCCCGGCACCCTGCAGCAATCGGTCTGGCAGGTGCGGGAGGCCGAGGTCCGCTGCGCCGCCTTGGCGGAACTGATGGAGGCGCTGGACAGGGAGGAGCTGTCCTCACAGGGGCTGCTTAACTTCCGGGACATCCTGCGGGAAAAGCTCTGCAGCGCCGAGGAACGCGCGGCGCGTGAGCGGGTAAACGGGATCATGAAAAGGATCCGCGCCTTCCGCATGGTGATCACCTGCGAAAAGGACCGGATCCGGGTGGAGCCCGGGACGGCGGCGGGGGAATACGGCGCGCTGCGGGGGGAAGGGTCCGGGATCATCAAAAACCCCTTCGCCGCGACTCCCCTGCTTACGGATCTGGAAGCCGTGTGCCTTCAGGTCCTGACCAAAAAGGATCCGGGATTCTTCCGGGAGATCCGGGAGGTATCGGACAGCGTCGGGGACCGGCGGGATCCCCTGGCCGACCGTTTCAGGAAGGAGATCGTATTCTACCTTTCATTTGAGGCCTTCCGGAGGGAGATGGAGGAAGTGGGCTTTTCCTTCGCGGTCCCGTCGGTTTCGGACAGCTGTCCGCTTATGGCCCGGGGCCTGTACGACCTGGCCCTTGCCTGTGTTTTCCGCCGTGAGGGGAAAAAAGTGGTGGCGAACGATTTCGCTTACCGGGAGGGAGAGCGCTTTTTTGTGCTCACCGGGCCCAACCAGGGGGGCAAAACGACCTTTGCCCGCAGTTTGGGCCAGCTTGTCTATTTTGCGCGGATCGGCCTGGACGTGCCTGCGGCGGAGGCGAACGTGCCCTTCTTTAAGGATATCCAAAGCCATTTTTCCGTGGAGGAGAGCGTGGAGACCGGCAGGGGAAAGCTGAAGGAGGAGCTTGAGCGGCTGGCCCCGATGATGGAGGAGAAACGGCAGGGGACCTTTGTGGTCATCAACGAGCTTTTCACCACCGCGGCGAGCTACGACGCCCTGGTCATGGGGCGGAGGGTGCTGGAGCACTTTATCCGGCTTGGGTGCGCGGGGATATACGTCACGCACCTGAAGGAACTGGCTGCGGCCCACAAAAAAGCCGCCAGCCTGCGGGCGTCGCTTGACGAAAACCGCGTCCCCACATATATCATCCGCCGGGGGGAAGCGGAGGACGTTCCATGCGCCGAAAACAGGGTGAAAGAACACCGCCTGACCTATGAACAGCTGAAGGAGCGCTTGTCATGAATGTATGCCTTTTATACAGGGATTCCGACAGTCCGGGAAACAGGGCCTATGAGGACGCGGACAACATCATCCGGGACCTGGGGCTGAAGGCGCTTATCCAGGATTCGGCCCGTCGACTCAAAATGGACGGCGGCAAGGTCCTCAGCGTGGAGGAGGAAGACACTTTTATCGCGGATACGATGCGCAGGGTGATGATGATCCCGCTTTCGACCCGGGAGGAGGTGGAATATCGGCAGGCGGTCCTCAAGGACTGCATCCGGCATGAGGACCTGATACGCGGCCTGTATCGTATCAGCAGCAGGACCCTTGAGGAGTGGAACATGCTGGGACGCGGGACCTATGAAAAGGCGCAGCAGGCCAATCCGGCCGTCAAACTGGCCGAGAGCATCTGCGCGCTCCGTCTGCTGTGCGATTCCCTGAGGGAGATCCGGGAGCTGACGGCGGGAGAGGACAAGGAAAGCGGGGAACCCATTTCGGAAGGGCTCGATTCCGAAGGGTTCCGCTCGTTCTTCCGGCGGCTGCGCGCGGTATTTTCCGAGGAGCGGGAGCAGGAGGCGCTTAAGGTGCTGGAGGACATCTCGTTCTACATGGACGGGGGGGACGGGGGAGGGATCCGGACGATCAAGGCGAGGATCGTCCTGGAATGCGGCCTGGAGGACGGGCTCAAATTCAGTTCCATGAAGCTCCGGGAGGTCTCCTCCGAAAGCCTCCGGTTTTTCCGCCCCGGAACCACAATGAAAAAACTGCAGGACCTCAAATATTCCCGGATACCCGATTCCTTCCCGGTGGATAGGGACCCAAGGCTCGCTGAACAGGAGAAGCAGCTGGAATTCGGGGTGGTCTCCAGCCTGGTGGGACGGGTGAAGGACTTTTTGATGCCGGAATTCCAGACGTTTTTTGACCAGCTGAAAATGCAGGCCGCTTTTTACCTGGGGGCCCTCCAATTGAAGGCCCAATTGAAGCGCTTTGACATGGACGTCTGCTTTCCCGAGGTATCGGACCGGCGGACCCTCTCCTTCCGGGACCTGAAGGAATGCGTGATGGGCCTCAGGCAGCGGGTGCATGTGATCGGGAATACCTGCGATATGGAAAATACGGACCTCTTGATCGTGACGGGGGCCAACCAGGGCGGCAAATCCACCTTCCTGCGCAGCATAGGCATCGCCCAGGTGATGGCGCAGTGCGGGCTGCCGGTGACGGCCGGCGCATTCCGCAGCGGTTTGTTCCCCCGGATATTCGTGCACTTTACCCGGCGGGAGGACAGCTCCATGAACAGCGGACGCCTGGACGAGGAGCTGGGCCGCATGGACCGGATCGTGGACCGGATCGGGGAGGGGTCGCTGGTGCTGCTGAACGAATCCTTTGCCACCACCACCGAAAAAGAAGGCTCCCTCATCGCCTATGACATCGTCAGGGCTTTGGGGGAGGCGGGGGTGAAGATCCTGATGGTCACGCACCTAATGTCATTCGCGAAGCGCGTGTATGATGAAAAAAAGGACGATCCAGCTTCCGGGACGGTGTTCCTGTCGGCGGAGCGGACGGCGGAGGGGATACGCACCTTCAGGATGATCCCACACCCGCCGGAGATGACCAGCTTCGGACTGGACCTTTTTGAGGAGATCGTGGAAAAGCATTTATCCGGATCGGGAAACGCCCGATGAACACGGCCCCGGAAGGTTTCCGGGGCCGCAAAACTTTTTTACCGGACGCTTTCGCCGCCGGGGAAGGCATAGGGGTTAAAGCCGTTCACCGCCATCACGAACCAGGCGGTGGGGGCGATGTGGGGAGAATCGCTGTATTCCCAGTTCGTACCGTCGAAAAGCCCGAAACCGGTGGATACCTGCCCGCCGACGGCGGCCGGGAAAAGCCCGTCCTCCCTTTGGACGGCCGCGAGGGCCTGAAGGGTTTCCTCCGCCATGCCGTCCTCGCCCTTCAGGCGGTGCGCCAGGGCGGTGAAGGCGGTGCCTTCCGGCCACCAGGATCCGCTTTTGCCCGCCATACTGAAGGGATAGGCGCCTTCGGGCGTACGCATGGCGGCCGCGGTCTCCAAAGCGGCCTCATAGGGACCGAACTCTTTTCCGAGGGCCATATAGGTCCATACCTGGGCGTCCAGCACCACGTTTTCGGTATTGGGAGTCGCCCCGTCGGACAGGGTGCCGGTAAAAAACAGTCCGCGTTCCGGGGAATACATGGAGCGGATGAAGGCCATGGCGCTTTCCGCCGCCTCAAGGTATTTTCCGTCGCCGGTGCGGTCGAAAAGCCGGCGGAAGGCGGCCAGGGCGTCGATGTTGTGTTCGGTGGACTTATAGGTGAGCCGGGAGGGACTTTCGCCGTTTTTTCCCCATGCGTCAAAGCCCGCGGTGAACCCGGGATGATCGTCCCGGCAGTTTTCCAGCACCCAGTCCATCATCAGAGCCGCGGTGTTCAGGTATTTTTCGCTGCCATAAACCGCATCGTACTGCAGGAGGGCCAGGGCCGCGTAGCAGGTGTTTCCGGTGCCCAGGCCGGTCTGCACCGGGTCCTCGTGCCATGCTCCGGTCCCCGCTTCGGCCCATCCGGGCAGCCTTGCACCGCTCTGCCATCCCGGGAACGCCGTGATGTCCCCGGCGGCGTAGGCGTTGCGGATCTGTCCCGGCCAGTCCCGGTCGTTTTCCACGGCGTAGACGAAGCTGTCCAGGATCATTTCCGCCCCGGCCCTTCGCCCGGCGGAGAGGAAGGCCATGGCGGCCAGGGCGTTGTCATAGGTATACGCGGTGCTGTGAAGGACGGGGTCATCCGTGACATAGGAACGGAGCATCGGATGGCACAGGCCCGAAAAATCACCTTCGAATCGGATCTCGTCCAGATAAAACACGGTTTCTCCCTCGTCATTATCGTCCCCGGACATGACAAAGCCGAAACCGCAGGCGATGCAGGAAAGGTCCGCGTCCTCAAGACCGATGCGGTACTCAGTCCATTCCCTTTCCAGCGTCACGTCCCCCAGGGACCGCTGCGGCGCGCTGTCCGGGAAGGGCACCACCGGGGTTTCCTCGACCAGTCCGTAGCCAAGGGTGAAGAAATGGACCGTTTCGCCGCCCTTTTCTCCCCGGGCCAGGAATACCAGCTCCCTTGCCCCGGTCAGGTCCATTCCCTGTCCCGGTGCGTCGCCTTTGTTGAGCTGAGGCGCTTTGCCCTTTGCCATCCGGCCGTTCAGGAAAAGCCATCCGCCCCAGTTTCTCTCCCGGGAGATCTGTTTGAGGCGGATGCAGGTGTCCCCGCCGGCGGGGTTTTCCCGGCAGTTTTCGTCCGGGGCGCCCACCAGGGACAGATCATCCGCGCCCATGATCGCACGCTGGGTAAAATGGTTCAGGGTATCGCCGAAATCGTGATAGACATAAACGCTGCGGCACGGCAGCGTAAGGGCTTGCTCCAGGGCGTCCAGCGCCCTGTCCGCGTTTGGCGCGAAGGGGCTGCCGGCGCCGGCAGCCGCGGGAATGAGCATAAGACAGGCCATCAGCATCGATAGACTCCGTTTCATATCCGTTATCCGCCTTTCGGGTCGACAGGGTGGGGGAGACAGGTCCATCGTACCTTTCCCCGGGCCGGATATCAACCGCCGGTGAAAAAATAACGGCGGGGACCGCCGTGAGGCAATCCCCGCCTGTTCGCAAAGGTCATTTTGCCCTGAGCAGGGCGTTCATGTCTTCCACCTGGATCGGCACGCCCATCATGTCCCCGGCCAGGAAGCATCCGCCCACCGACCCGGCCAGGTTGCCCAGCATGGCGGATACGAAGACGGGCATTGGGGTATTGGGGATGGAGGGACAGTGGGTCTCCATCTCGTTCCGGACCCGGCCCAGAAGCTCTTCCCCGGCGGAGCCGATACCGCCACCCAGGACCACCATGTGCGGCCGGAAGATATGCACGATGCCGGCAAGGCCGATGCACAGCTCGTGGACGTAGTCGTCCAGGATGGCGATCATCTGGGGATTGCCCGCCCGCACCTGCCGGAAGATCTCCCGGATGGGGACGCCGGCCCGCCGGGTCATGGAGCCGGATGAAGCGTACTGCTCAAAGCAGCCACGGCCGCCGCAGGGGCAGGGGAGGCCGTCGGCATGGGTGATGAAGTGCCCGATCTCGCCGCCGGTGTTGTCAAAGCCGCGGAAGGGCTTGCCGTCCACCAGGAACGCGCCGCCGATGCCGGTGCCCAGGGAAATGTAGACCACATATTTTTCGCCCACGCAGCAGCCCACGCGGCTTTCGGCGCAGAGAGCGCCGGCCACGTCGTTGTCCGCGGCCACTGGACAGTGGAGTGTTTCCTCCATGATGGATTCAAAGGGCACCTCCATCCATTTCAGGTTGGCGGCCGTGATGGTGTGGGTGAGCCTGTTGACGGTGCCCGCGCAGGACAGCCCGACCGCGGTGATGGGGGAGCGGAACCCGGACAGCCCGGCGGCGATGTTCTCGGCCAGCTGGTAGGGATCGCCCTTGACCGATCCGATGGTGGACTGGTACACGATCCGGCCGAACTCGTTCATGATGGTGGATTTGACGGTGGTGCCGCCGATATCGATTCCTGCGAAAAACACGGGGCCTCCTGACAAAGGGCCTGCGCCCTTTTTTTATATGATCGAATTGGATCGATTTGTATCACCAAATAGTATAACTGTTCTTACCGTTTATTTCAAGAGGAAGAGTTGCATTTTCGTTACCATTTCGGACAAATATTTTTCTGCCTCATCATTCGTGTTCTGCATGCGCCGCGTCGGCCCATCCCTCACCGATGATGTACGCCACAACGCTGGCCGCCGCCATGATGATCCCCGAGATCTGCGTTACCGTCTGCTCGTCCATCTTCAGCGCCACCAGGATCCCGCTCACCAGTCCCACCACGGCCATCCACAGTTTCCTGCTCGTCAGCTTGCTCTTCCAGTCGATCATGTGTTCCATCTTCCCTGCCTCCTTCTTCGTCCTTCCCGTGTTCCTCGTAGAATCCGTTCCTCAGCGCCTCCCTAAACGACCACAGGTACAGCCACTCCCGCGCGTCCAGTCCGCGCCTGAAACGCCAGTAAACAAACGCCCCGCCCATCACGCACCCCACCAGCATCCCCAGGATCACCCTGATATCCATCCGTCTCCTTCCGCCGGTTAACTTGCCGGCCATTTGCCTGTAACTTGCTGCGCCTGCGCAGCGTCCCGCGTCCTTCCGCTGCGTTTACGCAGCGTCCTGCGGCTCAGTCGGCAGCCTCATCATGTCATTCTTCATCGCCGTGATCACGTCGTTCCCGCCCAGGGCGTGGTAACTCGTGTACATGTCGTTGATGATCTTCTTCTTCTCCACCGTACAAAACCCCTTGCGCCTGGCCTCCTCGCAGTCCTCCGCGATCTGCCGCATCAGCAGCGCCCTCATCCCGTTCCTCAGCGCCTCGTTCTCTTCCCGGTTTTGCTTCAGCCTTGACGCCATCCTCCTGTACAGCCACAGCAGCACCCCCGCCACGATCCCGAACGCCCATTCCACCCAATACTTAGCGATCCATTCCGGCATATCAGTCACCTTCCCCCAGCAGCTTTTTTAAATATTCATACAGTTCCCGCACCAGGTCCTCCGGCAGCATGAACATGATCATCTTCTCCTCTTCCTTCCCTTCCGGTTTCTCTTCCGGCTTCTCCTCCTCCGGCGGCGCCTTGTCCTGTTCCGCGGCGTCCTTTTTGTTCTTCAGGCTCTGCTGCTTCTCTATCTCCTGCCACGTCACGCCGCCCACGATCCCGTCCGCCGTCAGCCCGTACGCCAATTGGAATGCCATCACCGCTTCCCTGGTCTTCGTCCCGAACTTCCCGTCCACGGTCCCCGGGTCGAAGCCCAGCCCCTTCAGGTCCTCCTGCAGTTCCCGCACCGCATCCCCGCTGCTCCCGCTCTTCAGCGTCGGCTTCATCTTCACCGCCCCCGCTTCCTTCAGTTCCTCCGCCGTGTACAGCCCCTTCGGCACCGCGTAGTGCGTCCAGGTCGTGTCGCTCACCGCGCCCCGCTTCACAATGGTCGAACAATGGATGATCATCCCGTCCCCGATGTGCAGCCCCGTGTGGCTCATCTTCCCGTCTTTATACTTGAACACGCAGCACACCGCGTTCGGCATCTTCGAGATATTCCCCTTCTCCTCCCAGTTCGCCGCCTTGTCGTACTGGCTGGTGGCCCCGGCCCCGTCCAGTTTGATCCCCGCCGCCGTCTTCAGGATGTAATGCGTGAACCCCCGGCAGTCATAACACAAATGCCCGTTCCACTTGCAGTATGTACAGTCCGGTTCCTCCCCGTCCAGCACCGGGCACGCCCCGTAGATCTTCCCCTTGTACGCCGGATTGTACCCCGCGTACTGCTTCCGGATCTTCACCGTGCACGGATCCCCCCACGCCCCGTAGACGTAAGGATCCCCCAGTTTCTCCTCCGCCAGCTTCACGCACGCTTCGGCCTTCTCATTCAGCTTCACGCCCTTCTCGTCCTTCCTCCCGGTCCTCCGGTCATAGATCGCCTGTCCCATCCTCGCCCTGGCTTCCCTGTTCTCCTTCGATTGGTTCGCCGGCTTCTCGTATCCCACCAGCACCGCGTCGCTGGCTTCCCTTACGCTCTTCGCGTTCATCAATGTGGTAAGCACCGCCCCGTACTGCTTCAGCTCCGCCCATAAATACGCCAGCTGCATCCCCAGGTCCCCGATGGATACGCCCTGACTCTTCGCAAAGTCATACAGGTCCCGCTTGCGGCTCCAGTATGTCCACTGCGCCAGCCCGTACCCGGCCCCGTCCTGGAACATCTCCCGCGTGATCGCCCCGCAGTCCACCGCCGCCGTGTATCCTTCATCCGTCCATCCGCTCGCGTCCGCGTACCGGTTCTCCAGGTTGTTCGGCCTCAGACCGCTCTCCGCCTGCAGGTTCCCCATCAGCCCGGCCACCCCGTACTCGTTCCCGATCCGCTCACTCAGCCACGCCCAGATGATCTCCTCATTGCTCACCGCATCACCTCCAAACAGGGGACGGTTCTCCGTTCGCTCTCTCCGCCATTCCCGTCCCGCGACTATACAGCACAACCAGCCACGGCCACTCCGTACGCCTTCCCCGCGCACGGGGAAGGGGGACCGCCGTCAGGCGGTGGATGAGGTTCCCCCCAACCCCCGCCTTCACACAATATACTTTACCAAACAGTCCTGCGCCGTCCCGCTCTGCCCGTCCGCCTTCGCCGCCACCGTGAACGTCTCCGCGGCGAACACCCGGTCCTCCGCGTCGTCGTCGAAGGTCACCGTGATCGTCACCGTCAGCGACGGCCCGTAGGTCACGTTCGTCAATCCGCCCGTCATGTCCTCCAGCGTGTCCACCGTCAGGTATCCGTACGCCGCCACATATTCGTCCATCGACTGGTTCAGGATCGTCACCGTGTATACCTGCCCGCCGTATGCCGCGCCGCTCACCTGCACCTTCACCCCGGTCACATACCCCGGCGTCTCTCCCCACTTTACCCGGAACCGCACCCCGTAGCTGCAGGAATTCCCGGTCGCCGCGTTCGTATCCCGCTCAAAGTAGAAGCTCTTCCGCTCCCCGCTCACGCATGCCAGCCCGCTCCCGTCCCCGGAGAACCTCGCCGACGCGCTGCCCCCGCTCATCGGCTGGATCCAGATCAGCCCGCTCCCCGCCGGCTGGGTGTCGCTCACCACGATCCTGCTGTCCAGGAACGCCTCCAGTACCGTCCCCAGGTTCTTGCCGTTTACCGTCAGGTCCTGCGTCGTCACGCTCTTCAGGTTCATGTCCCCGTTCTCGCCGATCGTCATCACCGTGTTCCCTTCACGGTCCTTGATCATGATCCCTTCGTCCGTGATGGTCGTGGACATGGTCTTCACGTCCTTCTCGCTTGCCTTCCGGATCTTCTCCTGCAGTTCCTCCGTCATGTTCTCTTCTTCCATGTGGTACTGCCAGTACTTCAGCTGTTCGCTCAGCTGGTACAGATACTGAAAGATCCTTTTCTGCGTCTTCTCGTCCTTCAAATCTTCCTGCCCGATCTTCCCCAGTCGGTCCAGGTCAATGTTCATTTGTGCCAGGTCCGCTCACTCCCTTCTCCAATCCTCACTCCTTCAAGAAACAAGGAAGACCCCGTAAGCCTTCCCCTTCAGGGGAAGGTGGCAGCGCCCTCGTAAGGCGCTGACGGATGAGGTTCCCCGTCACTCGTACCTTACATCCTTCACGCTCACGTTCTCCGGATACTTCTCCGCGATGGCCTCCAGCTCTTCCCTCGCCGCGCTCAGTACGCAGGAATACCGGAACCCGAAGCCCCACACCGCCATCGTCCCGTCTTCCTCCGTCTCCACCCGCGCGTCCTTCTTGTGCATCGCCGCCCTGGCCACCATGTCCATCACCGCCGATACCGCCGCGCACACGATGTCCTGCCCCTTCTTCCCGTGCCCCGCGTGCCCCTCGGCCCGTATCATCCCCAGGTCTTTGTCTATCCGTATCTCGATCACGTCCATCACCTCACTGCATCAAGGAAGACTCCGTAAGCCTTCCCCCTTGGGGTTTGTCATGGGGTGTCGGCGTTAGCCGACGGGGTGTCCCATGACCTCCGCAGAGGAAGGGGGACCGCGTAGCGGTGGATGAGGTTCCCCGTTCCCCGTTACCCCTCACCTCGGCACCGTCGCGTCCCTCGCCACGTTCTTCGCCCTCTCCATCATGCTCGTGTTGCTCATGATCTTCCCCAGGCTGTTCATATCCGGCGTGTCGTTCCTTACCCTGGTCCCTTCGGCCCCCGCCGGCTGCGCGTTCCCCGCCGCCACCGGCGCCGCCGGAGCCATCACCGCCTGCGCCGCCGCCGGGTCGATCAGCCCCGCCTGCGTCAGTCCCTCCAGGATCATCGTCCCGTGCTCCCGGTCCACGATCGCCGCCAGCTTCGCCGCCTCCTGCTGCAGCTTCATCAGCCTGTCGTACATCGTCCCGTTCTTTTCTATGTTGCTCAGCACTTCCTGCTTGCCCTCAAAGTCCATCATCCTCAGGCAGGCCAGGCTCACGTCCGTGTTCTGCGGGTTGAAAAACCCCAATTGGAAAAACTCCTTCGCCAGCTCGTTCTGGCTGATCCTGCTGTACGGGCTCGCCTGCTGGGCCTTCACCTCCACGTCGAAGATCGGCCGCCGGCTGTCCTCCATCCCGAACATCCCCGGCCGCGTGCTCCCCTTGATCCGGATGTTTGAAAACTCCACGAACTGATTGGTCCCGTCCGCACCCGTGATCCGGAAGGTCCTCTGCTCGGTATAGAACTGCCGTATGTTCTCCAGCACCAGATAACACACCTTCGCGAAAGCCCGATAGCTCGCCTTGATCATGTCCCGGCTCAGCTTGCTCCCGGCCTCCTGCAGCGCCGCGATGGCGCTGGCCGCCGTCACGCCGCTCTGGCTCCCGCCCGCGTTCACGTCCCGGTTCCCGCTGATCTCCTTCAGCTCGTTCACGTAGGTCGTCAGCACGTCGATGCAGTTCCCGCTCAGCCCCTGCACCAGGATCGGCCTCACGTTCTCCTCGCTCACTTCGCCGGCAACGTGCACCAGCTTATTACTGTGGTCCTTGAACTCGTCCTCGTTGATGGTCGCGGCGTCCCTTATCCACCACCGGTTGTTCACCGTCTCCAAAGCGTTCTCGGTGATCGCGTTCTGCAGCCTGTCGATGCGGGTCTGCACCCCCATCATGATGTCCACATACCCGAAGCCCGCCGGGCTGCCCTCCACCTTGTACATCACGTCCAGCACGAACGGATATTTCCCGTGATCATAGATCCCCGTGTCCTTCAGCGCCGGGTCGTTCTCGGTGGCGTACAGCACCACGTCCCCGCAGAACTTGCAGAAGTGCAGGATCTCCCTGCCGTCCTGCCACTTCTTGTAGTACCAGTCGATCACGCTGCTCTTCTCCGCGGCCTCGCTGTCGCTGTCCTCGTAGGCGTACTCCGCCGTCTGGAAGTCCCGGCCCCCCAGCTTCCCTTCCAACTGCGGATACATCGCCACCAGCGTGTCGTTGTCCTCCATGTACACATAGAACAGGTTCCGGCTCTCCTGGATGTCCTCACACCGCGGCTCCCAGTAAAGGTTCAAAACGTCTACACGTTTGATGTCGATATCCCCCAGCCCGTTCAGCTTCCTGCTGTTCCAGAACACTCCGTAGCATCCCGTGCCGCTCTTCAGCTTGTACTGCCAGGTCTCGTCGTACACCTGTTCGAAGTCGTTCTGCTCCAGGATCACCGGCAGCACCTGCGTCAGGATCTCCGCGTCCATCCTGTCGTTTGCCTCCCTTGGCAAAACAGAAGGGCTCGGGAAATTGTCCATCGCGTCCGCGTGCTTGTTCGCCAGGGAATTGAAAAGCCACCCGCTCGGCGTGTCCGTCTCCCGGATGATGTTCTTCCGGATCATCGGCATGTGCTGCATCCGCCACCACTTCTCGTTGGCCACGATGCGCTTGTCCATGTTCGCCTTGCCGGCCCTGTACCGGTTCAGCGTCTCCCGGGCCTTGCCCAATACTTTTTTATTGATCAGCCCCTCTTCCTCGTCCTCTTCCGGAACATACCCGGCCCGCTCCCTGGCCTGCGCTTCCGCCGGGATCTCCCCGCCGAAGCCCTGCCTGATCTCCCTTACCATCGCCGCGTCCCGGTTCGGCATGCTCCCTTCGTCTCCGGGCAGCGCCTGTCCCGCCGCCGCCCGCTGTCCCTCCAGCAGTCCGGCCAGGTCCCTCTCGCTCCCCGGCCTGAATCCCGCCTGCTTCATCATCCCTTCCCTCTGCATCCTCTCCCGCGCCGCGCCCATTGCGTCCGCCATCCTCTCTTCCCTCGTCTTCTGTCCGCCGCCTGCCATGCCTTTCTCCTTTCCGTCTCATCGCAACAACATCACAACAACATCACAACAACATCACAACAACATCGAAACTTTGTGATAACGCTAAGTTACAGCCAATTCTTGAAATACAACGCCGCTTATTTTAAGTATGCTTTAAATCCTGAAACAAGGAAGAGGTCACGGGACACTCCGTCCTCCTTCGTCGGACACCCCGTGACAATCCCCGTAAGCCTTCCCCCCGCAGGGGGAAGGGGGACCGCGTAGCGGTGGATGAGGTTCCCCTTGCCCCGTCGTCCACCACCCCGTGACAATGGATGAGGTTCCCCGTTCCCCGTCTCAAACAATCTTCATCTCAACTCTCAACTCTCAACTCTCAACTCTTTCACGAAAACCCATAATACTTCGGCGTGAACTTCCCTTCTGCTTGTCCGCCCACATGTTCAGCGGGTCCGCCTTCGGCAGCTCCTCCGGCTTCACCGCCTTCGGCGTGATCCTCCTCTTCATGCACACATACCGGCACTGGTCGTAAAGGTGATCCTCCTGCCTCGTGTCCACGTCCTCCACGTCCGTGTCGCTGTACACCAGCGCCGGAAACGTCCTGATGAAATTGGTGCACGTTGAGAACACCTGGAACATCGGCTCCCCGATCTCGTCGAACTGCAGCCGGTAGTGCAGCTGCATCTTCCCCGCGATCCGTTCATGATCCCCCCTGGTGAAGTACACATGGTTCCTCTCAAACAGCTCCGCTATGCTCCCCTCGCTGTTCTTCTGGAAGATGGCGGGATCGGCTATGCGTTCGATCCTCTTGTCCTGAAGGTTCGGGTCCTCCTTCTCTATCTCCCGTATCTTCTCCGCCGTCTTGTCCACGCTCCACTGTACGCCCACGTCCGGGTCCCCCGTGCACCCGTACAGCTCTCTTATCATGTACATCTTCCCCTGCTCGTCGATGGCGTACCACCCGCAGGCGAACGGCTTTGAGTACCCCCAGTCATATCCCATCAGGATCCGCCAGTGCTTCGGGATCAGGAACGGCTCCACCACGTGCGTCCACTTGTGGTCGCTGTAGTGCTCCCCGTCGTTCCTCCATTCCGTGAACACCTGCCCCGAAAAGCTGTCCCAGTTCCCCTCCAGCAGCGCCGTCCGCTCCTTCTCCGGCAGCATGCTCAGGTTCAGCCGGTACTCCGGCGCGTTCTCCTCCAGCGCCCTGTTGTCCTCCAGCCTCGCCGGCACGAATATCCGGTACCGCCAGTCCGTGTGCTTCTCACCGGCCTTGTCCACCCATTCCACTCGGCGCTTCACCGGCTGCATCGGCGGCGCCACCGTGATGAACCTCTGCTTCACCCATCCGTGACCGATCCCCCCAGGGTTCCCCGTCGCCCGGATGTACGCCCTCGTCCCCGGCCCGCTGGGCCTGTTCCTCGAAAACAGATAACTGTATTCGTCATAAAGAAAGTGCGTCAGCTCGTCGAAGGCGATGTAATCGAACTGCCAGCCCTGCCACTTCTCCCGGTCTTTGGTGTACTGCATCCCCGCAAAGTATATCTTGGCCCCGCTCGGGAATTTCCAGCAGCTCTGCACGCTGTTGTACCTCGCCCCAGGCACGGCCCTGGGATAGTACCGGTCCGCCTTGTCCAACAGCTCCCCCAGCTGCCGGTATGTCTTCCGGAAGATGATCCCCTTGTACCATGGGATGCTTATCTGCCTCAGCGCTTCCACCACCAGCACGTCGCTCTTCCCCCCGCCGGCGGCCCCGCCGTAGAACGCTTCCCACTCCGGCCGCGCCATGAACGCCGCCTGCCTCGGCTGCGGCGACCACACCACGTTTTTTCTTATCATGCGTCCTTCGCCAAAGCGTCTTTCTGCCGGGGACGCCTGCGGGCGGCGCGCCGCCTGCGGCGGGTGCGGGCGCTTTTCCTGCGTCTTTTTTCAGTGTCGTCAAATACGCGCAGCACCTCCTCCGGGGCCGGCGCGTCGGCGTCGTAGAGGATGTTCAGCACGCAGGCCTGGGGACAGAGCCTCAAGCAGGAGGGGCTGGCGCACACGTCGCCCAGCCACCGGTCGCGTTCAGCGGCGCACCTGAAGCGCTGCACGGAATCCCGGCCGAAGGTGAGCCCTTCGCATACGATGACAGTGCCGGTATCCCGGACATAGAAGGGGCAGTAGACGCTTTCCGCGCTGCTCGCCGGGCGGTTTTTGATTTGGCTGCAGGTCATTTTTATTCACTTCCTTTTTTAATGATCATGGTTTTGCTCAGGGCATCCCTTCCAGACGCCCCGGCGCTGAATATAAAGGCCGATCAGCTGTCCACCTCGGGGCACTCCGTATCCTGGTTTTCCACGGGGGACAGCAGGATGATCCCCGCCGCGCTGTCCTGTGCTTCCGCCATGCGGCGCTGCCTTTCCATGTCCTGGATGTCCTTGGACGTGGGCAGGTTGTACAGTTCCCGGCGCAGCCGGTCGCACCTGGAAAGGATGTCCACAAAGGAGTCGATCTTTTTCAGGTCGTATCGTTCGTTGGTTTCCTCTCCGCCCGGAGGGTTTTTTCCGGTGCGTCCGGGACCCGACTTCAGAAGGGAATCCTCCCGGTGGGCTTCGCCCAGGTCCGTGATGGCAAGGCTCAGGAGCTTCCTGAGCTTTTTAAGGTCCCTTTCGCCCGGGGCGGGGGACGCGCGGCTTCTTGTCAAGGCTCACCCTCCTTTTTGATGCGTTAACGTAATTATACGCGCAAATTGCGCAAAATTCCAGCGATGCTAAAAACGGGCTAAATAACGGTAATACCGCGGTAAATTGGATTTTTAGCAGAACAATAAACGCAATAAATACGCAACATGATCAACAAGCGCTCCTTGTATCCTCAAAAAACGAAAAATAAAAAAAGCCCGCGCATGGACAGACGGGCCGAAGGGGAGTATGATAAAAACGGGGGGAGGATGGATGGATTTGAGCAAGCAGCGCAAGGCTCCGACGGGGGATTTCAGCCGGGGGAGCGTAGGGAGCAACATCATGCAGCAGGCGCTGCCGCTTTTGGCGGCGGAAGTCGTGCACCTGATGTACAATATCGTGGACCGGATCTATATCGGCCATCTGCCGGGCGCGGACGCCATGGCGCTGACGGGCCTGGGGGTCACGTTCCCCCTGGTTGCCCTGGTGGGCGCGTTTACACGGCTGATCGGCACGGGCGGCGCGCCGCTGTTTTCCATTGCCCGCGGGGCGGGGGATACGGAACGGGCTGAGAGGCTCCAGGGCACCTCGGCCGCGTGGCTGGCGCTGCTGAGCGTGTTTGTATTTATTTTCTGCATGGCCTTCCAGCGGCCCATTTTGTTTTTGTTCGGCGCGGGGGAGAGCAGCTATGCCTATGCAGACCGTTATCTCAGGATCTACCTGTGGGGCACGGCCTTTACGATGATCGCCACCGGCATGAACGGTTTTATCAACGCCCAAGGCCGCCCAAAGGTTGGCATGCTGACTGTGGCGCTGGGCGCGGTATTGAACCTGATACTGGATCCGCTGTTTATCTTTGTTTTCAAAATGTCCATCGAAGGCGCGGCCCTGGCGACAGTCATCAGCCAGGGGGCGTCCTGCGCCTGGGTGCTGCTCTTCCTGTGCGGCAAAAGAGCGCTGATCCCCTTAAAGCGCGCCGACCTGCGCTTAAGGCCCAAATTGGCGGGGGAGATCTGCCGCCTGGGCGTATCCGGATTCATCATGTCGGCCACCAACTGCCTCACCCAGGCCGCCTGCAACGCGGTCCTGCAGGCCCGCGGAGGCGAAAACTGGGTGGGCGTGATGACGGTGCTCCATTCCATCCGGGAAGTGCTGAGCCTGCCGGTCAACTGCATTTCCACAGGCGCCCAGCCCTTTATCGGCTTCAATTACGGCGCGAAGGCCGTGGAAAGGGTCAAAAAAGGGATCCGCTTCACATTTTTCGCCGGCGGCGCCAGCACCCTGGCGGCCTGGCTGTCGGTGGAGCTGTTTTCCGGGGCGTATGTGCGTCTGTTTACCGATAACGCCGCCATATTGCAGGAGGCGCCGGACGCGCTGAAGGCTTACTTTTTCGCTTTTGTGTTCATGGCGTTCCAGATGACGGGGCAGAGCACCTTCACGGCCCTTGGCAGGTCAAAGCAGGCGGTGTTCTTCTCGCTCCTGCGCAAAGCCTTCATCGTAACGCCCCTCACCTTCCTGCTGCCGTACATCATCATGCCGCCGGTCTACGGCGTGTTCTGGGCCGAGCCTGTCAGCAACGTCATCGGCGGCCTGGCCTGCTTTATCACGATGATGGTGACTGTGTACGCCAGGCTGGAGGCTTCTCCTGATCCAGACGGCGGAAGAAGATCATAATAGGGTATCCTTTGCGCCGCCTTCCTCCGGCGGTCGGCAGGAAGGCTGGGGAGGAAGGCGCTTCCCTTTCCGCTGAAAAGAAAAAAGCCGGGGCGCGGGCCCCGGGCAAAAGAAAAACAACGGCTGCCGGACCCCATCGGAGCGCGGCGGCCCAAAAACATGGGGGACCCCCGGGTCGTCGTAGACCAGGAGGTCCTCCATGTGCACCTTCAGCACCCGGGCCAGGGCCAGCAGGTTATCCACCGAAGGGAGGCACTCGCCGTGCTGCCACTTGTAGATGGCCTGCGGATACTCGAACCCGAAGAAGTCCTGAAGGTCCCGGACACTCAGTCCGGCCTGGCGGCGGTGCCGCTCGATGCTACGGCCGGTTTCCGCCAGGTTAATGACCGGGTAGGTCATCATCTTGATATCGGCCATTGCCTGCCATCCTTTCCTGAAGTCGGTTCGAGGGAAGGAGAAACACAGATTCCGGAAGAAACTGAAGATCAGCTCTCCGGGTCGGTCGGTATTTCGGGGCGGTTCAAGGCAGCGGTGAAACGAAAATCATGTTACACCATCTTTGGCGCCAGGTCAAGCCTTTTTTGTAAAAAGAAGCCGCGGAAAAGTTAAACCATTGGTTTAATGACAATCCCCTTTGGGTGTGTTAAGCTGTGCCTGTCGCCGGGAAAACGGCGGACGCCGGGCGCCAGGGCCTGGAAGCATCTTGACAACCGCACAGAAAACGAGTTCCTCCAGGCCATTCCGCAACTCAGTGCATAAGCGGGATGAAAACCGTTCTGAGAGGCGCCGGCTTTCGGCAGTGGGAGCTGCCGGAACGTCCGCATTGGGGAAAAAGGCCGGGAATACCCGGCGTGAGTGCCCTGCGGGACCCGCGCGAGCGGGCGACGGAATGCCGAAAGGCAGAAAATGCAGTGCTGTGCCGGAGGAACGCAGACCAAAGCGCAGTCTCTGTCGCCGGTCAATTGACGCCCTCCCGAAAGGAGGGAATAACCCGGAATGCCGCGGGGCGGTGCCCGCAGGAGAGCGCATAATGTGAGCAGATTATGCCTTTTCCGGGAAGACTGACAAGCCGGTTTCCAGTGAAGCCCCGAAAGGAGCGTATAAGACGGAAGGCTGACCCGAGTAGCGGAAAATGGAATCGCTCGTCTCCCTGCACTATCGAAATTGTGAATCATCACAATCTTTGCCGGAAGAACCGTGAAAGGTGAAGGTAACCAACCCTTTTTGAGCCCGGGCGGCGAAAGCCGCGGGATACGCGGATGGGAGTCGCTGCCCATCAACCGGCCGTATTCCCTCAATGGCTGAACAGGTCTGAAGTTCCGGTCGGTACCGTGAAAGCGGGCGGAATGGCCCGGAGGAACTCGTTTTTTTAGCGGACACGGGCAGAGGGCCCATGCGATCGCGCATGAAAAAATCGGGCTGCGGGGCAAAAAGGAAAGCCTCCCGGCAGGCGGTCGCACAGGTCCTTTCGCCGCGGCCGCTTTTGATCCAACAGCTTCCGCATCCCGGTGAAAAAATGCAGTCATGCATCCGGGACGTATCCGATGGGGTGCCGGACGGGAGGGATACCTTCCGATACCGACCTGCGCGTGGCAGCAATGTCCCGCGCAAAGGCGAAAACGCCAATCCGGCGGGTATGGTGCGGAGGATCGGATACCGATAACGCAGGAATTCTGCCGCTGACGCAATAGACGCCTCCTGTGGAGGAAGAATCCGGCTGAGGCGAAGGAGCAGTCATCCTTCGCATACCGGAAACCCTGACCCGGGAAACAAGTCAGCCGCCGTTGAACGCGGCCTGAGAAGGGCCGCGGTATAAGGCAGAGGTTCCGTGCAAGTAGCCTTATCGGCTAATCTTTCAGGTGAACGTTGGGGGCGACAGATCCCCTCCATAATCCGCGGGAAACCGCGGGGGCAGCGCGGCGTCCGGATTGCTACCGAACGTAAGCGGGCTTACTGGTGGCGGAATAATCGGCGTACGGTTTGACGTATGGCGAAAGCCGGCGGAAACTGTTGGATCAGAAGCGGAAGTCTTTATCAGCGCCCGGCCGTATGCTGGCCTTCGATCATGAAAGGGCCTGAATACCGGCGAACGCCCGCGTCCGCGGCATTGTCTTATGTTTTTTAGGGAGAGGGGCCCCGCGGCCCGGACAGGACAGGAATCAGATTCCAGAGAACGCAAATGACGCTGCGCGCCATGCCGAAACGTTTCAGGGAGGGATGCCTATGAATAAGCGCTGCACGGAACCATCCTGCCGGAAAACCTTCTCTACCCTGAATTATGGCGGACTGTGCCCCTTCTGCGGCAAAACCTATCCGAACCTGAAAAACGGCAGGAAGAAGCCTGTTCCCGAAAAGACAGCCTTTGACCGGAACGGGATTGCGCTTAAGATCAGGTCGGCAAAGGCGAGGCACAGGACCTCCGTGACCGTGCGGATCGATGAAGTGATGCAGTTCCTGAGCATGGGCGAAAAGATCAAGGCCATCAAGACGTTCCGGGACGAAATGATGAGGTTTGCGTATTTGCCCGGCCTGAAGTCGGCCAAGAAATTTATCGATTCCGTCATGGCAGGCAGTCCGATCGTTTCCTGGCGCCTGACCGGTCAAGTCCACAACGGATCAATGGAGATCGAGCCGGCCGAAACGACTCCTAAGGCAAAGCGTGCTGAAAAAAGGGAAAAGGCGGCGTCGATGGTCATGACCATCGACGAGCTGGACCTGTCTGTCCGCGCGTATAACTGCCTGAAGCGCGCGGGCATCATGATGGTGAGGGATCTGACGGACTGCAGCGAGGAGGACCTGAAGGGAGTAAGAAACCTGGGCATGAAAAGCAGGGAGGAAATCGTCAATAAGCTTTCCGTGCTGGGATTGGGCCTGAGGTCCGGCGGGACACAAAGCGGGAAATAAGGCGCCGCTGCAAGCGGTAAAGCATGTTCCGGCAAACGCAGGGCCTGAGGGAAGAGAAGCCTTCGCCGCCGGATGGCGGCGCGTTTGTCCTAAAGTGATCCTGTCAACGGATGAAATGATGAGGAGTGATAAAAATGGAAAGGCTGATCCCCTACGACAAAATGTCGAAAAAGGAAAAGAAGGCGTACAACGAAAAGCGCCGGGTGGTATGGCAGTTCAGCCCGGTGACCCGGAAAAAGGAAAGCGCGAAGGCGTACAGCCGTCAAAACGGCCGCAGAGAAACGCGGAGACGCGGGGAAGAGGGACCCGTATCTCCGTGTTTTTTTGCGTTTTATTATGCCTTTTTTGGTTCCGGAGGATCCTTGTTTCCGCTCCTGCGCTTTTTTCATCCCTCCCCGCCCAGGCCGGAATCATGCACGTATTCCTCCACGGTCCCGTCCGTCACGTTCACATACACGATATAATAGCCTTCCTTGTCCATATGGGACCTGGGCTCGCCGTTTATTGCCTGCAGGGCCGTGTAAGGCGCGTACAGCAGGTATTCCACCTTCAGGCAGGGCTTCCCGTTCACCATTACGTACCAGCTGTTCCCTTCGCTTTCGCCGCATACGGTGTACAGTTCCATCAGGCTGATCTCGGCCTCGCCGAGGCTGTAATTGGTGATGATGAATTCCCGCCCGATGGCGACCAGATCCTCCTCGGGCAGCCTTCGTGCCTCCATGGCGGCCGTTTTGTCCGCTTCCAGGCGCTCGGGCCAGGTCTCGTCCGGTTCAGAGGACGAAACATCCTCAGAGGCTCCGTGCGCTTCGGCGATGGCGGCGGCCCGGCGGAGGAACGCCTGCTTGCGCCGCGCGTCCAGGCAGTCCGAAAGCATCTCCGTCAGCTGGTCCTTCCCCCAGGCTTCCGCTTCGTAGCCGCCGGAGGTGTCCTTCCCGTCGTGGCTCCAAAGGATCTCCGCCTTTCCGTCCTTCACAAGGACGGTATAGGTGCCAAGCACATAATTCAGGTCCCCGGCCCCGGAAAAGGTCACCCGGACCGTGCCGTCCGGCTGTTCTTCCTCCTCCCGCCCGAAGAAGGTCATCATCTCCGTCGTGACGCCGCGTTCTTCGGCCATGGCCCGCTCGGCGATCCGGGCCGCGTTCACCCTGGGGGAGAAAAGAAGGCTTGCCGCCAGGGCCGCGGCGGAGAGCGCTGCCAGCAGGACCGCAAAGGCAATGATAACGGATATCTTTTTTTTCATGACCGGTTTTTCCTCCCGTTTGATCCGCTCCATGACCGCGCCGCGGCAGGACGGCAGGCTGTCCAGGAAGGAGAGCCGGCGGTCCATAGCGTCCCGGAGCGATGAGTTATTCGTCTTCATGATACCAGTCCTCCAGTTCTGTTTTGAGGATCGCTTTCGCCTTTTTCAGGCGGTAATTGACCGTCGAGCGGGGGATAAGCAGCGCCCGGGTCATCTCCGCCAGGGTCATCCCCTGATACCAGTGCATCAGGGTCACTTCCTTCAGCCGGGGCGGCAGGGACATTACCGCCCGGGTGACGGTGTCGTCCCGTGCCTCGAAGGGCGCCGAGCCCTCCGGCAAAAGGTCCGGGGTCACTGTCCGGTCGGTGTGGCGGCGCCAGGCGCTTTTGTTCAGGTCCCTGCAGGTATTGACGGCGATGCGCGTCAGCCAGGTTTTTTCCGACGCGTCCCCGCGGAAACGGCCGCGGTTTTTCCATGCCTTGAAAAATGTTTCCTGAACGGCGTCCTGCGCCAAGGCGGCGTCGCCCAGGAGGACGAAGCACAGCCGGAGCAACGGTTTTTCCCATCGGGTGATGACGCCGTCCAGCCATTCCCGGTGCGTATCCTGTGTCAAACAGCTCCCTCCTTTCAACACTTCATTAGACGACGCGGCGTTGAAAACGGGCCAAATTATTTGGCTTTTTTGTTTGTGCCGTACATCGGGGGAGAATGCCTTTTTTCCGTGTCCTTTCACCCCGGCTTTCCGTCGGTCCGCAAAAAAGGAGGCGCCCTGCCGGCTGCCTCCGAATATCCGGGCGCTGCGCCCGGTTCATACGCATATCCATTCAACCGCCTGCGCCTCCCGCGTTTCCGGGGGCTCCAGGCTCTGAAGCATCCTTTGGATCACATGTTCCGGCACCCTGTCGGGCCGATCGTTGTTGCGGCGCAGGTTTTCCTCCCACGACGTTTCAAGATACACGATCCTGACCCGGGCATGGTAACTTTCAAACAGGTCCACCTGCCCGGCGCGTTTATCGGTGAGGGAGGTGGCGTTCCATACAAAGGGCTGCTTTTGCCTCAGGAAAGCCCTGGCCTGTGCTTTTGCCGCCTGAACCGCCCGGCCCTGGTCGTCCCCGGGGCCGACCCCCATCTCCCTGCGGATGCCGTCCAGGCTCACGGTGGGAAGGGACGGGCAGTTGGCGCGGATCCAGTGGTCCTTGCCGGTCCCCGGCAGGCCGCACATCAATATCACCTCGCCCCAGGTGTCGTCGTACAGTTCCTGGTCCTTCCACACCCTGGAGCCGGAAAACAGTGCCCGCCGGGTGTGGGCCGAGGCGAAGGGATAGGGGCCGTCCAGGCACCCTTCCTCCCGGGCCGTTTCCCGTCCCAGCTCCGCCTTTTCCATCAGCTCCGGGATATCCGGGGCGACGCGGCCCAGGGCGTCCGCCTCCGCAAGCAGGCACAGGGCGCGCAGGGTGAAGTCCGGCGCAAGTTCCCCGTCCGCGGCCATCTTCAGCGCCCGGAGAGGGCCGCCATCGTCCTCGCACAGGTGAAGCGGCGCCGTATGATACCTGATCAACAGGCATACCGCCTCCCGAAAGCGCTGCTTTTCCGTGCTTCCGCACATCCCGAAGTCCTGCCACAGCATGGCCCGCGCCATCTGCGCGCCGACCGGTCCGTGGTGGGGGGAGACCCACGCCCCGTCCCGCATCACGGTGCAGGTGATCTTGCCGATGTCGTGGAGCAGCGCCGCCAGGGCCAGCGCCCGGCGCGGCCGCTCATCCATGCAGCGGAAAGCGTCCATGCCCGCAAGGGCCTCGCACACCCTGCGGGTATGCTCCATCACATCCCCCTCGCCGTGCCAAATGGGGTCCTGGGGGGCCTTGGCCATGCGGTCAAACAGGCTCTCCAACGACGGCAGATTTTTAAGCCCCGTCCAGTCCCAGGAAAAGTCCGGTGGACAGGGAAGGCAGGAAAACAGGGCATCCGGACCGTTCATTCTTTCTCCTCCGTTCTCTTTACCGATTTTATACTATGTGCTCAGCCGCTGTCAATCGAGGGCGGAGACCAGGCCCGCGATGGCTTTTTATGTGGGATGAAGGTTATTTGCCTGTTTGCTTAAAAGCCTGGATCCAGGTCCTTGTAATAAAACAGGATCGATGCTATATTACAATAAAAAGGAGCTCCCTGATAGACGCAGGCTTATCCGGGAGGTTTCCGGGATAAGGCGGCGGAAATGCCTGTATAGGATTTTGCATGCAAATTCAACGTTTGAGGGCTTATGATGACAATCAGCAGGTTGAAGAATGATCCCTATCGCGGCAGGGCGATCCTGTTCGCTGCGCTGCTGGCGTGTTTTCTGGGCTTTGCGTCTTTGGGAAGCGCGGAAACGGATCTTACGGTCCCGGCGGGGACCCTGGTGATCGAGGACGAAGCATTCATGGGCGACACCTCGCTGACGAGGGTCGCCGCGGGGGAAGGCCTTTTGCGGATAGAAAGCAGGGCTTTCGCCGGCTGCGGCCTGAAGGAAGCGCAGCTGCCGGCATCGGTGGAATACATCGCTCCCGACACGTTCACTGGCAACGGCGGGCTGGTCATTTCCGCGCCGAAAGGATCCTATGCGCTGCGTTGGGCTGAGGATCACGGGATCCTGTTCCAGGAGATCTCCATGCCGGCATCGTACTTTGGATACTCGGAACTGGACGACGGAACGATCCGCATCGATGAATACATCGGTCCCGCCGGCGGGGTCGATGTTGTGATCCCCAGATATATCGATGGGAAACCGGTGACGGAGATCGGGGGATCCGCTTTTTATGACAAGGCCGGACTTTCCGGCAGCCTGACCATCCCTTCCGGCATTAAAAGCATTGGAAACAGCGCGTTCTCAGGCTGTGCCGGCTTCACCGGAGACCTGATCATTCCCGACGGGGTGACGGTCATTGACGATTTTGCCTTTTTCGGCTGCCGCGGTTTTAACGGCGGCCTGACGATCCCCCGCGGTGTGACAGGCATCGGGATCGCCGCTTTCTATGACTGCAGCGGCTTTACCGGCAGCCTGAATATCCCTTCCGGCGTTACTGACATCGGGAACAGCGCGTTCTCCGGCTGCAGCGGGTTCACCGGCAGCCTGTCGATCCCGGACAGCGTGACAAGCATCGGCGAATGTGCGTTTGTTGACTGCAGCGGGTTCACCGGCAGCCTGAATATCCCTGCCGGTGTGACGATCATTGCCGCCGGTTCGTTCACCAACTGCGGCGGCTTTAACGGTACTCTGACGATCCCGGACAGCGTGAATGATATCGGTGAATGGGCTTTCGCCGGCTGCAGCGGGTTCACCGGGGACCTCACGATCCCCGGCGGTGTAACAGGCATCGGAGATTACGCTTTCTTTAACTGCAGCGGTTTTACCGGCGGCCTGGATATCCCTGGAGGTGTGGCAGTGATCGGGGACTGCGCGTTCCGGTATTGCGGCGGGTTCACAGGCAGCCTGGTGATCCCCGGCAGCGTGACGGGTATCGGAAGCTTTGCGTTCGACGGCTGTACAGGTCTGGAAAAAACAGTTGTCCCGGTCACCGGACCCGACGGGACCGTAATTATGGCGGAGCGCATCGCGGTGTACTGCCCGCGCGGCAGCTATGCCTGGTCCTGGGCGGAGAATGATGATGATCTTGAACCGCTGGAATGGGACGGCGTATCCCGGCCCGGGAGTCCTTCCTGAATCATACGCCCCGCCTCGGCGGGAACGGATGCCTGCGGCAGGGCACCGCAGAGGGGGCCTTCCGTACGCAAAAAGCATCCGCGTGCGGGGATCCGTATTTCATGCGAAAAAAAAAAGGCCGCGGCACGCTCCGTCATTGGGGGCGCGCCGCGGCCATGGCTTTTTGTGATGTTTTTTATCAGTTGGCCTTTTCCAGCCGGATCACGTTCCAGCTGAGGGCGGGGAGCTTCAGGCTAACCTTTCCGCCGTCCGCCTGTTCGCAGGGCGCGTTCACGGGGGCCACGTTGTCGGGATGGTCCTCGGTGTTGACGGCTTTCACGTCGTCGTGGTGCAGAACGATGTGCTCCTTCACCTTAAGGCTTCCGAAGGCCCGGAGGTCGCAGTCCAGGAGGATGTCCTCGGACATGTCGCGGTTGATGGCGAACACGGTGACGCTGCCGTCGTCGCCCAGGGTGGCTGCGGCGTCGGCCAGGGGCACGTTTTCATAATCGCTGCAGTCGTACACGGGGGAGGAGAGCACGGGCCTGAGGGCGGTGCCGCGGCCGTAGCGGGAGGCGTGCATGTAGGGATAGAAGATGGTCTGGGCCCAGCATCCGCCGCCGTTGCGGGTCATGATGGGGGCGATGACGTTGACCAATTGGGCAAGGCATGCCACCTTCACCCGGTCCGCGTTTTTCAGGAAGGTGATCAGGATGGCGCCGGCCAGCAGGGCGTCCTCAAAGTTGTACACGTCCTCAAGCAGCGGCAGGGCGCGGCCCCATTTGTCGGCCTTCAGGATTTCCTTGTCCTGCTGGCTGGAATGGTACCACACGTTCCATTCGTCAAAGGACAGGTTCAGCTTTTTCTTTGCATGCTTGCGGCCGCCCACGGCGTCGCAGATCGAAATCACTTCTTTGATAAATTCGTCCAGGTCCATGCTGCGGGCCAGGAAGCCGGGGGTGTCCCCGGTGGGGTTGCCGTAATAGCGGTGCAGGGAAACGTAGTCCACGTTTTCGTAGCACTCGTTCAGCATTTCATATTCCCATGATCCGTATGTGGGCATGTTGTGGGCGGAGGAGCCGCAGGCCACGGTCTCGATGGAGGGATCCACCCATTTCATCATTTTGGCGGCCTCGTTGGCGGCGCGGCCGTATTCGTAAGCGGTCTTGTGGCCCATCTGCCAGGGGCCGTCCATTTCGTTGCCAAGGCACCACAGGCGGATGTTGAAGGGATCCTTCGCGCCGTTCTTTGCCCTGAGATCGCTCCAGTAGCTGCCGCCCTTGTGGTTGGCGTATTCCACCGCGTTCCGGGCGGCGTCGGCCCCCCGGGTGCCCAGGTTGACGGCGTACATCACCTCGGTGCCGGCCTTTTTGGCCCATGAGGCGAATTCGTGCAGGCCCACCTCGTTGGTCTCGGTGGTGCCCCAGGCCAGGTCCAGCCGGCGGGGGCGGGCGTCTTTCGGGCCCACGCTGTCTTCCCAGTTGAAGCCGGAGACGAAGTTGCCGCCGGGATAGCGCACCACCGGCACGCCGATCTCGCGGACTTTTTCGATCACGTCCCTGCGGAAACCTTCTTCGTCCGCCGTGGGATGGCCGGGCTCGTAGATGCCGCCGTACACGGCGCGGCCCAGGTGCTCGATGAAGGAACCGTATATGCGGGGGTCGATCTTGCCGATGGCAAAATCGCGGTCCAGGATCATGGAAGCTTTTTTCATAATGATTCTCCTTAAGAGAGACAGCCCGGGAAGGCGGTCCCTTATGATGAGCGGGAGCGGGGGAGACCCGGGAAACCGGGTCCGGGATCCTGCCTGCAAAGGGCGGCTCCCGTGACGAGCACATGCCGCCGGGGCGGAAATTCAGCCTTTTACGGCGCCAGCGGTCATGCCTTCCACGATGAACTTCTGCGCGAACAGATAGATCATGAGCAGGGGAAGGATAGCGAAGCAGGATCCGGTGATCATCAGGTCATAGTTGTTGCCGTAGGGGGACCACAGGGTATTGAGGCCGATGGGGATGGTATACTTCTTCATGTCGGAGAGGACCAGCATCGGCCACAGGAGGGCGTTCCAGGCGCCCATGCCCGTGAGCACCGCCATGGAGGCGTAGGCCGGCTTCATGATGGGCATGATGATGCGGAAGAAGGTGCCGTATTCGGTGCAGCCGTCCACCCGGGCGGCCTCCACCAGCTCCAGGGGGACGTTGGTCAGGAACTGGCGGAAGAAGAACACGGCGCTCATGCTGATCAGGAAGGGCATCATCACGCCGGCATAGCTGTTGCGCATGCCCATGGCGTTGATCTGAGTATACATCGGGAGCATCAGGATTTCAAGGGGGACCATCATCACCAGCAGCACGCACATGAACATGACGTTCTTGCCCCTGAAATTGTATTTGGAAAAGCCGTAGGCTACCATGGAAGAAAGGAGCAGCGTCAAAACCGTCTGCAGCGCCACCACCTTCAGGCTGTTCCAGTACCAGACGAAATAGCTGTGGGGATTGTATTCGCCGTTGCTCATGACCCCGGTGAACAGGTAGCGCCAGGCGTTCAGGTGCAGCTTTTCCGGGGTGGGGTTCAGGTTGAGGCCGCTGACGAACAGCTCCGCGCCGCCCTTGAAGGTGCCCAGCAGCAGCGCGTAAAGCGGGATGATGAACAGGATGCTGAGGATCACGAAAAAGCAGGACATGACGATCTTCCCCGCCAGGTGTTTGCGTTCATGGATCTCGATCGGGGCGTTGGCTGTTTTCTGCATGTTCAGTCCTCCTTCCTGCCGATGGTCCCGGTGATGAACAGCTGGGCCACGGTGATGATCATGGCGCCCACCAGGAGCACCAGGCCGACGGCCGAGGCGAAGCCGAACTTGTCCACCTTCTCAAAGCCGTAGCGGTACAGGTAGCCGACGATGGTCAGGCCGTAGTTCTTGGGGGAATTGTTGCCGCCGAAGATCATATAGCTTTCGGTGAACATCGCAAGGCCCGCGTAAATGGAAATGGTGAGCACATAGATGGTGGTGGGCTTGAGCAGCGGCAGGCAGATCTTTGTGAACTTCTGCACGCCGTTGGCGCCGTCGATGTCGGCCGCCTCGTAAAGCTCGTTGGGGATGGATTTGAGGCCGGCCATGTAATACAGCATGTTCATGCCGGTCCAGCGCCAGAAGCACAAAAGCACCATGGCGAACATGGACGTTTCGGCGCCTTTGAGCCAGGTGATGGGCGGCAGGCCGAAGACGCCGCGCACCTGGTTCATCAGGGCGCCGTCAAGCTCGGAGAACATCATGCGGAAGATGATGCCGGCGACCACCACGGAGCACAGCACCGGCATGAAGGCCACGGTCTTGAACAGCTTTCCGGTCTTGGCGATCTTCATTTCCGCAAGGTAGGCCAGCAGCATGGGTACGGGGATCAGGATGGCGCATGTGAGCAGCATGTAGGTGACGGAGTTGCTCACGGCGGTGTAGAAGGTCTTGTTCTGGAACAGGTCCTGGTAGTTTTTGAACCCGATCCATTCGGTGCCGCTGCCCTTGATGCTCTGGAAGCTCATCATGATGGTGGAGATCAGGGGATAGGCGAAGAACACCAGGAAGGTGAAGATGAAGGGCGCCACGAACACATAGGGCGCGACCTTCTGGGAATACAGAAGCTGCTTGTTCAGCGCCACGAAGACCGCCGCCAGGGCAATCCCCGATACCACGATCCACAGCCTGTACCTGACGGCGCTGAACCAGAGGTTCTGCAGGAAGGAATATCCCTGCCCTTCGGCGGGCTTGCCGAAGTAATAGGCGCTCAGGTCCCCGTGGGAATCGTAGGCGCTGTCGAAACGGACCGCCTTGCCCTGCAGGGAGAACAGCCCCACCAGGCCGAGGATGACCAGGAGCGCGCCGAGGATCAGCAGCGCGGTCCCGCGGTTGTGACGGCTTGTTTTGTTCGCTGCGGCCGCCTGTGCCTGCATAAGAATTTTCCCCTTTCTGACCGATACCGGATCGTTGGGTCTGAAGCGGGAACGCCCCTCGCGCGGAGCGTTCCCGCATGGATAAACGGGGCTGCCGCTTTTCGCAGCAGCCCCGGCGGGATCAGGATCAGAACAGGTCGCTCTCGATGGATTCCTGAGCGGCGTCCAGGGCTTCCTGGGTGTCGACGCCGTCCACGTACACCTCATTCCACAGCGTGGTGCCCAGATAGCTGTTGATGGTGGGGCTGATGGAGGTGGACACGACGAAGCCGATCTCGTCCTTGATCGGGATCAGGGCGTCGATGGGATAGCCGATGAAGTACTGGTTGAACTTGTTGTCGTCGGTCTTCATGATGGAAGCGTCGTCC